>MHFG01000001.1 GCA_001804065.1 Omnitrophica bacterium RIFCSPHIGHO2_02_FULL_46_20
AATCTCGACGTAATAAGATTCTTCCCATTCGCTTCGCTCATGGTCAGAATGACGTAATTTGGACAGCGATGAGTAGACAATACTATTTACTAACGACTATTCGCTAACGACTAAACAATGGCGCAAGAAAAACAACAACAGAAGATAAGAATAAAGTTAATGGCCTATGACCACAGGCTTTTGGACCTGTCGGCCGAGGAGATAGTGGATACCGCGAAGCGCACGGGCGCGATGGTCGCCGGACCGATACCGCTTCCCACAAAACGCGAGGTTTTTACGGTTCTGAGGTCTCCGCACGTCGATAAGAAGTCGAGAGAGCAGTTCCAGATAAAGACGCATAAGAGGATACTCGATATCGTCAATCCGACTTCAAAGACTATCGACGCGCTCAAAAAACTAGATCTGCCAGCCGGCGTGTATGTGGAGATAAAGTAGCTAATTGCTAACGACTAAATAATGGTTGGGATACTAGGTAAAAAGATAGGCATGACTCACATATTCGATGAGAACGGCAGGTCCTTGCCGGTAACTCTTATTGAAGCAGGGCCGTGTTATGTCGTCCAGATAAAGACCAAAGAGACAGATGGCTATACCGCTGTACAGGTAGGCTTTGACGAGCGTAAGCCGCGGCTTATCAAGAAGGTCGAAGCCGGGCGTTTCAAGAAGGCCGGTGTAAACGCGCTGCGTTTTGTGAAAGAACTTAGGCTCGATGACGTTTCCACTTATAAAGTTGGACAAAGAATAGAGGCGGATCTTTTCGCTAAAGGCGACTTCGTTGATGTCGTCGGAACATCTATAGGCAAGGGTTTTCAAGGCGGCATGAAGAGATGGAACTGGAAGGGCGGGCCAGGGGGGCATGGTTCAATGTTCCATAGAGCCGTTGGTTCGATACAGTCAGGCGCGCGGCTTGGACGAGTTACCAAAGGGCATCATTTACCCGGCCACATGGGCGTAGATAGAGTCACAATACAGAATCTTGAAATATTGAAGGCTGATAAAGAGAATAACCTCCTTGTCGTCAAAGGAGCCGTGCCGGGGCATAAGAACAGTTATCTTATGGTAAAAGAATCAAAGAAGATGCCAAAGGGTTACGTGAAACATAAGGTCGTTGCCCAGACGCCTAAGAAAGGCTCTAAAGGGCCGGGGCAAGCCGCTCCCAAGAAAAAATAGATAGAATATCATGGCTACTAAAAAAGAAAAGAAACCAATAGAAAAAAAGGCGCCACTAAAGAATGTCAATACTGTGCCGATGTATGATTCCAAAGGCAAGGAAGTCGCCAAGTTCGAACTCGATAAAGGATTATTTACGGGCGAAGTCAATAAAGGCGTGTTATACCAGTTCCTAAGAATGTATAATGCCAATCAGCGGCAGGGGAACGCTTCGACGAAAACAAGAAGCGATGTGTCGGGCGGCGGCAAGAAACCGTGGAGGCAGAAAGGAACAGGAAGGGCGAGGGCAGGTTCGACTCGTTCACCGCTGTGGAGAGGCGGCGGCAAGGTATTTGGCCCGCATCCGAGGGACTTCCATTATGATATACCAAAGAAGATAAAAAGGAGCGCGCTCTTATCCAGCCTCAATTCGAAAGTGTTAGATGAAAAACTCATCGGAATAGAGTCGATAGATATGGCTGAAGCCAAGACAAAACAATTCCAGGCGATACTCGACGCATTGAAGCTAAAGGGGAGAAGCCTCTTTGTGTTGGATGCGATAGACAAGAAAATAAGCAGGGCTTCAAGAAATATACAGGATGTTTCAGTGAAGAATTATAAAGATTTTAATCCGGCAGACGTTTTAAGCTGCGACACTGTTGTAATGTCTAAGGCGGCTTTGGAGAAGATACCGGAAAGATTTAAGCTCTGATGGAAAATCCGCACGATATAGTAAAAGGATTGTTGAGGACTGAAAAAGGCGCGAACATCATGCCGTTAAACAAGTACCTTTTTTGGGTTGATAAAAGAGCTAATAAAGTTGAGATACGCAAAGCGGTTGAGGGCATATATAAGGTAAAAGTGAATGGCGTTAATACCCTCACCGTAAAAGGAAAGCCCAAAAGGGTTAGATATGCTATGGGTAAGACTTCGGATTGGAAGAAGGCGATTGTTACATTAAAGGAAGGCGGCAAGATAGACTTAGTTTAAAAGGTAAATCATATGGGAATAAAAAAGTATAAACCTACAACGCCCGCGTTAAGATGGACATCCCTTTCAGATTTTAAAGAGATTACTAAAAGTACGCCCGAAAAGAGCCTTCTGGCCCCTTTGAGGAGATCCGGAGGGAGAAACAATAGGGGCCGCATCACCTCGCGCCACCGGGGCGGCGGGCATAAGCGCATGATCCGTATGATAGATTTTTTGCGCGATAAATATGATATTCCGGCAAAGGTCATAGCGATCGAATACGACCCTAATAGATCTGCCAGGCTCGCTCTTTTACAATATTCAGACGGCGAGAAACGTTATATGATTGCTCCGGTCGGCGTAAATGTTAATGACGAAGTCATATCGAGCAAGACCGCTGAGATAAAGGTCGGTAATGCGGCTCCGTTAGAGACGATCCCGCCGGGCATTCCAATACACAATGTTGAATTCAAGAAAGGCTCGGGCGCGAGAATAGCGCGTTCGGCGGGTAACTCATGCGTCATAATGGCGAAAGAAGGCGCCTCTGCGCACGTGAAGCTGCCGAGCGGAGAGATCAGGCTGATAGGGTTGGATTGTTATGCTACGATAGGGCAAGTCGGAAACATTGACCACGAGGCCATATCAATAGGCAAGGCGGGCCGGTCGAGATGGATGGGAAAGCGTCCGTATTCGAGGGGCGTTGCGAAGAATCCGCATGACCATCCGATGGGCGGCGGCGAAGGCAAGGCATCAGGCGGATTGCCAAGAAGCCCGTGGGGACAATACGCTAAAGGCCTTAAGACGAGGCATCATAAAAAACATTCCAATAAGTACATAGTGAAGAGGAGAAAATAATGTCGAGGTCAACGAAAAAAGGCCCATACATAGACGAGAAGCTTCTGATGAAGGTCCAGAAATCGACGATGTCGGGCGATAAAAAACCCATAAAGACATGGGCAAGAAGGTCTGTTATCACGCCGGATTTTGTCGGCGTGACATTATCTGTTCATAACGGCAGAAAATTCCTTCCGGTTTACGTCACGGAAAATATGGTCGGGCATAAGGTCGGTGAATTCGCGCCCACGAGAACATTTAGGAAGCACGGCGCCGCGACAGAAGTGTCAAGGGAGTTGACATAAGATAATGACGTCGAGAGCAATATTAAGATACGCAAGGATATCGCCGAGGAAATTTAGATTGGTCATACCTCTGGTTAAAGGCAAGAAAGCGGAAGAAGCCATAGCGATCCTTTCCGCTGTTAAGAAGAGGGCTTCCGGTTACGCGATAGACTTGTTGAAATCGGCTGTCGCAAACGCGAAAGGGAATGTTCAAGGCCTGGATACGTCAACATTATATATCGCTAAGATGATCGCTGATCCGGGGCCAATGCTTAAAAGATTCAGAGCGGCGTCGATGGGCAGGGCCGGCTCAATACATAAGCATACCAGCCACTTGACGGTAGAACTAGATGTTTTAAGGCTAAAGACAGGGGCCGCCGCCGAGACTAAGGCAGCAGAAAAATCTAAGATCAAAAAAGCGAAGACGGTTCAGGCTCCGAATAAAGAAATGAAAGAAAAAGAGGCTGGGCATAAAGAGAAAAAGCGGAAAATCCATAAAAAATAGCCTGACCATATAAGAGCAAAGCGCGGAAAGAGGATATAATGGGTCAAAAAGTACACCCCTATGGTTTTAGAGTCGGATACATATATGATTGGAAGTCGAGATGGTTTGCCAATAAATATGATTTTCCGAAATTATTGGTTGAAGATATAAAATTGAAGAAACATATAAAAAATGCGCTCTCCTCCGCGGCGGTATCGAAAGTCGAGGTTGAGCGGGCAAGTGAAAAGATCCGTGTGCTGATATTTACGGCCAGGCCGGGCATAATCATAGGCAGGCGCGGCTCAGAGATCGAGAAATTAAAAGAAGAGTTGCAGGCGATAACCGGGAAAGAGGTTATTATCGACATAAAAGAGATAAGGAATCCTAACGCCGACGCTCAGCTCGTGGCAGAAAATATCGCGCTGCAGCTTGAAAAACGTATACCCCATAGACGCGCGATGAAGAAGGCAGTGCAAAACGCGCTCGATTCAGGCGCCCAAGGCGTGAAGATAATCTGCGGTGGGAGGCTTGGCGGCGCGGAAATAGCAAGACGCGAGAGTTATCGTGTCGGCTCTATACCGGCGCAAACCTTGCGAGCGGACATAGATTATGGATTTACAGAGGCGCTTACAAAATATGGACTTATAGGTATAAAAGTTTGGATATATAAAGGCGATAGAATATTGGATAAACATGTCGAAGAGGCGCAGGAAGAGAAGAGAGTCTAAATAATAAAAATATAGCGCAATAGAGGCAATGTCATGACTTTAATGCCGAAAAGAGTAAAGTTCAGAAAAGCTCAGCGCGGAAGGCGTCGCGGGACATCATTCAGGGGCTCAACTCTTTCCTTCGGCGAATTCGGTTTGAAGGCGCTGGAGAATTGCTGGTTTACGGACAGACAGATCGAAGCCGCGCGAGTTACGCTGACACGCCACCTCAAAGGCGGAGGCAAGATCTGGATAAGAGTATTCCCGGACCATCCGGTGACGAAGAAACCCGCTGAGACTAGGATGGGCAAAGGGAAGGGCGATCCCAGCTACTGGGTAGCTGTTGTAAAAAAGGGTAAAATACTATTTGAGATGGATGGAGTTCCGCTCGAACTCGCGAAAAGTTCAATGAGGGTGGCGGCGTTTAAGATACCGATGAGGACAAAATTCATTACAAGGACGCATGGTTGATTATGATTAAGTCTAATGAGCTTAGAAACATGACGATCGACGAAATAAATATAAAGGAAGAATCCTTAAAGAAGGAGCTCTTCAATCTTAGGACAGAAGCTGAGGCTGGGAGGGTTGAGAAGCCGCATAAAATCAACGAGGTGCGCAAGACAATAGCGCGGTGCGAGACGATCATACGGGAGAAGATGAATGCAAAAAAGTAATGTTTCAAGGAATAAACGCAAAGAGCGCATAGGTATCGTTAAAAGCAATTCGATGGATAAGACCATCGCGGTTGTCGTAGACAAGGTCATTTCGCATCCTGTTTACAATAAATTAGTAAGGAGCCATACGACATTTAAGGCGCATGACGAGAAAAACGAAGCCAAGGTTGGCGATGTCGTTAAAATAGAAGAGACCAGGCCCATCTCCAAGACAAAGAGATGGAGATTGGTTGAGATTGTTAAAAAGCTGTAAGTTATGGTATGGAATCTCTAACGGGGTAAAGATTGAAGGCAAGATATGATAAGAATGAGAACGATTTTGGATGTAGCGGATAACACCGGCGCCCGTAAGGCATCCATGATAGGTGTCATCGGCCGCGGCAACAGGCGCTACGCAAACATAGGCGACATCATAACCTGCAACATTAAGGAAGCCGCGCCGGATGCTATAGTGAAGGATCACGAAGTTTGTAAAGGCGTGGTCGTAAGAACCGCGGCCCCCATTAAAAGGCCCGATGGAAGCGTCTTAAGATTTGACAGAAACGCCATTGTTATAATAGACCTGCAGATGAATCCCAGAGGAACGAGAATATTCGGCCCTGTTGCGCGTGAGCTTAGGGATAAAAATTTTATGAAGATAATATCACTCGCGCCGGAGGTCATTTAAGGGTGAATAAGATAAAGAAGAGCGATACGGTATATGTCCTGGCAGGCAAGGATAAAGGTAAGTCAGGCAGAGTATTCAAGGTATACCCGCGCGAGGGAAGGGCTCTTGTCGAAGGTATCAATTATATTAAGAAGCATGCGCGTAAATCACAGGACAATCCTCATGGAGGGATAGTGCAGAAAGAGAGCCCCATACACATATCAAACCTTGCGCTGCTCTGCAAGACCTGCAATAGGCCTGCGCGCCTTGGGATGAGCTCATTAGCGGACGGAACAAAGTCCAGATTTTGTAAACGTTGTAAAGAGGTTATCTAATCATGACTGCGCCAAGGCTGCTTACTGCTTATAGAAACAATATAGTGCCTGAGATGATGAAGGCGTTCAACTATAAGAACAGCCTTCAGGTGCCGCGGCTCAAGAAGATAGTTGTCAATATCGGCTTGGGCGAGGCGACGCAGGACATAAAGATGCTGGAAGCGGCCCAGAACGAACTTGCCGTAATAACAGGACAGAAACCTGTTACTACCAGAGCGAAGAAGGCCATAGCGAATTTCAAAATACGGCGCGGCTCCGCGATAGGCTGCAAGGTTACATTAAGAAGGTCGATGATGTATGAATTTCTCGACAGGCTCATCGCAGTCGCTATCCCGAGGATAAGAGATTTTAGAGGGCTATCGCAGGATTCATTCGACAGTCACGGTAATTATTCATTCGGATTGAACGAACAGGTAATATTTCCGGAAGTTGACGTAGATAAGGTAATGAAGACGCACGGCATGGATATAACGATAGTGACGAATGCAAAGTCGCGGGAAGAGGCATTTGAAGTTTTGAAATTCTTCGGGATGCCGTTCAAAAAGTAAGGAAGACATGGCAAAGACATCGCTAATAGTAAAATGCTCTAGGCCGCAGAAGTTCAAAGCGAGGAAATACAATCGGTGCAAACTCTGCGGAAGGCCGCGCGGTTTCATGCGGCGCTTCCAGCTCTGCAGGATTTGCTTCAGAGAGCTTGCGTCCAGAGGCGAGATTCCAGGCGTGGTCAAGGCTAGCTGGTGAATTAAGGAGAGGCGCTTCCGCAGCGAAGGGAAATTTGCTTCGCAAATTTGAGGAGACAATAATGGCGGTAACAGATTCTGTCGCAGACATGCTTACGATAATAAGGAACGGAAGCCGCGCTAAGAAGGAAATCGTTGAGGTTAAAGGTTCCAAATTAGCGGAAGGGGTATTGGGTATATTCAAAAAAGAATACTTCATCTCAAATTTTAAACTTATGAAGGATAATAAGCAGGGTATTTTACGCGTATATTTAAAATACGCGAAAGATGGCGCGCCGGCAATCCTTGGAATAAAAAGGATATCAAGGCCCGGTTTGCGTATTTACAAGAAGGCGGATGAACTACCTAAGGTTTATGGCGGGCTCGGCATAGCGATCATATCAACATCAAAAGGCCTGATGGCTGATAACGAGGCGCGGGATAAAAAGATGGGCGGAGAAGTCCTCTGCTATATTTGGTAGAGAAATTTTAAGGGAATAATATGTCAAGGATAGGAAAGAAACCCATAGATTTTCCGAGCGGCGTAAAGGCGGCGATGACTGATAATGTCATTACAGTGGAAGGCTCAAAGGGGAAATCGACTTACAATATCCCGCCGCGTTTTAAGGTTGAGATTAAAGATAATAAGATCGTTGTAACGCGGCCTTCGGAAGAGAAGCAGGACAAGGCGACGCACGGACTTATACGCAGCTTGATAAATAATATGGCTATCGGCGTTTCAAGCGGCTATATGAAAGAGTTGGAGATTACGGGAGTAGGCTTCAAGGCCGCTGTTCAGGGTAAAGCCCTTAATATACAATTAAGTTACACGCACCCTATAAACTTTAATATACCCGAAGGTATTACCATAGAAACACCAAAACCGACGAATATAGTGATAAAGGGAATCGATAAGGCGAAGGTGGGCAAGGCAGCGGCAGAGATACGAGATTTCTATAGACCGGAGCCGTATAAAGGCAAGGGTATAAAATATGTGGGTGAGCATGTCCGGCGCAAGGCCGGCAAGGCAGTAACAGGCTCTGGCGGCGCGGGATAAAGCCCTTCGACAGGCGATTGTATGAGGTCGGCGTATGAAACCTCGCATTGTATTCGGGAGAGGTTCCATATGCAATAGCAAGAGGCCGGCATATGAAACCTCGCATTGTATTCGGGAGAGGTTCCATATGCAATAGCAAGAGGTCGGCATATGAAAAAATGGTTAAAGGTTGAAGGTAGAGAGAAAAGGCATAAGCGCATAAGGAAGAAGATCATAGGGACTAAGGAGCGGCCTAGACTTAGCATACGTAGAAGCATCAACCATCTTTACGCTCAAATCATCGACGATACGGCGGCCAAAACGCTAATATCGCTTTCAACGCTCTCTCCGGATTTAAGGGGCAAGCTCGCTAAGAGCGCGGGAAATGTAAAAGGCGCAAGCCTTCTCGGCGCTGTGCTTGCGGAAAAATGTAAAAAAGAAAGCATCACAAAAGTCGTGTTTGACAGAGCGGGATATCTGTATCACGGCAGGGTGAAGGCGCTTGCTGATGCGGCGCGAAAGGGTGGATTGAGTTTTTGAACCCTTCGCGCCCATCGGCGTCGAAGGATAAGAAAGAGGGAGAAAGAGTTGGTTGACAATAAAACAAATAATAAAAAAGAAAACGAAGCTCCGCAAAATTCGCCGGTCGAAGAGGCGAAGCCATTTGTAAATCCAAGAAGGGGCGGATACCGGCCCAGACAAACCGAAGAAGGCAAGGAATATATAGAGAAGGTTGTAGCTATAAAAAGGGTCGCAAAGGTCGTAAAGGGAGGGCGCAAATTCTCATTCAACGCGCTTGTAGTTGCGGGCAACGGAAAAGGAAATGTCGGTTTAGGTTTTGGCAAGGGTAATGAAGTTGCTGACGCGATAAGAAAAGGTTTGAACGACGCAAAGAAGAGCTTCTTTGTCGTTCCCATGAGAGGGACGACCATACCGCATGAGATTATCGGCCATTTCAAGGCCGCAAAGGTTTTGTTGAAACCCGCGGCTCCGGGAACAGGCGTCATAGCGGGCGGCGCCGTCAGAGCGATTTGCGAGGCTTCGGGCATTAAAGATATTTTAACTAAGAGTTTGGGTTCTGATACGGCCATGAACGTATTGAAGGCGGCGGTAGACGGATTGAAAAAATTAAGGTTAGAGAGAAAAATATATAAGGACGAATAGCTAAGTGAACTCCGCCCATTCTTAAAGGGTGATTGGGGTCAGGTCCCAAGGGGACAGGTCTCAATTAAAGGCGGGATAACGAGTAGGAGAATGAGCGGGGTGAAGATAAACGAAATAGGGGCTCCTAAAGGGGCAAATAGAAATACGAAAAGACGGGGAAGGGGCTCAGGCTCAGGCCACGGCAAGACTTCCTGCAGAGGGCGCAAGGGCGCGAAGAAGCGTTCGGGCAGGACTACAAGGCCGGGCTTTGAAGGCGGACAGATGCAGCTCGTAAGACGCATCCCTAAAAGAGGCTTTAACGCGCCTTTTAAGAATGTTTATCAGGTGGTAAATATCGAATCCTTAAATCGATTCAAAGAGAACTCTACCATAGGGCCGGAGGAATTGAAGTCAGCCGGTCTTATTGGGAGCGTTAAAGAGCCTATAAAAATTTTGGGCGGCGGCGATTTAAAGAAGGTTATTACCGTGAAGGCGCATAAGATCTCAGAAAACGCGAAGAGGAAGCTCGCTTCAGCCGGCGCGAAGTTCGATGGTTTAGCTTAATATGCTTGAAGCCTTTGTAAATACGATAAAGATTCCCGATCTACGCAAGAAGATAATACTTACGCTTGCCTTGATAGCCGTTTACAGGGTAGGCGCGTATATACCTACGCCGGGAGTCGATGGCGCGAAGCTAGCGGTATTCTTTAATAATTTAGCCCACTCACAGGGCGGCGCGCTCTTTGGCATAATGAATATGTTCTCCGGAGGCGCAATATCGAGATTAACGATATTCGCGCTGGGGATAATGCCGTATATATCTTCGTCGATCATTCTGCAGTTATTGACCGCGGTAATACCGGTTTTGGAAAGGCTCGCGAAAGAAGGCGAGGCAGGGCAGAAGAAGATAATACAGTATACAAGATATGGCACTGTAGCGCTTGCCGTGATTCAGTCTTTCTTCATCGCGGTGTGGCTTGAGAATCCCGCGAGGTTCCAGGGCCTGCAAATAGTGCAGTTTCCCGGGTGGTCTTTCAGGATACTGACGGTCATCACGCTTACGAGCGGGACAGCGTTCATAATGTGGCTGGGCGAGCAGATACAGGAATACGGCATAGGCAACGGCATGTCTTTGATCATAACGGCCGGTATCATATCGCGTATCCCGACGGCATTATATCAGGTTTACGCTTTGTTTTCGCCGTTTGCGCCTGAAAAGGCTCAGCTCGATCCCTTCACCCTTATCTTGATGATCGTGATGCTGGTCTTGGTCATAGTCGCGGTCATAGTTGTGACGCAAGGGCAGCGCAAGATCCCGATACAATATGCGAAACGAGTAGTAGGCAGGAAGGTCTACGGCGGTCAGTCGACGTTCATCCCATTAAGAGTAAACCAGGGCGGAGTCATACCGATCATATTCGCGCAGAGTATAATACTGTTTCCCGCGACAATCGCCGGTTTTATTCCTAATCAGACGTTTCAAAAGATAGTGATGTCGCTGACAGAAGGCGGGTGGGCTTACAATATCTCCTACTCCATTCTCATAATATTTTTCTCATATTTTTATGCGGCAATAACATTTAACCCCGTAGACGTCGCGGATAACATGAAGAAATACGGCGGGTTTATTCCGGGGATAAGGCCTGGAAGACAAACCGCCGAATACTTAGATTTCGTTATGACCAGGATAACGCTTCCCGGCTCGCTCTTTTTAGCGCTCATAGCCGTTTTCCCGAGCATAATATCGGGTTGGTTAAAGATCCCGTATCTTGTGGCAAGCTTCTTCGGCGGCACAGGCTTATTGATCATCGTCGGAGTCATGCTGGATACTATGAAGCAGATAGAGTCGCATCTATTGATGAGGCACTACGAAGGTTTCATGAAAAAAGGTCGATTAAGATCTAGAAGGTAAGGCGTGCGGATGTGAAGATAGTTTTATTGGGGCCGCCCGGGGCGGGCAAGGGCACTCAAGGCGTAGTTCTTTCTAAGAGTTATAAAGTCCCGCATATCTCTACGGGGGATATCTTAAGGGACGCCGTTAAAAACGGCACACCGCTTGGAAAGAAGGCTTTAGTCTTCATGAATAAGGGCGAGCTTGTCCCCGACGAGGTTGTGACAGGGATCGTGGTCGAGCGGCTGAATCAAAAGGACGCGGAATCAGGTTATATCCTTGACGGGTTTCCCAGGACATTGAGACAGGCCGAAGATCTTGACGCGGCGTTAAAGAAGATGTCAAACGGCATTGACCTCGTATTATCTTTTGAGATCCCGGAGGCGATCGCGATCGAAAGATTAACAGGCCGCAGGGTATGTAAAAAGTGCCAAGCCAACTTCCATATTAAGAATATACCGCCAAAAAAAGAAGGTATATGCGACAAGTGCGGCGCTGAATTGTTCCAAAGGCCCGATGACAGTATTGAAACAGTTAAGAATAGATTAAAAGTTTATGAGGGCCGGACGCGCCCCTTAATCGAATATTACACGAAAAAAGGAATATTGAAGAAGGTGTCAGGAGTTCTTGAGGTAAACGAGCTGTTCAAGGAACTTCGTCAAGTTTTTTCAGACGCAAAGTTGATATGATAATACGTAGAAGCGATGAAGAGATCAGCGAAATTAGATCGGCTGGCAAGATCGTTGCTTTAACGCTGGAGAAACTTAAAAAATACGCTAAAGCAGGCACGACAACTAAGGAGCTTGAAGAAATAGCGTCTGACGAGATACTAATGCATGGCGGGCAGGCAGCCTTTAAAAACTACAAAGGCTATCCGGCTAATATCTGCACCTCGCTAAACGAGGTTGTAGTTCACGGTATACCGTCTGATAGATCGCTTAAAGAAGGCGATATCTTAAGTATCGATGTAGGCGTAAAGGTCAAAAATTTTTATGCCGATGCCGCCATAACAATAGGCATAGGCAGGATCAGCGATACGGCAAAGACATTAATGAAGGTTACGGAAGAAGCGCTTTACCGCGGAATAGAAAACGCGCGGCCAGGCAAAAGATTATCAGATATATCTGCCAGCATTCAAACATTTGTAGAATCAAATGGTTTCAGCGTGGTGAGGGCTTTTGTAGGCCACGGCATAGGCGAGAAGATACACGAGGAGCCGGAGATACCAAATTTTGGAGCGCCTGATAAAGGGCCGAGCCTGGAACCGGGCGTGATATTAGCGATAGAGCCGATGGTGAATGCAGGGACGTTTGAGGTCGAGATACTGGAGGATGGCTGGACAGCGGTTACGAAAGACAGAACTCTTTCAGCGCATTTTGAGCATACGATAGCTGTCCGGGAAAACGGCCCGGAAATACTGACGGCCGCATAAAAGTAGAGCGAGGCATGAAATGACGCAAAAAGAGGAACCGATAACCGTAGAAGGAAAGGTTTTGGAGACCTTGCCTAACGCGATG
>MHFG01000002.1 GCA_001804065.1 Omnitrophica bacterium RIFCSPHIGHO2_02_FULL_46_20
GAGGGTTTTTTATTAGTGGTGAGCCGCCCGAGACTCGAACTAAATCTTATCTCTGAATGCTTGGTAATAGATTATGCCCCTTAAAATAGGCTGTTAAGTATCAAGATCTTGTTTTGGAGAGGTGTTTATTTCAGGATATCCTGCAGGAGGCCTTTTTTCGCAAGAGAGACGTTGAGAACATAACCCATCTCTTCGAAGGCCTACTATAAAATTTAGTTTTTTAACAAAAAATAATGTTTCTTGCTGCTCTGTAATGGAATGGCAAATATTTCATCAAAAGAGGTTTCGAATAAATATGGATTTTCTTTTAAAAGATTTTTGAAAGCTTTTTTAGCGGATATCCCCTCGGTAAACCCTATTACTTGCAGATTATCTATAGCAGGGACCGATGATTCGCTTTTTGGTTGAAATGTTGCTCCTTCGGCTGTTAAAAAAATATATTTTTTCATTCTATTTTGCACATTTATACCTCCCTTTTGTCACAAATTCTAAATAACCTTTATCCCTTAGAAATTGTAATTGTTGTCGTATTTTATCTTTTATATGTTTATTATTTGGATGTCTTGTTTTCAGATAATTTTCAAATGTATAGAGCTCATTCAAAGTAAAATTCTGCTTACCGAGCTGATCAATACAATTCATTATATCCAAAATCCAGCCCTTTGCTAAAAGCTCTTTTTCATTTTTCAAAAATAAAGTCTTTTTCCAATTGTTAAGTACAGTTTTTTGGGACTCAACCTTTTTATCTTTTATATAAAATATTTTGCCAGTATTTCGTAGTCTTCTTTGCACTTAAGACAATAAAAGTCTGCGACGGGCTTGTTATTCTCATAGCTACTGATATCACATCCACAGGATGGGCAATAAGATTGCTTTTTAACCCAATCTTCGGTTGCGATACGGATTTTTTGCGATGGGCTACGATATTTTTCTGCGATAGTTAAACTAAAAGCGGTGTTCATCAATTTTTCATCCACTAGTGTGCCTGTGCTATTCTATGAATAACCTCGGAGATAAAGGTTTGATATCTAATACCCAGCTGCTGCGCCCTATGTTTGATGCTTGCAAGATCGTGACTATTAACACGGATGTTTAGGACCGCGTCCTTTTTCCTTGCGGCAATGGCATGAACAATCTGGTCATACCCCTGTTTATCTATGGGAACAAAGTGTTCAAGGCTCTCTTCGATTGTCCGCTCTTCTTTTGTCAACTTAATCTTTCTCATAACGCCTCCCCTTTTTGTAAAGTTTCATTAATTTTCTGCTTGGATATATTGTTTTTAAAAAAATCACTTCGCCCTCTATTACATACGGCACAGCCCACATATAACCTTTATGCTGATAAATAAGGATCTTTTGGTTTTCTCTGTTCGGATGTTTGCGTATATCGATTAGTCTGGAAGCGATAATCTCTTCAAACGAAACGCCTCGCGTCCGTTTTAACCTTTCGCTTTTTAGTGCGTTCCATCTGATTTCTTTCATATATTGTATATACATATTGTATTATATAATTGGTAAAAGTCAAGAAAAAAATGTTTGAAAAATACAAAACTCTCTGTTTCGATCTTAGAGAGATTTTTAGCGTTTAATGCCTTAATCTGGTCAAAACCAGTTAATGGAATTATCGCTAATAATTGGTGATTCGAATTCCGCAAATATTCGCCCAATATTCCATTAACTGCGCATCGATTAACTATGAGAGAAAGAGAGACTATAAGCGCGTAATTTGGCCCAATTTTGGCCTGATTCGCGTAATCCGATGGATAGCACCAATGCTGGCAGGATCGCGCAAATTGGCGCGATGTCTCTGGTTTTCTCAACGATAATTCATAAAAAAGTAGCCGACATTAAAATGTCGGCTACTTCGCCTTATTCTCTGCCTCTCTGGTTCGAGACAAGATAAGTGGTGAGCCGCCCGAGACTCGAACTCGGCACGCCCACATTAAAAGTGTGGTGCTCTACCAGATGAGCTAGCGGCCCGCCTTCGTATTCAATTTGTAATAGACATGGCGCTTCGGCGGGCACTCCGCCGAAGCATTCGAGTTATTATGCATTGAATGCGAAGGCGGAGGCCCAATTTTACCCTTGTACTTCCTTCTCCTTACCGGCGAGGAAAGTGTCTATCTCTTTTATATATTTATCGGTAAGTTTCTGAATTTCTTCCTGAGACTTGAACCTATCGTCTTCCGTGATCGCCTTGTCTTTCTCTAACTTTCTTATGTGCTCTACCGCGGAGTGGCGGCAGGTCCTTAAGGAGACCCTGCCGTCTTCGGCAATCTTCTTCAGTATCTTATCAAGCTCGCCGCGTCTTTCATCCGTAAGCGGCGGTATCGATAGTCTTATAGCCTTGCCGTCATTTGTAGGAGTAATTCCTATCTCTGATTTTAGTATCGCTTTTTCTATGTCGGCTAACGCGTTCTTATCCCAGGGCTGGACCATGACAAGCCTGGCGTCCGGCGTAGTTATGCTGGCGATCTGGCGCAGTGGTGTCGGCGCTCCGTAATAGTCGACTCTCAAGCTATCTACTAAAGACGTCGAGGCCCTGCCTGTTCTCACAACGGAAAATTCACGCTGGGTCGCTTCAACGGTCTTCCTCATCTTCGCTTCCGTATCTTTTATTATATCTTTCGCGTTCATCCCGCTCATTCTCCTATTCTAACCCGCCTTTAAGAATGGGCGGGATTCATCCCGCTCGCCCTCGCCCTTTTACGGTTGTCCCTATTCTTTCGCCCATTATAACCCTTTTTATGTTTCCCGCTCTCTTGAGATTAAATACTATTATAGGCAGCTCGTTATCCATGCACAGGCTCGTCGCTGTAGCATCCATTACCTTCAAGCCTTTTTTAAGGACATCTATATAGCGGAGCGTGTCGTATTTTTTCGCGTTCTTATTTTTAACCGGGTCGGAAGAATAAACCCCGTCCACTTTTGTCGCTTTCATAATAACTTCGGCGCCTATCTCTATCGCGCGAAGAGCCGCTGTCGTATCGGTTGTGAAATATGGGTTGCCCGTGCCGCCGGCAAATATCACTACCCGCCCCTTTTCGAGGTGGCGTATGGCGCGCCTTCTTATATAAGGCTCGGTGAGCTGCCGCATCTCAATAGCGGACAGGACCCTTGTGAATACACCGTTCTTCTCCAGGGCGTCCTGTAAGGCAAGGCCGTTTATTACTGTCGCGAGCATGCCCATATAATCGGCGCTCGCCCTGTCCATACCTTTTGTAGAGCCCGCCACGCCTCTGAATATATTGCCGCCGCCGATAACTATCGCTATCTCGACTCCCAGCCGCTTGACCTCTTTGATCTGCCGCGCTATCGAGACAAGAACGTTGTAATCGATGCCGTATTCTGAGCTGCCCTGTAATGCCTCTCCGCTAAGTTTTAAAACTACGCGTTTGAATATCGGTTTGTTCATCTTGGCCTTAAGATTACAGCTCTTTATATTTCTTCTCCGAGAAGATAGCGCGCGAACCTCTTTATCACGATATTCTCGCCTATCTTGGCGATCATCGAAGTCAATACGTCTTTAACTTTAAGATTTGCGTCCTTTATGAAAGGCTGCTCCAGCAAACATATGTCTTCGAAAAATTTATTCAATTTTCCTTCCGTTATTTTCTCGATAGCGGCGGCCGGCTTATCCGTAAGTTGAGCCCTTATTATCTCGGTCTCTTTTTTGACGGCCTGCGCGGGCACGTCTTCTTTCTTCAGGTACAGCGGGCTTGATGCGGCTATCTGCATCGCTATGTCCTTAACGAATGCTTTAAAATCATCGTTTCTCGCGACAAAGTCGGACTCGCAATTGACCTCTACGAGCACGCCAATCTTGCCGCCTAAATGTATGTAGCTTTCGATCCTCCCCTCTTTTGCTGTCCGCCCGGCTTTTTTAGACGCCAGTACGGCGCCCCGCTTTCTTAATATCTCTATCGCTTTGTCGATATCGCCGCCTGATTCCTTAAGCGCCTTTTTGCAATCAACGATACCGGCGCTCGTTTTATCCCTGAGTTTCTTTATTGCGTCCATCATGATTGCCTCTTCTCTATAATTTTGTCATTCCTCACCTGCCGACAGGCAGGCGTAGATCGTGCGTCGATGTGCGATATTTATTTAATCGGCTTCTTTTTTGCCTTCTTTATGGGCTCGCCCTTTGGCAGCTCTTCGTCCTCTTTTAACTTGATGTCGCCTTCTACAAGCTCTTCCACTTCCTCATCCAGCACCTTTATCTCCTCGCCTTCGGTATCGGCTGCTGCCTCAGCTTCTTCTTGAGCCTTTCCCGCGGCAAACTCTTGTCTTCCCTGCATGATACTATCAGCCACAAGGCCAGTAATAAGTTTTATCGAGCGTATAGCATCGTCATTGCCCGGTATGGGATAGTCAATTACGTCGGGATCGCAGTTGGTGTCTACTAGCGCAGCTATCGGGATACCTATCTTGCGCGCTTCCTTGATGGCGATATCTTCCTTTTTAGAATCCACAACGAACATCGCCTTAGGCGGCTTGCTAATTGCGCGTATGCCTTCGAGATTCTTATTTAATTTAAACGCCTCTTTATTCAGTTGAGACGCTTCTTTCTTGGAGATCTTATCGAACCTGCCGTCTTCCTTCATGCTTTCCAGGTCTTCTAAACGCTTGATGCTCTTCTTTATCGTATGGAAATTAGTGAGCATGCCGCCGAGCCATCTCTGGTTGACATAGAACATGCCGCAGCGCAGGGCCTCTTCCTTTATTATCTCCTGCGCCTGTTTCTTTGTACCCACGAAAAGTATGTTGCCGCCCTCTTGAGCTGTCTTCCTTAAGAATCCGCAAGCCTTGAGGATCGCTTTCTGCGTCTTCTCAAGGTCTATTATATAGACCTTATTCTTCTCGCCGAAGATATACTTCTTCATCTTTGGGTTCCAGCGCTTCGTTTCGTGTCCGAAGTGAACACCAGCTTCCAATAAACTCTTCATCAATGTTGATTCTACCATCTTTTAAGTTACCTTCCTTTCAATTTTGTTTCACAAAATTGATCCTGATCCCGCTTCTATGGATATAACGAGGCGCGGCGGGAGAAGGATATCTCCTTGAATCATACTAGTTGGATTTAATATTATACGCTTAAGTTCTATAGTTTCAACTACTTTCATGCTTTACGCTTCTACAACCCGAGCAAAGTCGAGGCACAAAGTCAAGATGCCGAAGGGTTATTTAATCAAGGCCGGCCCAAACTGCATATCATACAATCTCTTATACAGTCCGTCCTTCTGTATAAGGCTATCGTGAGTGCCAACATCGACTATGCGGCCGCCGTCTAAAACATAGATACGCGTCGCGTGCTTTATGGTGCTCAAGCGGTGGGCGATAGCAAAGACTGTCCTGCCTTTCATCATCCTGTCTATCGCTTCCTGAACTAGTATCTCTGATTCTGTGTCAAGCTGCGAAGTGGCTTCGTCCAGTATTAATATAGGCGCGTTCTTAAATACTGCCCTCGCTATCGCAAGGCGCTGCTTTTCGCCTCCCGAAAGCCTGAATCCGCGTTCGCCGATTATGGTATCATAACCATTGGGCATCTTCATTATAAATGCATGAGCGTTCGCTATCTCTGCCGCCTTTATTATGTCTTCTTTCTTAGGATCTTTGCGCCCGTAGGCTATGTTATAAGCGGCCGTCTCATTAAAGAGTATTGTCTCCTGTGTTACTATGCCTATCTGCGACATTAGAGATTTTAATTTGCAATAGCGTATGTCAACGCCATCTATGGTAATACTGCCTTTTGTAGCGTCATAGAAACGCGGGATAAGGTTTACAAGCGTGGTCTTGCCGACACCGCTTGGGCCCACAAAAGCGGCTATCTCTCCGGCTGAAACGGCGAGGCTTATGTCCTTTAATATTTCTTTATCATCATAGGCAAAGAATACGTTCTTAAATTTCACTTCTCTTCTAAAGAAAGCAAGTTCCTCCGCATTTGGTTTTTCAACGACAATCTCTTTTGTATCGAGAACCTCGAAGATTCGCGAGGCGGCTGCCATCGCCTGCTGATTAATGCTGTAAACATTGGTAAGGCGTTTCATTGGTTTCATTAGCGATAAAAGCGCCGCAAGGAATGTAACGAACGCCCCTGCTGAAAGAGAGCCCGAGAGTATCTCCTTGCCCGCTATCCATAAAATTACAGCTACGCAGAACATGCCCGCGAATTCCGTTATGGGACTCACCACTATCACCCTCTTCGTCGACTTCATGGCAAGCCTGTAAAACTGCTGGTTCTGCTTTTTAAACCTTCCGGCTTCTCTCTCTTCCATGGAAAAAGCCTTTACCATGCGTATACCGGATATCGTCTCGTGGAGAGTCGTAGTAATATCCGACATGCTCTCTTGTGATTGCCTGGATATGGATTTCAAGCGCTTGCCGATCTTTACGACGGGATATATAACCAATGGAAACAGCGCCAAGCTTATAAGTATCAGCCACCAGGATATCGCGAAATATAATTTCACCGCGAAGACCAGGCCCAGGTACACGATTAACTGGATCGGCTGGTAAAGAAGATCGGTCAGTCCCGTTGAGATACAATCCCTTATTACCGCGGCATCATAGGTTATCCGTGACATGAGTTTACCGGTAGGATTTCTGGAGTAAAAATCCATGGAAAGGTTCATGAGTTTTTCATATATAGTATTCTTGACATCCCTTATGACGCGCTGGGCAACATCGTTCATGAAGTATGACTGGCAGAATTCGAAGAAGTTCCTTAATAACCAGAATATCAGCACAAGGATGGTCATCTTATTGAGAAGCTCCATGGGAGGCATGGCATTCACGATATCTATGAGGCGCATTAGCTGCGCGGGGACTAATATATCTCCCGGTATGGCCATCTTTTTACCGGTTATGATATTATCTATAAGCGGTATTATCATGCTTATGGATACCCCGCTGAAGGCAGACGTGCCTATCATGCAGAGAGACGCCAGTACAAGCACCCAGATATGGGGCAAGACAAACCTGATTAATCTAGTGTATTCTCTCATATGTAGTTGGATATGATAACATAAGGGCAGGCCTTTGTCGAGGGGAATTTTAATGGCTTGCGGCTTGCCAATGCCCAAAATAAATGATATAATCAACAAAATATGAGTAAGATCAAGGTAGGTATTGTAGGGGTAGGCCATCTAGGCGCCATCCATGCCAAGGTATGCTCTAATCTCCATAATGTAGAGCTGGTTGGGGTGTGTGATTGTAACCTTGAGCGGGCGCTTGAGATAGGTAAAAAGTATCACACACGTAGTTACGCTGATTATGAGGACCTATTTGATAAAGTAGAGGCGGCAAGCATAGTCGTCCCTACGAGCCTCCACTATAATATAGCAAAAGACTTCTTAAACCGCGGAATCCACGTCCTTATCGAAAAGCCTATCACAAAGACACTTTCCGAAGCCGATGAACTCATAGAGATCGCCCAGAAGAAGGACCTTATAATACAGGTGGGCCATGTGGAGAGGTTTAATGCCGCTGTCATGGCCCTTGAAAAATATTTGAAAAAACCTAAATTCATAGAATGCCAGAGACTGGGGCCTTTCCATAAAAGAGTTGAAGATGTCGGCGTAGTGCTTGATCTTATGATACATGACATAGATATTGTCCTCGGCCTGATAAAGCAGGATGTTGTGAATATCGAGGCTGTTGGATTGAGCACAATGTCGGCGCATGAAGATGTCGCGAATGTAAGGCTCATATTCGAAGATGGGACGATTGCGGATATTACGGCGAGCCGTGTCACAAAAGATGTCGTAAGAAAGATACGCATATTCCAGGAAGATTCTTACATATCGCTTGATTACCTAAATCAGGAAGTCACGATATTCAAGAAGACAGGCGATAAAATCCTTAAAGAGAAGGTCAAGGTAAAAAAAGTGGCGCCGTTAAAAGAAGAGCTCGAATCCTTTATCGAATGCGTCAGGGTTCACAAAAAACCAATAGTCTCGGGCGTTGAAGGAAAGCGCGCGCTTCAGGTGGCGTTGGAAATAATAAAAAAGATAAACCCTTCTACAAAAGCTTGAGGGTTAAGACCAATCGAGACCGAAGTACAAAATCCAAAAGACAGCGATGGGCCCATCTAAAAAGATCCTCATAGTTTCGGGAGAACCCTCAGGGGATTTACACGCCTCAAACCTGGTAAAAGACTTAAAAATTTTAAAACCGGATATAGAATTTTTTGGCCTGGGGGGTAATTTATGCCTAGAGGCCGGCGTCGATATAGATTTCGATATATCAAAACTTGCCGTAGTGGCATTGGTCGATGTGTTGAAAAATATAGTGACGATAGGCAGAGTTTTTAAGGACCTGCTCAAAAAAGTAGATTCAAAAAAGCCCGATCTAGCGATACTCGTCGACTACCCCGGGTTTAATTTAAGGATTGCCAAGGAATTAAAGAAAAGAAATATCCCTGTAATCTATTACATAAGCCCGCAGGTGTGGGCTTGGGGAGAGGACAGGATAGATATAATAAAGAAATGCGCCGCAAAGATAATAGTATTTTTTAAGTTCGAGGAAGAACTTTACAAAAAGCGCGGGGTAACGGCAGAGTTCGTCGGCCATCCGCTTTTAGAAGCGGTAAAACCGGATTTACAAAAGAACGAGATATTGAAAAAATACGGTCTTGCGGAGGACAGGCCGATAATAGCACTGCTTCCCGGCTCAAGGATGACTGAAGTAAGCATGCTTCTAAAAATGATGGTCGAAGCCGTTAAGATAATGGATAAAAAATTAAACGGCATACAAGTAATAATCGCTAAATATCGCGATCTGCCGATAGAATTATACGAGAAAGCCGTTAAAGATTCGGGTACAAATATAAAAATTGCCGATGGAGACGCGTATAATATATTGAGCGCGGCGGATTTCGCGATTGTCGCGTCAGGTACCGCGACTCTTGAAACAGCGATTATTGGAACGCCTTTTATAATAACATATAAAACAGGTCTTATTAACTATATCGCATACAAGATCGTCGCCAAGATCAGGGTCATAGGCCTTGTAAATGTAATAGCGGGCAGGGTGATCGTGCCGGAATTGCTGCAGTATGACGCGACCCCTGAAAGAATAGCTAAGGCATCTCTTGGGATAATCAGCGACGCGTCAAAAAAATACTCTATGATCGCTGATCTAAAAAAAGTCAAAGACTCCTTAGGCCCGCAGGGAGCGCGCCTGCGCGCCGCGAACGCTTGTCTTCCATATTTACAATAGTTTCAATCCATGCGCCCGCGTGGGGTGACACAGTCTCGGTGGCGCCCCTTAGACTCTGCCGGAAATTTCTACAAGACAATTATTGCGATGTTATGTTCGTCGGCGAGCTTTATTACTTCTTTCTGATTCATCAGAAGCGTCTTCTTCTCTTCGAGCGCTAAAACACTTCCTTTAAATTCCGCGATTGTCTTTACTGTATCCAACCCTACGAGCGGAATATCGAATCTCGCGTCTTGGTCAGGGCGGGCCATTTTCACGACGGTGAAGGCGCCGTCTACAAGTTTTCCGCCCCTTCTGACTGTATCATCCGTGCCTTCCGCGGCTTCAAGCGCGATTATCGTCTTATCTTTTACAACAACTGTCTGCCCTATGTCAAATCTTGCCAGCCCTGACGCGACTTCGCGCCCATATTCAATATCATCTTTTTCACTTTGAGCAGGCGCTCTTTTTGTTAAAACTCCCTTTAAAGGAACCAGCTCGCCTAAATATGGCGTTGGATCAATAACCTCTACACCTATCGTTTTCAGTAAATTCGCTATTCCCTTTAACACGGCATAATCTTTTTTGCCGCCCGCTGATTTCATGATTTTTTTTGCTTCTTCGTCAAATTTTTTACTGTCTTTAAACAGGCTCTCTTTTTTTATCTTCCCCAAAAGGGCGATCTTGCGAAGTCTTTCAGTAACGGCAAGCAGCATTGCTTTTTTCAGATCTCCCCACTCGAACCAATGGATCTTTTCAACGTAATTTGACAGCTCTTCCGACGTAATGCCTTTAAGCCCTAAAGCGATTACAGTATCGCCCTTCTCCTTCGCTTTTTTAGCGAATATTATTGGCAATTCACCATATCCCGCGACTAAACCGATTCTCGCCATATTATTTATTTGGCGTAACGAATGCAAACATAAGCTCTGCCTCAGCTACAACTTCGCCCGCGACTTTCGCGACTGCGCGTATCCGCATAATACTCAACTTTGTCTTTAGCACATCTACCTCGATTACCAGCTGGTCTCCCGGCACAACTACTTTACGGAATTTCGCCTCTTTTATACTCAAAAAATAAGCTATCTTATCCAGGTTATCCGGCATGTTAAGAGCTCCGACCCCGCCTACCTGCGCCATCGCCTCTATTATCAATACGCCTGGCATTATCGGCTGGCCGGGAAAGTGCCCCTGGAAGAAAGGCTCGTTGATAGTAACATTTTTTATGCCAACGATCCTTTTTTCGCTCGATTCGATTATCCTGTCTACGAGCAGAAAAGGATACCTGTGCGGCAGTATCTTTTGTATTATGTTTACATCCAATATCTTGCCTTTTATATCGAGTTCTTCTCTTTGCATTTTTCTCTCCTTATTATACTCAAATCTTTTCTTTTAGTTTCTTCACCATCTCCATATTGAGCTTATGTCCGCTCTTTACCGCGATTACATGCCCTATTAACGGCATTCCGACCAAATATAGATCGCCCAGAAGATCGAGTATCTTATGCCTAACCGGCTCGTCGGGAAAACGTAAATTATTCCCAACCGGGCCCCTTTTCCCCATAATGAGAGTATTTTTGGAGCAGGAGCCTTTACCGAAACCTAATGCCAAAAGAACTAACGCTTCCCCTACGACACAAAAAGTGCGGGCTGGAGCTATATCGCGCTTGAATACCTCTTCAGAGATCTCAAGGCTTAAAAATTGCTCTCCGATGCTTGGCGTAGGATAAGAAAGAAAATATGAGACGCGTAAACCGTTGTATGGAAAAATCGCTAAAAAAGAATCTTTGTCCGAGCACCAGATTTCCTTTTCAACCGTAATTGTCCTAAGGGGCGCGTCTTGCTCTACGATCCCGGCCTTTTCTAACGTTGTGACATATTCCTTCGCGCTTCCGTCGAGACCGGGTAGTTCCACGCCGTCAGTCTCTACTATTATATTATTTATACCCAGTCCTGATAGGGCGGCCAGGAGATGCTCTATAGTCTGCACCTGAACCGGGCCAACGCTCAAAGTAGTCCTGCGCGAATTGCCCATCGATTTGTCAAAAGAAAGCGATTGTATGTTTAGCAGGGGCTTATTTGGTAAATCTACCCTGATAAAATTTATCCCGCTGTTAGCGGGAGCGCCTTTAAAATTTAGCTTCGTCTTAGACCCTGTCTGGAGGCCGATCCCTTCAATGACAACAGGGTCCTTGATCGTTTTTTGCTTTATCACTTCTTCTCTAATTCTTTTATTTTGGCTTCCAGCATTTTTACCCGTTCAAACAATTTCGGAAGCAGCCCTACTGACGCTATGAGTTTTTTGGCCTTATCGGCTGGTCTTGCCGGATAACCGAACAGTGTCGTCTTGGCAGGGAAAGATCTAGATATTCCTGTTTTTCCGCCGGCGACTACAAAATCGCCTATCTTCACATGGTCTGTAACTCCGACCTGTCCCCCAAAGACTACGTTTCTACCAAGCGTGGAACTTCCTGCTATGCCGGATTGCGCCGCTATGAGACAATATGGGCCTATTATGACATTATGCGCTATCTGGACCAGGCTATCTATCTTAGAGCCTTTTCCTATAACTGTCTTTGCGAATCTGGCTCTATCTACGGTTACACAGGATCCTACCTCAACATCATCTTCTATTATAACGGTTCCGAGCTGCGGAATCTTAGCATGACTGCCATCTCTTAAAGTATCGTATCCAAAGCCGTCGCTGCCAATAACGGCGGAAGGATGGATTATCACCCTGCTGCCTATTATTATGCTTTCCCTTATAGTTACATGAGGATAGATAATACAATCGGCCCCCATATTAGAGTTCTTACCGACATAGCTAAAAGAATAAATGACCGTATTATCGCCTATAACTACCTTATCGCCTATAACCACGTAAGGGCCTATAGATACATTTTTACCGATAGCGGCGCTTTGCGATATTACAGCGGTGTTATGGATGCCTTTGGGATGCGGGATGCTGTCAGGCAGTATAAACTCTATTATCTTGGACAGGACAAGTGATGGATAATCTACTTTTATTAATGATTTATTGAATGTTTTTCTTATGTCTTTAGGAACGATAACACAGGAGGCTTTAGTTGAATATATGAAATCTTCATCTTTGGAATGCGCTATAAAAGCTATGTCGCCGACTTTCGCGTCCTGTATCCCGTTTATCCCTGTTATAGTAAGTTCGCCGTCACC
>MHFG01000003.1 GCA_001804065.1 Omnitrophica bacterium RIFCSPHIGHO2_02_FULL_46_20
ACCTTCTGTTTTGATTTTGACTCTCCATGTAAAATAGCGGCTAAATTAAACAGCAAAACGAATATTAATATGAGTATGTATAAACGTTCCCTTTGAATAAATCCGATTATTTTATTCATATGGTCTAACCTACAATCCCTAGAGATCTTGATCTAAAACTTGCTCCCAAATACTCCGCTATCCTCTCGCATTCTTTAAGACTTACGCCCGGCAGATTCAGACAAGTCACTTCCGCTTTTATATTATTAGCAACGCAGTCTTTGATAAAGTTCATGACCGCTTTATATGAATGGGGCCCGAATCTCGGCTTGCAAATTTTATTATATAGATCCTCCTTATCGGTATTCAGGCTCACTGAAACTTTGTCGACGAGGCCGACTATCTCCTTGACTATAGGCCTCGAATTTATCAGATCGCCGTGGCCGTTAGTGACAAGCCGAATTATTGCGCCTTTCTTTTTCAATTTTTTTGAAACGGCCTTTACTACATTAAGCCGCGTTGTGGGCTCACCGTAGCCGCAGAATACTATTTCTCTGTATCTATTAGGGTCGCCTATCACATTAAGAATTTCTTCAGCAGTCGGCTCCCTATCGAGTTTTAAATTATGCCCTTTCAAAAAAGCCGTTTGCGCCCTTATGCAAAAAGAACAATTATTCGTACACTCATTGGTTATGTTCAGATATAACGAATCTCGTATTTCATAAGCGATCTTGGAATTTTGTTCTTTCAGATTCAACTTAAAAAGTTCATTAGCGTTATGCGTCGTTATTCTTTCTATGTCTTCTTTAGAAAGTCCCGACAGCTTAACCCACTCATCGACAAGGTACGTAAGGTGCGCGGGCTCATTTCTCTTCCCGCGCAGGCCTTCCGGAGAAAGATAAGGCGCGTCCGTCTCCAGAAGAACTCTTTCCATCGGCGCGACTTTCGCCACTCCTCTTAAAGCTTCGGCTTTCTTAAATGTAAGATTACAAGTAAACGAAATATAAAAACCTATGTCGAGGCATTCTTTCAAGAATTCCCTGCTTCCGGAAAAACAGTGGACGACTCCGGTCAACTGTTTATCCTTCTCATCTTTCAGGATCCTCAACATATCTGAATCGGCCTCGCGTGAATGGATAATTAAAGGGAGTTTTAATTGATAAGCAAGATCTATGAATTTTTTGAATACAATTTGCTGGCTATCTTTGGACGATAGATTTCTGTAGTAGTCTAAGCCGACCTCGCCTATCGCGACTACCTTATCCTGATGGGCTAAATTCTTGATCTCTTCTATTATTTTATCTGTTACTGATCCTGCCTCGTGAGGGTGAATTCCTATTGAGGCATGGACCATATCGTATTTCTTGGCGAGTTCTACCGCGTGACGGCTCCCTTCGATGGAGCTTCCGACATTTATGATCCTTACAACGCCTTTTTCCCTGGCTCTATCTATAACGCTATCGCGATCATTATCAAAATCCTTGAAGTCAAGATGGCAGTGAGTATCAATAATCATTTAATTACCCTTATCAGACTAAGTCTCTATCCGGGGAAATAGCGGCTTGGATTTATTAACTTTTGCTGCGGTTTTTAACCTGCCCCAAACTTTTATATCGGCTAATTTCATTTTTTCCGTGTCTTCTTTTATACCCAGTTGAGCCATTATACTCCTTGAAGCGCTCGGCATAAATGGATATATCGATAGAGAAATTATCCTAAGCGCTTCTAATAGACTATAGAGCAAAGAAGCAAGCTCATCCGCCTTCTTCTCTTTCGACAGGGCCCACGGCTTTGAATCCTCTATCAATTTATTAGCGGTATTTATAACATCCCATATTTTTGACAATACGCCCGCAAAATCCAATTGCGGCATCGCATCATTTAATTCCTCCGCTAAACTAATTGCCTTGGTTTTTAACTCTTCCGCGCCCTTGACGTTAGAGCTTTGACCTTTGACTTCCGGCACTTTACCTTCAAAGTATTTTTCGACCATCGTAAGCGTTCTATTCAATAAATTTCCCAGATCATTAGCGAGATCGCTGTTATATCTCAAAATAAGAGTCTCTTCGCTAAAAGTTCCATCGAGTCCGAACGATAC
Source organism: Omnitrophica bacterium RIFCSPHIGHO2_02_FULL_46_20 (assembly GCA_001804065.1). GTDB lineage: Bacteria > Omnitrophota > Gorgyraeia > 2-01-FULL-45-10 > 2-01-FULL-45-10 > MHFG01. The sequence continues at coordinate 2,078 of MHFG01000003.1, forward strand.
CTCCCTTAGTAGAAAATATCTGTACGCATCTATGCCATAGTCTTCTATCAATTTAAGCGGTTCAATCACATTGCCTTTAGATTTGGACATCTTCTCGCCCTTAACTACCCACCATCCATGGGCAAATATCGTATTGGGCGGCTCGATGCCAAGCGCATGCAGCATGACCGGCCAATAGACCGCGTGGTGACGTAAAATATCCTTGCCTATGATATGGAAATCCGCCGGCCAGTATTTTTTGAAACGCGCCATATCATGCGGATAGCCTATGCCTGATATATAGTTTATGAGCGCGTCAAACCACACATACGTTACAAAATTCTTATCGAACGGTATCTCTATGCCCCATGACATACGGCTCTTCGGCCTCGATATACATAGATCGAGAAGCGGCTCTTTCAAAAATCCCAGGACCTCATTCTTGCGGAAATCGGGTTTTATAAAAGCAGGGTTAGAATTTACGTGATCGATGAGCCAGTTTTGGTATTCTGACATCTTAAAAAAATAATTTTCCTCGTCGAGTTTTTCTAGCTGCCTCTTGCAATCAGGGCACAGCCCGTCATCGCTTTGCGCGTCAGACCAAAATGTCTCGCAAGGAGTGCAGAACCAGCCTTTATATATTTTCTTATAGATATTGCCTTCTTTGTATAACTTATCCAATATGACTTGCACGCTCTTTATATGATAATCGTCCGTCGTCCTTATGAAATAATCATATTGGACATCGATCTTATGCCATAGATTCTTGAAGGTCAGGACTATCTCGTCTACAAACTTCTTCTCTTCGCCTTCTTTCAAGCCTTTGGCGAGAGCCGCCCTTTCTATCTTCTCGCCATGCTCATCTGTCCCTGTCATGAAGAAGACATCATAGCCCTTCATACGGTAGAACCGTGATAGGGCGTCTACCGCGATATTGGTATATGAATGGCCTATGTGTGGTTTTGAATTTACGTAGTAAAGCGGGGTTGTGATGTAGAATTTACTCATTATTGCTTATACGGCACTTCGATCAGGCTTCCGTCATCAAGCTCAACGGTTGCTGATCGCTTGATGGCATTAATACCTATAACCTTGCCTGAGCCTTTTTCTGTTTTTATGACGTCTCCTTCGCGCGGGGCGCCTTTCATCAGCTCTTTATAAGTCTTATGCTCGTAACTCAGGCAGCACATAAGTCTGCCGCAAAGGCCCGATATCTTGGTCGGATTAAGCGGGAGGTTCTGCTCTTTGGCCATCTTTATCGTAACCGGTTCAAAATCCTTTAAAAACGTCGCGCAACACAACACTCTCCCGCAAGGCCCGAAACCACCCAGCATCTTGGCCTCATCGCGCACACCTATCTGCTTTAACTCTATCCTTGCCTTGAATACGTTCGCCAGGTCTTTTACGAGGTCCCTAAAGTCGATCCTGCCTTCGGCCGTGAAATAAAACATGATCTTCGAGCGGTCGAAAGAAAATTCGGCGTCTATGAGTTTCATCGCAAGGTGACGTTCCTGTATCTTCTTGGAGCAGGTATCCATGACCTCTTTTATCTTCTTCTTGTTCTTCTCTATCTGGTGCATGTCCCATGGGTTCGCCTTTCTTATCACCTTTCGCAACGGCTCTTCGACATCCGAATCGAGTATGACTTCAGCTTCTGAGATCGCCTGCCCGTAGTCTAACCCCCTGTCGGCTTCTACGACCACATAATCTCCCGTCTTAAACTTCATCCCGCCCGTTGAGTAATAAGAGATCTTTCCCGCGTCCCTTAACCTTACCTGAATTACTTCGTACATTAACTCCCCCGATTTATTTTAATACCTAATACGCTCATCGCGAGCTTTTGGTTAACATTCCGATCTAAATAGGTAAAAGTTGATACGATATTACTTATGACGTCTTCGAGATATTCAAAACTCATCCGCCTTGCTTCGTTAGAGATTATATCTTTTTTGTCGATATTTACAAGCATATAATCTTCTAATCCAACCTTCATATTAAGTATATCTCTGTACCAGCTTAAAAGTATATTCAGATAAAGCCTGAAATCTTCTTTACGGACATTGTCAAAATCTAAATTCAACGGTCTGGACGAAATGCTTTTCATGAGCGAAGCCCTTTTGGTAAAAATATCATCGTCTTTAAATCTCATCGCCTCGCCGAGCCTGCCGCCTGATAGGTGCGCCAATATGTGCGCGGGTGTTCCATCGAGTAAATATTCTTTTGTCAAAATCCCTTCTATCTCTTTCAGTTTTAATGGGAAGAATCTGACTACCTGAGAGCGTGATACGATAGTATGGAAAAGCGCCTTTAGATTTTCAGTTATTAATATAAGGATAGAATCGGCCGGAGGCTCTTCCAGGGTCTTTAGTAACGCGTTCGCTGCCTCATGCTTCATATCTTGAGCGCCGTCTATTATATAAACTTTCTTCCTTGCCTCAAACGGCTTAAGATAAATATCCTTTATGATCTGGCGCACATCTTCTATCTTGATAGAGCCGCCCTCTTTCTGGGGACTTATAATAGATATGTCCGGATGCAAAGACTCGTTTATTTTTTTACATGACAGGCACATTTCGCACACCTCGTATGAGGAGGCCCTCTCGCAGTTTAAGGCCTTCGCAAAATTTATTGCGGTAAGGCGCTTTCCAACGCCGTCGGGTCCGGAAAATATATAGGCGTGAGATAATCTATTATTACTTATCGCTGATTTTAGAAATGACACAGCGCTATCTTGACCTTTTAAATCCGCGAAGGACAATCTCCGCCTCTTCTCTTATATGCGCCTGAACCTTATTGATCGCTCCGTCAACCTTTATAACCTTTATTCTCTTGGGATTCTTTTTTGCCAATTTCAAATAGCCCGCCCTAACCCTTTTATGATAAGCGATATCTTTTGACTCCATCCTGTCGGCGCCTTTTTTACGGGCCCTTTTCAGGCCTTCCGCGGTATCTATATCCAAAAGAATGGTAAGATCGGGGACCACGCCATCCGTCGCTATTCTATCGAGCGTCTTTATCACCGTCAAATCCACACGACCGCCATATCCCTGGTAACTTACTGTGGCATCGCTGAACCTGTCGCTTATAACCATAGAGTTCTTATCAAGCGCCGGTTTTATTATCTCTTTCACAATCTGCGCGCGGCATGCCTCGAACAAAAAAAGTTCGGCCAAATCCGATATCCGTATGCCGTTCGAATTTAGAAGCACTCTTCTTACCGCTTCGCCGAGCTTGGTCCCGCCAGGCTCACGCGTATACACAGAATTGAGCCGTATTTTTTTCAGGTATTCAAAGAGAAGCATGGATTGCGTGCTTTTACCGCAGCCCTCAATGCCTTCGAATGTGATAAGTATGCCTCTTCTTAAGGCTTCCTTCGCCATGTCGTTCCGTCTTTTGTGTCCTCGAGTATGATGCCTTTCATCACCAACCTATCTCTTATAAGATCAGACTTTTTAAAATCTTTTGAACGCCGCGCCTCGTCCCTTTCCTCTATTAATTTTAGAATATCATTCTCGTCGATTTCTTCTTTCGAAATAAGTTTTGAAAGATTAAGGCCAAAGACCGAAGCCAGTTTTGTCAAAACTCTTTTTATAACAATGAGTTCATTAACCTCGTATTCTGTAAATGACGTTTTCCCTTGCATATATATATTAGCGTAAGTTACGAGATCGAATAATACCGCCAATGCCATGGGTGTATTAAAATCATCATCCATCGCCTCTTCGAATCGCGTTGTAGAATTTGTAGACGCCGTGGTAACTTTTTTTATTTTAAACCGCGGTTCCGGCTCCTTGATCTTATCTAATTTATCAAACAGGATCAAGAATCGCTCTTTCTGGGACATCATCTCTTGTATCTTCTCTTCGGTATAATCCACAGGATGCCTGTAATGAGTGTTCAGAAAAAGCAATTTCAGATAATCCGCGTCTTTATACTTAGATATAAAATCTTTTATAGATACGAAATTACCCAAAGATTTGGCCATCTTTTCGTTATTGATAGTCAGGAGGCCGTTATGTATCCAGTATCTGGCAAAAGCCTTACCCGCCCCTTCGGACTGAGCTATCTCATTTTCATGGTGCGGAAATATGAGATCGACTCCTCCGCCGTGGACATCGAATTCATCACCCAGTATATCGGAACTCATCGCGGAACATTCTATGTGCCAGCCCGGACGGCCCATTCCCCAGGGACTATTCCATGAGGGCTCTGTATCTTTCGCTTTTTTCCATAACGCGAAATCGAGCGGATCTTTCTTATCCTCTCCCGAAGAGCCCCTCGCCCCTGCCTCCATCTTATCAAGATTCTGATTTGACAGCTTTCCGTAATCCTTAGCCTTCCTTATATTGAAATAGACATCGCCGTTCGCCTCGTAAGCGCGTCCTCTCTCTATAAGAAGCCCGATAAATTTAACCATCTTGGAGATATATTCTGTCGCCTTAGGTTCTTTATCCGGGCCGCCAATCCCGAGTAATGCCATATCCTCGTGGTACGAAGCGAGGTATTGCCGCGATATTTGACCGGCGGCCTCTTCTAGGCTGATGACTGAAAGCTGATGGCTGAAAGCTGACCGCGCTTTGTCAATAATTTTATCATCCACATCAGTGACGTTCCTTACAAACGTCACTTCGTATCCTCTGTATTCAAAATAACGGCGGATACAATCAAATATGTAGGCGCTTCTGGCATGTCCGATATGCGGCTCATCGTAGACAGTTGGGCCGCATATATACATTCCTATCTTGCCTTTTTTGAGGGATACGAATTCTTCTTTCGTCCTTGTGAGAGAATTATATATCTTCACCTAAGCACCTTCTCCGTCCATCCCGCGCCTTTAAGAAGGTGCGGATGTTCACCCCGCACCTTCTTCCGCCACGTAAGCCTTCTTTAGAAGGTGCGGGGTTCACTTCTCTAATCTGTCTAACCTCTCCTTCAGCTCTTCTATCTCCTGTAATAGCGGATCTAGAACATGGATATGGTCCAAACTTACATCAATCTTTTTACCGTCCTGCTTTGTGATCCTGCCAGGCACTCCCACAATAGTCGAGTTATTCGGCACATCCTTAATAACAACGGCATTGGAACCAATATAAGAATTATCACCTATCGTAATATTCCCTAAAACTTTAGCGCCGGCGCCGATAACCGCATTATCTCCTATCGTCGGATGACGTTTTCCTTTTTCCTTGCCTGTCCCGCCAAGCGTAACGCCCTGATACATGGTGACATTATCACCGATTATCGCGGTTTCACCGATAACTATACCCATGCCATGGTCTATAAATAGACCTTCGCCTATTCTAGCGCCAGGATGTATCTCGATTCCGGTAAGAAAGCGCCCTAGTTGTGAAATCCATCTTGGCAGAAACGGTATGCGCATTTTCAAAAATGCTTTGGCTATCTTGTGGAATACCAGCGCGTGCAGGCCCGAGTAGGTCAGCAGCACCTCTAAGAAGCTTGTCGCAGCAGGATCACGCTCAAAGACAGCCTTTATCTCTTTTCTGAAAGCTGCCGCGACAAGCAACCAGAAGATTACTAGTATCAAAATTATATTCAGCAGCAAACTAAGGCAGATTGTCATGTCTCACCTCTTTTTCAAGTGTCGCGACGGCATAAGCCGCTATCGCGTCGCCTTTACCAATAGAACCCACGCCCTCATTGGTAGTCGCCTTTATGTTAATCCGTGATTTGTCTACGCCTAAAATTTCGGCAATCACTTCTACCATCTTATCTTTGAACGGATAGATCTTTGGCTCTTCTGCTATTATTACTGTGTCGACATTATTTACAACGTAATTTTTTGACGCGGCCATTTCCGCTACTTTCTTCAGTATCTCTTTACTCTGTATATCCTTATAATCTGGATCGGTGTTCGGAAAATGCTCGCCGATATCACCCAGCGACAGCGCGCCCAAAAGCGCATCCGCTATGGCGTGTAAGACCACGTCTCCGTCCGAATACCCTATCAGCCCTTTTACATAAGGTATATCAACTCCGCCTAAAAAGAGCGGCCTTTCCTCGACAAGCCTGTGTATGTCGTATCCTATGCCTATTCTTACCCCGCTCTTTTGACAAACCAATCCGTTATCGCGCATATCTCTTTATCATCTTTCCGATTATATTATTCATTAATCTTATCCAATAAAAGCTGTACGTCAAAAGGGCTTAGGATCATATCAGCGCCTCCGCTATTTTTAAATCCTCTTTGGTAGTTACCTTTATATTGCGGGCCGAGGATTTAAGTATCTTAACGGTCTTACCCAAGCGCTCCAAAACACAAGCGTCATCAGTCATATTCAGATTACCTTTAATACGGCTTAATGCTTTTTTCAGGATATCGTATCTGAAGGTTTGCGGCGTTTGCGCGCTCCATAAATATTTTCTATCGAGCGTTCTTTCGACAAACAAATTCTTGTCGACTAATTTTATGGTGTCAGTCGCAGGCCGCGCGGCCACGCACCCGCCGAATTTCTTTGCGTAACGAATGGAATCTCTTATTGTTCTTGTCTCGGGAAATGGCCTTGCGCCGTCATGGATCAAAACTATATCGCAAGGCTTGTCGATCGCTCTGAAGCAATTTCTAACGGACTCTGTACGCGTCTTCCCGCCTTTAACTATCCCGATTACTTTCTTAAAACCGTATCTATTTATTATTTCTTTTAGGCGCTCTATGGATTCCGCTTCAACCGCAATTATTATACCGTTAATATATTTGGCCGCGGCAAGAGCTTCGAGCGAATACGCTATTAAGGGTTTACCGCCCAATAGCACGAAGGGCTTCTTTTCTTTGGACTTCAGCCTTTTCCCCGAACCGGCTGCCGGGATTATCGCGACAGTCTTCACCCCGCTCATTCTCCTATTCATTACCCTGCCCTTAAGAATGGGCGGGGTTCATCCCCGCCCCTTTTTATAGACATTTTCTCTTTTGAGGAAAGGGCGGGACTCATCTACCTTTCCAGCCGCCTTGCTGCCTCTGCCCTTCTTCTAATTTCGCGAATATCATCCTGCCTGCCGATGTCTGAAGCACGCTCGTAATAGTGGCTTTTATGACCTGCCCTATTAAATGCCTTGTATTATCTACAACGACCATTGTCCCGTCGTCGAGATATCCTACGCCCTGGTTATATTCCTTACCTTCCTTAGAGATCCGCACTTCCATGGTCTCGCCTGGCAAGACTACCGGACGCAACGCATTGGCAAGTTCATTTATATTAAGCACTATCACGCCTTGCAGCTCAGCTATCTTGTTCAAATTAAAATCGTTGGTGGCGACCTTCGCTCCGAGGAGCTGAGCAAGCTTCACCAATTTTGCATCGACATCTTTTATCTCAGGGAAGTCATCCTCCTGTATCTTCACATTCAGGGCAGAATCTTTCTGTATCTTATTCAATATATCGAGGCCGCGCCGGCCTCGGTTCCTTTTCAGCGAGTCCTGTGAATCAGCTATCTGTTGTAATTCCCTCAAAATGAATCTCGGGATCACTATACGCCCTTCTACAAATTTTATCCGCAATATATCGGCTATCCTTCCGTCGATAATAACGCTCGTATCAAGTAGAACTACGTCCTCTCGCTCATCCTGCCTAACGAATTTAATATAAGGAATTATGAGATTAAATTCGTCCTTTCCTCTCATGGCGATGACCATTCCTAAATAGCAGAATATGAGAATGAGGATTATCTGCAGTGACGAGAATAATTCTATACTCATCGGAATAAGTTTCAGGACACTCGTCAATATCCATGCCATGAAGAAACCGAATATGAGGCCGAACACAGCCGCCGATAGGTTTCTTATCGAAAATCTCCTCATGACGACTTCTATTACAACGATAAAGCTGGCGCTGATCAAGCCTGCAACGGCGCCGGCGGCCCGCCATGTAATACTGTAATCACCCAATAACGCGCCGACATAATATCCCACTATTGTACTTACCATAACGAAAAATACCCTTAAATATAATACGGTCATAAATTATCCCCCTCGTCCTGTCATTATCTCGGCCTATTTAACAACTTCCAAGGATTTCTTTTTATATCCTCGGTAAACTCCTCGAGGTTCTTATATACTTTATCATCTGTCAATAACTTTCCCACAGTTCCTTCCCCGTTCTTTAGTCTATTCACTATGACGGTAACGGAATCGGTCAGGCCTGCCAGATTCTCATAAACTTTAGTCAAAGAAGTCGGGTCCCTGCCCATTAAAAGGTCGCCGTCTTTTAAGAATCTTTTACCGCAGGCACCGGGAAATATCTCCAGATATTTCTCACCCATGAATCCAAGAGTATTTATTGTAGCCGCGGCATCGTCCTCTATCTTAACGCCTTCCTTGATCCACGCATTTAGCTCGGCCCTTGTCCTCTTCTCTTTCTCGTCGTAATATACTCTAAGGCCGTCGATCTGGCCAACTCCTACTCCGGCGAGCCTGACAGGGGCGCTGGGTCCGATGCCATCAACGAAACCAAAGTCCACCTTGATGTGATAGCCTTTTTTTATAAAATTTATATCCCCTATCGAAAAGACGATGATGAAAAGGACAGCAATGCCTATCATTATGAATATGCCGACCTTCAATTCAAAAACCCTTATGTTATCCATTTATTAACCTCCAATTTTACGAAGCGAAATTGATCCTTTTCCCGCCACTATGGATATGACGAGGCGCGGCAAAGAGAAGGACATCTTTCTTAAATTAAATGCTCGAAATCGATACCTTCTGTTATCGGCCCTGTTCCGGCGCCGGTAACGAATTGCTGCACTATCGGATCTTTTGAATTTTCTATCTCTTCCGGTTTTCCGTCCGATATGATCTTTCCGTTATATAACATCGCTATCCTGTCCGCTATCTTATAAGCGCTTGTCATGTCGTGCGTGACCGCGATGGATGTGACGTTAAGTTTTGTATGAAGTTTTATGATAAGATCATTTATCGAATCTCCCATTATCGGATCAACGCCTGTAGTCGGTTCATCGTAAAGCATTATCTGCGGCCTCACAAGTATAGCCCGCGCAAGGCCTACGCGTTTTCTCATGCCTCCGGATAATTCCGCGGGCTTTTTGTTCTCGATATCCTTCAGCCCGACGAGCGCCAGGCACTCCCTGGACCTCTTTTCAACTTCGGCCATAGACGCGCTGGTATGCTCCAACATCGCAAAACCCACATTCTCCAATATAGTCAATGAATCGAATAACGCCGCGCCCTGGAAGAGCATGCCGAACTTCATCCTCACATCGTTCAGCTCTTTCTCATCCATGCGCGTTATGTCTTTCCCGTCGATCAATACATGGCCTGAATCCGGTTTCAACAAACCTATTATATGCTTTAAGAGGACGGACTTGCCGCAACCGGACCTGCCTATTATAACGGTCGTCGCGCCTGTTTGTATATTAAGGTTTAAGTTATCTAAAACCTTATGCCCGTCAAAAGATTTACAAACATTTATTATTTCGATCATAAATATTTTTTATGTTAAAAAATAGAACAACGCCGTAAAGAAGCAGTCTGACGCTATTATCAAGATGAAGCTCGTAACGACGCTTGATGTTGTGGCCTTCCCGACGCCTTCCGCCCCGCCTTCGGCCTTCATACCCTCGAAACATGCTATGATACATATTATTACCGCAAAGAACGTGCTTTTTATCAAGCCTGTATAGATATCCTTATATGTCAATGCCTCCCATGACATCTTCATGTACATGGAATGGCTTATGTTCAATTTATATACGCCTATCAGATACCCGCCTAGTCCTCCTATGGCATCGGCATATAGAGTAAGCAGCGGTATCATTATCACAAGAGCGAGGAATCTCGGAACAACCAGATACTTTACAGGGTTTGTTGCGAGTGTCTCTAAAGCATCTATCTGCTCCGTGACCTTCATCGTGCCGACTTCTGCGGTTATCGACGCGCCTATCCTGCCTGCGACTATTAAAGCTGTCAAGACCGGCCCCAGTTCTCGCGTCATAGAGAGCGCGACAAGCGACGCTATATACATCTCGGCCGAAAGCTTCTGCATCTGGTAAGCGCTCTGCAGCGCTAACACCATGCCGGTAAAAAGGCTTATTAAAGATACGATCGGAAGGCTGTCAACGCCGATTTTCGACATCTGCTCGAGTATATGACGTTTCCGCAAAGGCGGCACTGGTATCCAGAAGAGCGTCTCTCCCAAAAGTATCGATGTCCCGCCCGCATACCTTACGAATTCGATAAAACGCTTACCTAAAATCACGGCAAGGTCCTTTAGCACGGCCTCTTTCCTTATTTAGTTTTTAGAACTTACCCTTATGCTCTAACCCGAAGAAGCTCTTATTGTCCCCGAATCTTACCTTTATACTATCATTAGGATGAAGGCTGTACTCAAGCTCATACTGGTCTCTTTCCCGAAGGCTCTCGTCAACCTTCTCATCATTGACAAATTTTTTAAACCCGACGTTAAAATCGCCCACTACCTTTTTTTTCATCCTGAATTCGCGCCCTGCCTGCCATTTTGCGGTGTCGTAAGCGTCCCACAGCATAGTCTTTTCTCCGTCTGTTATTTTTAGATTCTCGAAAAGGCTGTCTTTGCCAATCTTTCTTAAATCCATATCGCCCGCAAGAACAAAATAGCCGCTTTGACGCGTTATCCTCGAATCCTCTATCCTTACCATCGGGCCGTCCCCTTTTAGGTCAGCGCTTAAATAGTCAAAGTTCATGCCGCCTATATCGCCCTTCTTCACTTCGAGACGCACCTTGCTCTTCAACGAATTGGCCGCGCCCTTAAACTCCCACTTGGAATTCATTGTCCCTGTTAAGAAAGTTGTGTATCTGGGATTGAACATCGATAGTATCTGGCCCAAATTCACGTTATCCGTGACAGCAACCGCATCTATAAGATATGGCTCTCTTAAACCAAACTTGCCATTTATGTAAAAGATCTTGCCCATGTCTAAATTTGAAATCTCCAATGCCTCTTTCGAAAGCCTGTATAATGCCTTGACATTCAAAAAAGGCTTATAATTCAAGATCAAATTTTTTGTTTCGATCTCACCTTCGAGCGAGCCGTCCCCAGCGTCGATCGCGTTCTTTGGCGCTATATTTTTTATAACTATTTCGCCTGTTATATCAAAAGTCCGAAGTTTAAGATGATGTACGGCTATATTTATCAGCAATACCCCGATAGGAGTAAAATTTGCTTCAACCTTGACCATACCTTCCTTCGGCTTCAGGATCATGCGAGCGATCCCGTTTTTCAACTTACCCTTGGCCTCTATCCGATCGGAGCCGAATAAACTTACATAACCTTTGATCGAGGCGTTTTCGAACCCGCCTTTAATAATTATAAACCCCGAGACTTCTTTATTCTTTGTGCCGAAGTCTATGGCTATTTTCAGCGTCCTGGATAATACTTTAGAAAATATGAAATCCCAGATCCTGTAATTCGACACCATGCTATTTATCTCAAATACTTGAGACGAAATCTTACCATCGTTCCCCAATACCTTTACATCTCTTAAGACAAAAGGCCGGATGATCCCGCCATCGATCGTTCCGATAGATATGTCTATCTTTTTACCAAAGGCTTCTTCTATATTTGATTCTGCAAGGCTCTTGAATTGCGGAGCGAATGCCTCAATCCTGCTTTCAAAGAACGCCACCATGCTTACAGCAAGAAGAAGTATGAGTAAAGCCCTAAACCGCCGTCTTGCCTTTATATTCCTCATAGCGCCATTAAGAAGAACTAAACTCAAGATGGTCGGCCTTCGCGGCAACCTTTACATTGGCTCCATTCTTGTAATTCCCTTTTATTATCTCTTCAGCCAATGGGTCTTCCAAAAATCTTTGAATGGTTCTTTTGAGCGGCCGCGCGCCGAATATCTTATCGAATCCCCGTTCTATCAAGAAGTCTTTAGCTTCTTTTGCAAGTTCTATAAATATTTTTTGATCCTTAAGCCTTGATTCAACCTCTTTTATCTCGATCTCGACTATATATTCGAGATCATCCCGTGTCAATGGCCTAAAGACTATGGTGTCATCGACCCTATTAAGGAATTCCGGTTTGAAGACCTTTTTGACTTCTTCAAGGAGTTTTGCCTTCATCGTCTGATACGTTACTTCCTCTTCCTGGGACTTGAATCCTATCGAACCCTGTTTTTTTAATGTCTCGGCGCCGATATTCGAAGTCATTATGATGATCGTATTTTTAAAATCCACCTTTCTTCCGAATGAATCTGTGAGGCGGCCCTCTTCCAGCATCTGCAATAAAAGATTGAATACGTCGGGATGAGCCTTTTCTATCTCGTCCAACAACACGACTGAATATGGGCGGCGCCTGACTTTTTCTGTTAATTGTCCGCCTTCTTCGTATCCCACATAGCCGGGAGGCGCGCCTACGAGTCTTGAGATATTGAATTTTTCCATGTATTCGGACATATCGAGTTGTATTATTGCGTCTTCGTCTCCGAACATGAATTCCGCGAGCGCCCTGGCTACGAGCGTCTTACCAACTCCTGTAGGACCCAAAAATATGAATGAGCCGATGGGCCTGCGCGGATCTTTTATACCAGCGCGCGAACGCCTGACAGCATGCGCGATAGCGCTTATGGCCTCATCCTGTCCAATAACGCGTTTGTGCATGCCCTGCTCCATCTTAAGGAACTTTTCCTGTTCCTTCTCTTCCAATTTAACTATAGGGATGCCTGTCCATTTAGAGACTATTACCGCTATGTCCTCGTCACTGACATTCGGCTCGAACCTGCCGCGCGACTCCTTCCAATCCTTATTTACTTTATTTAATTCTTCTTTCAGCTTGCGTTCTTCATCGCGGAATTTAGCGGCCTTTTCAAAATCCTGGCCCTTTACACTCTGCTCTTTTTCTTTTTTCAAGGATTCTATTCTTTCCTCGATATGCTTGACGTCAGGCGGCGCTGTCATGACTGAAAGACGCGCGCGGGCGCCTGCCTCGTCTATAAGATCTATCGCCTTATCAGGAAGATATCTGCCGGATATATATCTATCGGAAAGTTTTGCCGCAGCCTCTATTGCCTCATCGGTAAACTTGACCCTGTGATGTGCTTCGTACTTATCGCGCAGGCCTTTGAGTATCTCTATTGTCTGGTCTACGGTCGGAGGCTCGACCATTATAGTCTGGAACCGTCTTTCGAGCGCGGCGTCCTTTTCTATATACTTTCTGTATTCGTCGAGCGTGGTCGCGCCTATGCATTGTATCTCGCCGCGTGAAAGGGCCGGCTTCAGTATATTAGACGCGTCGATCGCGCCTTCTGCGCCGCCGGCGCCGACTAATGTATGCAGCTCGTCTATGAATACGATGATATCGTCCGAACGTTTTATCTCGTCCATTACGGCCTTGATCCTCTCTTCAAATTGACCCCTATATTTAGTCCCGGCGATCATCAGCGCCAAATCCAATATCATTATCCTTTTATCTCTGAGTAACTCGGGTATATCACCAACGACTATCTTCTGCGCCAGCCCTTCAACTATGGCGGTTTTCCCCACGCCGGCTTCTCCTAACAACACTGGATTATTCTTTGTGCGCCTTGACAGTATCTGTATGACTCGCTCGATCTCATTCTTTCTGCCGATAACAGGATCGAGTTTATTATCTTTCGCGAGTTTCGTGAGGTCCCGGCCAAACGCATCAAGCGCGGGTGTTTTCGCGCGGGAAACCTTTTGCCCCATTTCATAACCCGGGATAGCTGAGCCCAAAAGATTCATCACCTCTCCCCTTACTTTTTCGAGCTCCAATCCTAGATTCATCAAAACCTGCGAAGCTACGCCTTCGCCTTCTCTTATGAGCCCGAGTAATAAATGTTCTGTTCCGATATAATTGTGGCCCAATGCCCTTGCCTCTTCTGTTGCCAGCTCCATGACCTTTTTTGCCTTTGGCGTAAAAGGCAGGTCTCCTGATATTACGGTGGTAGGCCCCGGCTGAACGAGTTTTTCCACTTCTATCCTTATCTTATCCGGAGTCAGGCCGAAACTAGCGAGAACAGCCGCCGCGACACCTTCGCCCTCCCTTACCAGGCCCAAGAGTATATGTTCTGTTCCGATATAGTCATGATTGAACCTCTTGGCTTCCTCCTTTGCCAAGAGTATCACTTTCCTAGCTCTTTCAGTAAATCTATTGAACATCGCCATCGCTATCCCTCCTTACTTCAATCTTTCTCTGATCAATTCTGCCCGCTTCATATCCCGCTCATTCGAATTCAAAACTTTTCCCTCGAGTTTCTGCAGGTGCGCGGGCTGTGTCAATATCAGAAGTTCGTTAACCATCCTTCTATCAAGATTCTTCACCACGCCTAGATCAACACCGAGTCTTATCGCTGAAAGGAGCGCTATGGTTTCATTGCTCGTAATTATATGCGCGCTCTTTAGCGTTCCGTACGCACGCCAGACCCTGTCTACAAGCGCGTCCCTGTTTTTTGCGAGCAGATTCCTCCTCGTCGCCTCTTCGCGCGCGATTATCTGGTTTATTATCCTCTCGATATTATCTATTATGTCCTCTTCGGTTCGCCCCAACGAGACCTGATTTGAGACCTGAAAAAGATTTCCGCTCGCTTCCGTCCCTTCACCATAAAGCCCTCTTATATTCAAACCCAACTTTGCCGTGGCTTGCAGTATCTTGCTTATTTGGCCGGTGAATACAAGCGCCGGCAGATGCAGCATTATCGATCCGCGTAGTCCCGTTCCCGTATTCGTCGGACATGCTGTCAAATATCCCCATTTTACGAAATAGGCGAATGAAAGTTTTTTGCTCAATTCTGTATCTAATGCGTCGATTATCCTCCATGCCTCCATAAGATTAAAACCAGATTGAAGCACCTGCATCCTTAAGTGGTCTTCTTCGTTGACCATTATGCTGATTATCTCTTTCGGATCCACGATCAGGGCTTTGAATTCTACATCTTTGGCATGTTCAAGGCTTATCAGATGCCGTTCGACAAGAAAGGCCCTGTCTACTTCGCTCAAATCCTTAAGCCTTATAAATAGAGCGTCTTTCAGGTAATTTACGGACTCTGCCGCGTCCAATGCCGCCGTAAGTATGGTTTCTTGCTGTTTTTTATCGGCCCAGTGCGAAAAGGCTAATTTATCGATGTTTCTCGCAAGCCGCGTCCTCGACGACATGACAATATCGGAGTTTGGGCCCGTACCTTTAAGCCACTCGCTGTCATGCCGTAAAAAATCATCTATACGCATCCCGCTCCTTTGGCAAACCCGCCGTCCCGAGCGCGTTCTTCTCTGCTGTCTATAAAAAGCGCTCGACGCATAATTAATTTTCCCTCGGCTTCGCCTTCTGCTCTAAATCCCGGATCTTATCCCTGAGTTTAGCGGCCTCTTCGAACTCTTCCGTCTGTATCGCCTTTTCGAGCCGCATCTTCAGGTCTTGCAGCGTTCTCGTATCTTTAATGGTCTTGCCGCCCTTCAACGGAATTTTACCTACGTGCCTGTCCGAACCGTGTATCCTTTTTAAAAGAGGGCCAAGCTCCTTCTTAAAAATTTCATAGCATTCGCCGCACCCCAGACGGCCTATCTTTCTAAAATTCTGATATGTGAGTCCGCAATTTGGGCACTTAGTGGTTATCGCGACTTCCGGTTCCACTGTCGTTCCGATATCTGTGAGGCCCGCAAGAAGTTCGCTTAAACCAAAATGCTCTTCCATCTGGGCCCCCTTTTCCCGCGCGCAGTCTTCGCACAGATTTAACTTAGTAACTTGATCGTTAACTATCTCCGTGAGATGGACCGTCGCTTCCTTTTTAGCGCAAATGTCACAAAGCATACTTCACTCCGTCTAACTTTGTAAGTATTTTAAATTCTTCCATAAGGCGCGGGGTGGTCTCGCCGGGCTTGCCGTCGCCAATCCGACGCTTATCGATCTTTGTTACAGGGATGATCTCCGCGGCGGTCCCGGTTAGAAATACCTCGTCTGCCGAATATACCTCTTCCAGCTTGAGCATCTTTTCACGAAATGGCATGCCGATTTTTTTCGCTAATCCTATCACTGCGTTTCTTGTAATGCCTTCGAGAGCCCCTACATCTGTAGGCGGCGTCATGAGCCGACCATCCCTAACGATAAATATGTTATCGCCGGTACATTCGGCGACATAGTCATTATAGGTCAACATTATTGCCTCTTCTACGCCTGATTTTATGGCATCTATCTTAGCCAAAATATTATTGAGATAATTTAATGATTTTATTCTCGGATCCAAAGCCGCGGCGAGATTCCTCTTTGTCTTGGCGGTAATTATCTCCAACCCCTTCTGATAGAATTCTTTCGGATATAGCGAAATCTTATCCGTGATAATAAAAACGGTGGGGGTTTTACATTTCCTCGGATCAAGCCCTAGATCTCCCTGCCCTCTAGTCACTACAAGGCGGATGTAGGCGTCTTGCAAAGCGTTCGCTTTCAATGTTTCTATAACTGCTTTGATCATATTCGCCTTAGTCATAGGCATTTTTAACTCGATCGCGTCCGCAGATCTATAGAGCCTGTCGATATGTTCGTTTAGTTTAAAAATAAGCCTGTCGTAGCAACGGATGCCTTCAAACACACCATCCCCGTATAAAAGGCCGTGATCAAAGACCGAGATCGTCGCCTTTTCTTTATCTACCAATTTCCCGTTAAGGTAAACAAGCATATTTGCTCCTCGAATAAGAGCATATATAATATATATAATAAAGCTAATTAAGTCAAATAAATATACCTTTGAGGATTAGGAATTATCGAAAGGAGGTTTACGCGGCCCTGCCGTCTTTTAAACGGATAGTTTCGTCAACCATTGAGGCCAGTTTATCATCGTGGGAGACTATCACTAAAGTGGTATTAATTTTTGACTTTATACTGAATAAAAGTTCGTAAATCGATTCGCTGGTCTTTGAATCGAGATTGCCGGTAGGCTCATCGCAAAGCAGGATTTCCGGCTCGTTTATTAGCGCCCTCGCTACCGCGACTCTTTGAGATTCACCCCCCGAAAGTCGCGAAGGCGGATGTCCCATTCTATGCTCAAGGCCGACTGCTTTTAAGACCTCCGCAGCTCTTTTTCGCACATCGTACATAGGACATCGTACATAGCTGGATTTCATCAGGGCTGGCATCATCACGTTCTCTAACGCGGTAAACTCCGGCAATAAATGATAGAATTGGAACACAAATCCGATCTTTTTATTTCGTATCGCAGCCCTATCTCTATCCGAAAGTTTATAGATATTAGTCTCGCCTAATAAGATCTCCCCTGATGTCGGTTTGTCAAGCCCGCCCAACATATGCAGAAGCGTCGATTTGCCGGCGCCTGACGGCCCTACTATCGCTACGGACTGCCCTTTCTTTATTTCGATACTTATATCATCAACGGCCCTCACCTCTTTTTGGCCGTTTCGATAGATCTTATGCAGATCTTTTACAATTAAGAACTCTTCACTCATAACGTAACGCCTCTACAGCATCTAATCTCGATGCTTTCCGCGCCGGATAAAGCGTTGCAATCAAGCTTATCAAAAAACTGCATACTACAATCAATGAAACATCCGATAACTCCAATTTTACGGGGAGTTTATCTATATAATATATATCCTGCGGCAAAGTAATAAACTTGTAAGTCTTAAGACACCAGCACAAGACCAAGCCTAAAAATGTCCCTAACGCGGTTCCCAGAAATCCTATTAAGCTTCCTTCGATCGCGAATACTATCATAACATTAAAATTTGACGCGCCTATCGCTTTTAAAATTCCTATATCCTTTGTCTTCTCCAACACCGTCATTATAAGGGTGCTTGCTATATTCAGGCAGGCTACTATAACTATCAAAGTCAATATTAAAAACATCACTGTCTTTTCCAATTTTAGCGCCGCAAGAAGATTCTTGTTCAAATCCATCCAGGTTCTCACGGTAAATGGCTCCCCCATTTTCTTCAATAGTTCTTTCTTGATCGCAGGCGCGTCGAACGCATCATCGACTTTTATGGCAATGCCGCTTACTATGCCGGGCGCGGCGAACAATTCCTGAGCTTTTTTTACATCGATGTATACAAGGTTCATGTCGTATTCATACATACCTGATGTAAATATGCCTTTCACCTTCAAGGTCTTTCCTTCGGTATCCGATGAAGATACAAGAGAGATATTATCGCCGAGTTTTAATCTTAGTCTTGACGCGAGCTCGCTCCCAACTACTACGCCGTCTTCGCCTAAATCCAACGAACCATTGGTGACATAAGACCTTATCTTGCTTACCATTCCCTCGTTTTTTGGCTCAATGCCTTTGACTATAACGCCTGTTACATTTTCATCTTTCCGGATAAGGGCCTGGCCATGAAGATAAAACGATGCGAATAATACATGAGGAGTTGATAGAACTTTTGCAAGAAACTCGGCTGAAGGCGTTACCCCGTAGTCTGATTCGATGACCACGTGCGCGTTCGTTCCGATAATCTTTTCTTTTAAGTCATTATCGAACCCGCTCATTACCGCGATTACTACTATGAGCGCCGCCACCCCCACGGCAATACCAAGTATCGCTATTAAGCTTATTACGGATATGAATTTTTCTTTATGTTTTGAAGTGAGGTATCTAAAAGCTACAAAAAGCTGCCAGTTCACCCCGCACCTTCTTCCTTTGATTGCCGAATTATAGAAGGTGCGGGATTCATTCAATATTTTCAGGTTTTAGCTGTGGGAAAAGGATAACGTCCCTTATGGACGGTGAATTCGTAAGTATCATTACGAGCCTGTCTATACCTATGCCTAATCCACCCGCAGGCGGCATTCCGTATTCGAGGGCACGGATAAAGTCCGCGTCTATTTTGTCCTTTTTGTCTTTGAGGCCCTTTATGTCTTCTTCGAATCTATCCTGTTGTTCCATGGGGTCGTTAAGCTCCGAATAAGCATTTGCTATCTCCATGCCGCCAATATATAATTCGAAACGATCTGTGAGCAGCGGCTTATCTTTTTTAGTCTTAGCGAGCGGACACATCTCCTTGAATATATCGATGACAAAGACAGGGTGGTTGTGCGCCTTCGGTTCGATCAACTCCCCGACTATATTTATAACCTGCGTCCTGGATAGCTCTTTACCCTCTATCTCAACGCCTTTCTTCTTCAATTTTTTGATCCATTCTTCAGGGCTTTCTTCAGGCGTAATGCCGAACTGCTCTTTCATCAGGTCCGCGAATGATACCCTCTCCCACTTTGAAAGGTCCACGGTCTTCCCCTGATACTCGAAAGTAGTTTTTCCAAAAATCTTTTGCGCTAAGCTGGTTATCAGATCTTCGGTCAACTTCATCATGCCGGCGCAATCCGAATAGGCTTCGTAAACTTCGAGCATCGTAAATTCAGGGTTATGCCTTGTGGATATGCCTTCGTTTCTGAAACTCTTGTTAATTTCATAAACCTTATCTAAGCCGCCAACCAATAATCTCTTTAAATATAGTTCTGGAGCAATCCTTAAATAGAGGTCTATGTCTAACGCTTCATGGTGGGTCTTGAAAGGCTTGCCTGCCGCCCCGCCGGGCATCGAGTGCATCATGGGTGTCTCTACTTCTAAAAATCCTTTTGCGTCTAAAAGAGCGCGTATCTCGCTCACAACCTTGGAGCGGGTAATGAAGACTTTTTTTACGCCTTCATTCATTACAAGGTCCACGTAACGCTGCCTGTATCTCGTCTCAACGTCTTTTAAGCCGTGCCATTTCTCAGGAAGAGGCCGTAATGACTTTGAAAGCATCTCAATCTTAGTTACTTTTAATGACGGCTCCCCCGTCCTTGTCTTGAATGTCTCGCCGCCTACGCCTACAAAATCGCCTATATCAAGATTACTCGATAGGTCGAAAGTCTCCACGCCTACAATATCGGATTTTACATAAAGCTGAATCTTGCCTGTTGAATCTTTCAGGTCATAGAACTTGGCCTTGCCATGTTCACGGCATGCCATGATCCTGCCTGCTAAATTTACGGCTTTGCCTTCGGCGAAATTATCTGTAAGCTCTTTTATGAAAGAACTTGTATCAAACCTTCCGCCATAAGCATAGATACCCTTCTTATTTATAGCGTCAAGTTTCGCTTTTCGCTGCTTTATAAGTTCGTTTTCCTCGTGTTCAATAGTCATATTCCTATACCTTTTTGAGATTATTATATATTAATATCCTTCCACGGTCAATACCATTCACCTCGTCGGCGCGACTACGCATCTATTCCCACAGGTTGCTTTTATGGTGGCGCACTGCTATAGCTATATCTGCATTTCAAACCCGGTTCTGCCAACCGTATGAGTAGGTTGAGTAGGTGACAGTCACTTTTTGGGACACCCATTTTGAGGCATTGCGAATCTTTTTAATTTACCGATGAATAAGGTAGAGCCTATAGCAGGGGAACGACTAAGCAAATCTTTGGCTAGATCTGATGCATAGTCAATCGAGGCATATTGGCTAGAGGTGAATTTTTTTTCGTAATCATCTAAAATAGTATCGGTTATTCCTGAATGATGTTTTCGATAGCTGCTGAATATATAATCCACAGGGTTAGTGCAAATTCCTGCTCGAACCGGGTTATATTCTATATACATACCACAATTGTATAAATAATCTTCATTTTCAATAGGTATGCTTGTATATCGCTCCTGCCACAAAGGGCCCCTGCCGCCATATTTTCTTTTGCACCACAAAGTATAAAACCATTTTAAATATGCTAACCCCTGCGAAAGCATTTTATGGGAAAGTGCTTGTACTATGAAATGAAAATGGGTATTCATGATTACATAGTGAAACAGGTGAAAGGGGTATCGTTTTTTTGCTGCATGTGCAAGTTTCAAGAAGTGAATGAAATCTTTATCGTCCCTCAATATATGTGTATCGTTTAGCGAGCGAGATATTATATGATAGAAACCGTTCTCTTCAATAAATCGTGCTATTCGTGGCATGATATCCTTTCATTGCTAAAAAATGCATGTCCCAAAAAGTGACTGTCACCTTTGGACCTCACCTTTGGACCCAAAACAAACATCCCCGCAGGTTATTTCGAGTTAGAGCCGATCTATCATATCGATGATTGAGGCCTATCCCCACAAATTTCTATCCAAGCTCCTATATGAAATCGCCTCGGAGACATGATGCGCCTCTACTATTTCTTTCCCATCCAAGTCCGCGATCGTTCGGCTCACCTTCAGGATCTTGTCGTAAGCCCGAGCCGATATGCCCAGTTCCAGAATAGCTAATTTCAATAACTCTTCGGCCTCCTTATCCAGAACGGAATACTTTTCCAGTTCCTTAGACTCCAGGTGAGCGTTGAATAATACGCCTTCATCTTTATAACGGCTTTTCTGGACTTCGCGGGCTTTATCTACGCGTTTTCTTATCTCTTCAGATGGCTCGCCGCGGCGCTTGTCTGTCAGGTGTTCATATTTCAGCCTCGGAACTTCGAGATGCATATCTATTCTGTCTAAGAGCGGCCCCGATATCTTGGAAAGATACGACTGTATCTGAAAAGGCGTGCAGTGGCATTCTCTTTTAGGATCCGTAAAATAACCGCACGGGCAAGCGTTCGTTAGTTACTTATTACCACATATAATATGATGATAAGCTAATACACTATTACAGTTCATACAGATCGATTTCTATCTCTCCGGTCTTGCTTACAACTATGCTCTTTATTATTTGCCTCATTATTGCCTTCTTATCAATATCGGATAGCGAGAATATGTCGCCGTTCAGCTTATTTACCCTTTCAAGGACTGCGCCTCTTTCCTGCTTCTCTTTAGGATCGTTTTCCGCAATTAGGATTTGGCGCTGATTTTCAGCGTCCTCAAGCTCTAATGTGAACCTGTCCATCTTACTTACAACAAGATCCCTCGGAAGCGATCCTTCAGCAAGCGCGTCTATAAGCCTTACTCGATGTGCTTTTATGCCTCTAATAGTGTTCTCAACTCTCTTCAGATGTTCCTGTGGGTTTTTCTTTGGGATATCCTTCGCTTCTTGTTCTTCGAATTTCAGTTTAGCTTCTTTCCTGACTTGCTCAAGGACTTGCTGCTCCAAATACGCTTTAGGAATCTTTTTCCTCTTACAAGTTCCCTTGCTTTGATAATTGTGGCAAACATAATATGGATATAGTTTAACGCCATCCTTTGTCTTTTTGGGTTGCGTATATGTAACTATAGATCCGCCGCACTCGCATCTAACAAGTTCGGACAGAATATAATCTACCGGATACTTGCGATCTCGTCTTTCGTGGGGCTTGTTCTTGATAAGATATCGCACTCTGTTAAATTGCTCTTCGGTTATTATGGCTTCATGCCGCGCCTGAAATACAGAAGCGTCCTTACGGATCGTCTTTGATCCACCCGCCCTTTTCCCGTAGGATTGCTTGCCTATATACACCACATTAGTCAATAACCTCTTAACTGTGCTTTGTGCGAAGGTAGTGCCGCGTTTAGTCCTATATCCAAGAGCGTTTAATTTACGAGTTACACCCCGGAAGAAGGGATCGTCCTCAAAACTGTCATATATTAACTTAATTATGGCGGATTCAGTTGGATTGATGATAAGGCACTTGTCCTTGATATCGTAGCCGTAAGGGGGCTGGCCGCCGCAAAAGTCGCCTTTTTCAGCCTTCGCCCACATAGCGTCAGAAACACGATCAGCGGTTTGTTCTCGTTCCCACTCCGCGAGAGAAGCCAATATCGTCAGGGTTAATCTTCCTGTCGGGGTAGTTGTATCAAACTTTTCAGATAACGAAATAATTTCTATGGTGTGTTTATTGCAGAGATCTACAAACTCAAGGAATCCTACTGTGTTGCGGGCAATTCTATCTCCCTTATAAACCATTACCACATCGATCGCATCATTCTCTATATCGGATAAAAGGCGCTTAAATGAAGGGCGATTATAGTCCTTGGCAGAATATCCGTCATCGGGATAATGTCTTATATTAGAAAACTTACGATGTTTAGCCTCGTCCTCAAGCCATTTCTTCTGCCGGGGAACGGAGAAACCCTTATCCCGTTGCATATCGGTAGAACACCTTGAGTATAAGGCTTGAATTTTAGCCATTCTTTAATAGTACTTCCAATATCTTCTGTCTGCGTCTTTTCTTTTCTTCATCTGAAACCTTAATCATCGTAACCTTTACATTTAATTTGTTTGTAGATTGTGTTGGTGTCGGTGTCATCTTATGCCTCCTTGTTTGCGTATCTCGCGAAATATCCGCTCTTCCTGCGATCCTTCGTATCTTTCTGGCCTAATGGCCTGCCAAGTTGCTTACCCTCCGCCCTAGCGCGATCCAGGCCAAGCATCGTCCTTTCCCGGATGATGTCGCGCTCAAATTCTGAAAACGCTGCGAAGATGTGGAATGTAAGCCTGCCGGCCGCACTTGACAGGTCTATGTTGTCCTTCAAGGAAACGAACGCTACCTCTTTGTCTATAAGCTCCTTAACCTCCAGGATCATCTCTGATAGGCTGCGCGCCCACCTCGATAGTTGCCACACAATAACGCCGTCAAACTCCTTGTGTCGTAGGCACTGCATTAAAGCCGCCTTGATGGGCCGGGTGTTGCGCGTTGACTCGGTTTCCTCGAAGATCTCAAACTCATACCCCATACGCTCGGCATATTCCACAAGCGCTATTCGTTGGTTCTCCGGGTGCTGATCCCGTGTGCTGACGCGGCAGTACAGGGCAAACCTCAACTTCTTCTCTTCACTCATACGCTCACTCCTTTCTTTTACCATACATCGCCATGCTTTCTTAAACGCTCTGCTTCCTCATCAAATCCAGCTGGGAACAATTCATCCACACTGACATCTAACACCTTGGCGATCTTGTGTCTTAGATCTGCAGGACACCTGCGTCGACCCGTGGCATAATTTGAGAGTTCTTGCTCACTTATACCTATAAGCTGCGCGAGCCTCCAGTTTCTTATCCCAGTCTTTACTATCCCGAGTTTTAATGCCGTAACTTCCATACAGGCCCTCTTTTACTATTTGTTATATGAACGATAGGGTAAAAAAATATTCATCTTTAATTTTACTACCACTAAAGATACGTATGCTTTAAAAAAGACACTCATCTTTAGTGCCACTAAAAGTATATCATATTTGAAAATTTTGTCAAGCTTTTTATATTTTTTGTTCTCCTACTAATTTTATTAGTATTTTAACTTACTCGACAAAGGACTCATTACTATTTTAAGCAAATCGTCTTCAGAATATTTTTGAAGCAACCCTCTATCGACCTTAACTAATGTATTAAGCCCTTTCTTAAATGCTGCTGTATATTCTCGTATATATCCGACCGCCTCTCGTCCTCTCTTTCCAGAGGAAATCAAAGCTTTTCCTGACCATATGAAATAACAATAAATTAAATACCTTACTTTTTCGATCCCCATTTCTTTTATTAACACTGCAACTAATTCCGTTTTTAAATGAAAAATCCCACGTAAAATATCGACAATAAACATTGTCTCAACGAGATCATCTATATCGTAAGATTTAAATTTGCTATTAGGTAGCCGTTCTGGTTCTGGCAAGATTCCGAGTCGCCTGTAATAATATAATCCGTTATAGGTAATGTCATAGCCGGATTCTTTAAGTAAGCGTTCGGCACCTTTGAGAAACACATGGTTTTGAGGTAATAAAGGGGTTTCTTTAGTCATAGTAAAACTAAGTGTACCATACATGTTTACACAATACAAGCGTTGTACATATCACCATTGTTTCTTACTATCACTGCCTCATTAGGGATTATGCTTGAATTAACTTCCCTCACATTTTCTTATTTGTAATGCCCGCTATGCCCTCTTATGGGACATAGAAGCATTCATTTTCTTTTTACCGCATTTTTAATACGGATTTTGACAGATCGAATTAAGTCAATAAAAGCACTGCGAAATACTTGAAACCAACATAATGCGAATATTATTAAGAAAATTATACTTATTATAAAAACAATCTTATTAAATACGTATTCAAGTATACTATTCTCTATTGGCCTTACCGACATACCTACCAATAAAGATAATGCCACAATAGTAATAGCCACTAAAATATCTTTAAATCTTGTTGGGGGGTCTTTTATGAGCATCTTATTTTTTTATCATTGTCGGTATTATGTTTAACTAAATCTATGCTTACCCCTCGCCCGTCGGCGTTCGTGTCTCTACGGGCTTATAATAAAGGCTTTTATTCATGTAATATCATTTTCTTCCTAAAATCTCTATTTAATCATCTTCATATGGATTATCCATACTATCCGGCATACTTGGAGTATTGTCGGTCATAACATATACTGTTGATGACGGATCATAGCGTTCCGACATTGAGCTTTGCGGAGCGGGGCCATCGCTTTTGCCTGTTATCATCTTATCAAGGTCATACTGCAATACATCCCAATCGTTAGCGTAAGCGATACTGCAACACAATAAAACTATTACGATACATATTATCTTCATACACCCCCCTTTCCCCATGCACCATTCAGATTTTATAGATAAGCAATCCTGCCAGGAAGAAGCCCAAGAACATGCGAAGCTCTCTATTCATTTAGCCTTAACCACCACTAGAAGAGTAAGCCCTATCAGAAATATTATAAACGCAATCTATAGACTCAATCATATCTATATTCTTACTTCCACACTTAGTGCAATATTCTCCAGTATGATGTTCAAGCGTTGCCTTGCAATCATTACAACAATATCTATATTCGTGATACCTCTCTCCTTTTTTCCTTTGCTTACCCTTATCCATCATTTCTCCTTTATCGTCCTTACCGCCCAAGTGATAAAACGGATTATTAAATAGATGGGATAGCCAAAACAGATTATTAAAAACCCAAATGCGTTAATGGCGTCGTAGTGAGCATAGGCTATTATCTGCAGACCCACTTTGTTTTGTTCGGGTGTATTGATATAATTCTTTACAAAAATAGCATTGCATAAATAATTCGTTCCAATAACAAATAAACCAAGCAATATTATTCCAATTATTACAAGCCCCTCTCCCGCTACGAGTTTTTTAAGTTTTGGGGTTATATCAAGCAGTTCCTTCTTTAATGTTTTTACCGCCCAAATAATGAAGCGGATAGAAAGATAAACCGTATATCCCGAGAAAGTAATTAACATATTCTTAAGGCTAAAAACTTTGTAGGGGTATCCAGTTATTAGCCTAAGACTGCCATCATGATATCTTGTATCACGAAAAAACATTCCAACGGCAATGCTTAAAAATAAAAACCCTAAAAATACAAGTCCTTCTCTTGCTATAATTTTCTTACTTCTCATATTTATTTCTCCCGTCGGTGTTATGCTTAATTTAGCCTATGCCTTACCCATCGCCCGCTGGAGATCGTGTCTCTAATGGCTTGTAATAAAGACTTACATAGTCGGAGAAGGCAAAAAGCCCATTATGTCTTTTCCCTCATTTCCCTGAGCAATCTTGCCGTGTACTTCTTCGTTGCCAGCTCTATCAGCTTCGTCAATTTCGGATTGGCTAATACCTTCTTCCGTAATTCGCCCTGAACCTCTGTTGATGTTATGTCTTTAAGCAACTCGTCAAGGTTCTCTATCTTACTTCGCCCTACGTAATTCTTAACTCTGTTTTTCATCGTCCTTGCTCCTTAAAGATAATGTCCACTATGCCAAAAATTATGTGTTGTAAAAATATAAAAATGAAATTATAAACGCAATAATATACATGATAGAGCTAAACAAATGGAATTTAATAGTATTGGCAGCCGATTTAGCCAGAAGTTTTTTCTGCTCCTCGGCTTCAGTGAATGATATGAAAGCATTGGTTTGCTGTTGTTTGCGGAAATTCGCATTTAAAAAACCAGCGGTTAGGATAATGAACCAAATAAAGTAATTGGAAAAATTGAAAACAAATAATAAATAGCCGATTAACGCTCCGTACCCTAAAAGCACTGGAGCCATTTTAGAAAAATACTTGTGGTAAGTTGAAAATCGATAAATTTGCATCAAAATAAAAATGCTCGCCAAAACAAATAGCGCAAATAACACCACGCTCATTTCAATTTTTCCAATTACGAGTCCGACTATCAAAAGAATTAAAGCAAGCCAAAACGAAGCCCCGCTTATTACCTCAGATTTACTCCCTCTCATAAATGCTTGCCAGCCACCTAATAGGAGCAGAAAAAGCACAATGTAAATCATGTGGGGCATATGGTCATTTTAGTAACTCCCATCCTCTTTTTCCGTTCGGCTTACCTTCCTCATCCACCCCTGTATTAAAAAACGCAACTTTTCTTGTAATTTTATTATGCCTTACAAGTGCTACCGTTTTACATCCCTGCTCAAAATGGTATTTAGAGGATATATTTTCACTATTTCTTTTTTATTTCTCCCTCATACTGGCCAAAGATATGTCAAACAGTGGATCTGACGGGTCAATCGATTTAATATATTTCCCAATAGTTTCCTTATATTTTTCTTCCCATTTTTCTGACATAATATTAACCCACCATCGAGGAACGCTACGGTTCCATTTGGAATACAATTCAAATTCAGGCTGACCCCATTTCAAATATAACTGATTGTCCGTTTTAGTAGCACCGCTTAACTTTTGCGCGTGATACTCTAGCATTTTTAATCTATCCTCCGTACCATAAAGAAATCGCTCTAATGCCCGAGCGAAAAATCCAGCGACAACCCACATAACTATAAACGCGACTATAACCCACCATCGCAATACAAATAACATTGTAACTATTATCAGAACGCATAGCGTTTTTAAGATTATGCATATTAACCCACCATATAGGCCAGTAGTCATGCCATACGGAATGACAGTCCACCGTTTTAGATGTTGCCAATACGCCCATTGACCTATCCCATAAAGCGGGGCTAACAATATACCTGTAACACAAGCATATAAAGCACTATTGCTATTCATGCATATACTTTCCTATCAATCCTTTTAGATGTTTGGCGCTCTCTTAACTACCCAAATAAAAAGGGGACGCATATCCCTACCGGCAACTGCAAAGTAAATCCGATAAGGCTGCATTTTCCCCTCCGCCCTTTCGGGCGAACTTGCAGCACTTACCTTACTTTGCAGTTAGAGGCCCTAAGTCCTCTTTAAGGCAACGCTATTGATTCATGTAAAGAACTATGAAACTATTATACCATACTAAACTTCGATTAAGACTCCAAAAACCTCCGGATTCATCTCAGCGAGAGTCGTCCAGTCAATATTGTATTTTTCTTTAAGGATGCGCTTCTTCTCGCTCCAAAATAAACGACAATAGATTGTCTTATTGCTGCGTATATTCGACCTCTTACTTAATTCCTGGCTGGCCTCGTTCTCCGCTTCCCTGAATATTTTCTTTAGCTTTGGATCGCGCTCTTTGATATCATGGCGGATACCTTCTCTATCCTCAAAATAATCCATGTCATTCCTTAACTATGTTTTCCAAAATCTCAAGGCTTCTTGATACCCACTATTGGGCTGCTATAACTCCACCCGTTTTTATCGTCTAAAGATTCGAGCGTTCCCGTAATCCTATTAAAACGATAGGTTATTGTGCCATCTCTTGCTGATACATAGAGTTCATATTTTGGTATACATTGGGACGCAACTATCAATATCAATATGGCAATCACAACCAGCACTATTTCTATGGAATATTTCATTCTCGCACCTCCGTTATTTCTTAATTCTATACTTCTCCGCTTCTTCTTTTAAGGGGTCTATAAAGCCCGATAGAACAACGCTGCAGGGTAGAACTAATAACTTATCCAACTCATCGTCTTTTTTATCTTTACGAGCAAGGTCATATAGGTGGTCGAGCGTATCCATTATCTTCTTGGCAGGATATTTATTGGCATCTATATTGAATTTACCATAAATAAATCCAATATATAAGAGCTTTTCTTCTTTTGAATACTCAATCCATCTAAAACCGTTTGTATATATGGAGAAATTTTCATATTTAGCAAGTAGAGGTGAAGTAATTAGCAAAATAATCAAAATAGCGAGTATCTTTTTCATTCTTGCGCCTCCGTTATTTAATCGGATCTTCAGGCATAGTCTCCAATGTCTTTGCTATAAACTCTAAGCTCAAGCGTTGCCTTGCAGTCATTACAACAATATCTATATTCTTGATACCTCTCCCCATCTTTTCTTTGCTTACTCTTATCCATTATTTCTCCTCGCCCAGATAATGAAGCGGTTAACCTATAAATTGCCTATGTTTTTAGAGCAGGGCCGTTTAACCCATGTCTTTTAAGGTCATCTTTGTAATAAAGAAAAGCCTCTGTTAAGCCATCCTTCTCTAATCTATAAATAACCAATCCCCTCGCACAAGATTCTGGTTTTTGAAAATGCGTTACAAAATAATATTTTCCATCGATTGAGAGCACTCGCAATAACGCATAGTTATCTATAATTAATGACTTGCCATTGCTTGTAGAAAATATTGCAAAATATGGGTGCTCACATCCATCCATAGTGGCTTCATTGGTTACATAGGGATAAAGCCCCTTGACAAGAACAAGTCCTTTGTCGAGAGTGAATAAATTCGTAATTTTGGGACTCCCAGAAAACGAGGCTTCGGGTTTCTCCATTTTCTCAATTCTCTCAATTATTTCCTTTTTTGAAATATTTGTCTTTGGCAATTTTACATTTATATTTAATTTTGAAACATTTTGTGCATGCAAAGTAATATATATTTTGTTAACACCGTCTTCCCAGGGCAAGGAATAAGAGTCATTGAAACGGCTCACTACAGTATTTTGTGATAACTGGTCACTGGCATAAAAAGACATCTTGGAGCTATTGAAAGACAGCTCATAATGTTCTCCGCCCTTCTCTGAGGAACCTTCCATGACATCAATCAGCCTATTATAAACACCTTTCATCTCATTTTTCCTTTGGCGTCCTTGTAGTCAAACAATCCTCCCCTACGATAATCCCGCTATTTTGTGCTTGATATTTTCATGCTAAACAATTGGTCGTTTATTTGCTACCACGGAAATCTCAAGGCTTCTATTATTCAGGAAATTTGTCAAAATATATAAAATTACACGAACCATAAAGAATAGCTGACTTTGTTATTGGGATATTTTCACCGCCTCGAACTTGAGTCAATATAAATTTTTTCTCACCATCTTTGTCAATATAAAAGGTATAAACTTCAATAGCATTCTTCGGATAATACACTAAAACAGAAATTTCGCTCTCCCCCTTATTCAATATCGTAACCTGCCCGCCATCTGCACGAGAAGACCTTATTCGCTTTGCAGCGTCTACAAATCGAACATCTAAATTTCCATCACTTACAGCTACCTCAAATACGCCGTTTGTTATACTATCGTTTTGCCAACCAGCGTCCTTCTTCGATACAAGCCCGCTATAAGGAAAATAACACTTTCCCTGTGGATTTTCACCGTGAGCAATTATTTCTTCACCCGCAAAAGCCAGTTTAGATAAGATTAGGATAAGAAATCCTACCAATATAATCTTCTTCATATTACTTTTCCTTTCTTTCTTGAGAATGCGGGATAGAGCTATCAGAAGAAATTGCTACAATGCTGCTAGAAGCAGTTTGAATTTCTCTTGGTAGTGTATAAAAATTATTGTAATTCGTTATTGTCGTTGCTGTTTGATGAACCTCTTGGAGCTTTTTGGTTAGTGCTTCTTTCTCTTCCTCTGTCTTTCTTGAAGTTAGCTCTTTCCACCCTCCCCACAACAGAGAGATAATAGCTAATAGTATATAAACTTTATTAAGTGTTATTTTCATTCTCACGCCTCCGTTATTTTCTGAAATCTCGAATTTTCTTTAAGAGCTTCTGCATATACGGATATATTGAAATCAAAAGTACAGCAAATCCTAAATAGAATGTAGTTCTAAAGAACTTCGATAGCAGCCAAACAGGCGCGTTAGGGTTAAAGGCCTCTTCGGTGGTTACTGTTATTCCTGATGTGATGTGAAATAGGATGAATGATAGGACGGTTACTGATAATCCGGTAAGTGCAAGTTTAAGAGATTTCATTTCCCCTTTAGTGTTTTTATCGCCCAAATGATGAAGCGGATTAGAAGATATAAGAAATATCCGTAAATTATACTAACGTCGATTGTATCCCTTGCACTATAACACTTTATACTATTGCAAAATTCGTGGATAAGATTACCTGCTACAAATAAGCTAACTATTACAAGTCCTTCTCTCGCTATGATCTTCTTGATTTTAGAGGTCATTTAATTATCTCCGTCATAAACTATTCTCGGTGCATTAGTTGCTAAAGGATTGTTTGCGCTTTCAGAACTTACGGCGCTTC
Source organism: Omnitrophica bacterium RIFCSPHIGHO2_02_FULL_46_20 (assembly GCA_001804065.1). GTDB lineage: Bacteria > Omnitrophota > Gorgyraeia > 2-01-FULL-45-10 > 2-01-FULL-45-10 > MHFG01. The sequence goes on from MHFG01000003.1 coordinate 33,323, forward strand.
CATATCGACCAACAGGATTATTTACGCTGTCGACAGAAACAGGGCTACCGTATCTTCCTACGGGATTGCTTATTGAGTCCGGATCTACAGGATTGCTGCTTACCCTGCCCAAATACTTTCCATCTTGGCTATATAACTTCGGAGTATCCATAGCAACCGGGTTATTGGCACTATTGGAGCTAACTGAGCTACCAAATTGCCCCACTGGATTATTTATGCTTGTTGAAGATACCGTACTACCATATTGCCCTACTGGGTTACTCGTAGAATCTGAGGCAACCCTATTTGTGCTCAATCTGCCTAAATACTTTTGTTCGGCATTAGCTGATGAGCAAGAGAAAAGTATGATTAATAATAACGCTACTATATTCTTCATCTCGTTGTTCCTCCCGCACCTTAAATAGCAAACTAAATAGAAACGTAGCTATAGATATTTGGCGAATGATTTTTTAACTTCATCAATGGAAATTGAAAAATTTATTCCTTCGACATCGGTTGCAACTATCTTTTGTGAATTAACAGCAATAACCTCTCCTTTTTCATTGACTAATGGTCCGCCACTATTACCAGGGTTTAACGCAGCATCCGTTTGAATAATTTCAATCTTTGTAAGCGGATTATAAGGAGCATCTAATAACCTGATTGCACTCACTACACCTTTCGTGACGCTTTGCTCTAAGCCACCTGGAGAACCAAGTGCATAAACCGTATCGCCAGAAGAAATCTTTTTAGTGTTTCCGATTCTTAAACACGGCACTTCTCTAGTATTTATTCTTAACAATGCCAAGTCTTTATATTTAGCTACTTCTATGAGGTCTGCAAAAAATTTTTTGCCCTCTTTGGTCTTGATGATTATATCTCTTTGGTCTGCTATGACATGATAATTGGTAACTACATAGCCTTTCTTATTAACCACAAAACCACTGCCGCCACCCGATGGAATATCTATAACTACAACCGATTCTAGACACTTTTCAATAATGTTTTTTGGCTGCCTTTTAACCGCACTGATTGAGCTAGCCATTAGATTCATCATTCTAACTGAGCTATCCAGGCTTATTTTACCTAACATAGTCGCTGGTTTTGCAATGTCCATAATGTTTGATAAACTGCTAATACTTCCTAGACCCTTTATGGCTTGCAGAGGTCTATTTTCTTCTTCATAAAAAACTTTTTCTGAATTAAAGTATTTTGCAGCATTTTTTAGATCAGCAAATTCTTCTGGAAGCATTCGACTATTACTCATGCTAACTCTAAGTCTCGATTTAATGCTTAGGTCAACACTCGAGTCATTGATAGAAACCATATCTTTTATGACATACTTGCCCTTTGGAATATCCAAAATATGTAGAAATTCGTCTATTTGCCATTTTTTGTTCTTTACGCAATCCGGATTCTTTAATGCTACCAACATCTCATAGGTTAGTACTTCATTTATTGTTTTTCCATATTTTTGTTTTGCAAATAAATCACGTGCTATGTATAAGTGTTTTTTTTCCAAAAACTTAACGATGGTTTCCGACAATGTTTGCATATTGATTTTACTGAATCTACTTAAAATATCTTGGGCGTCTGATTCTGAAACCTGCTTATTTACAACTCCACAAGAATCGCTTGGGTGGGCACCATTAATTGCTATGGTTGTTTCCTCTTTTGTTTCTTCTGCTTTTCCTTTAGAAATTAGATAACCAGATGCCACATTTAATATCTCATAGCTTATTTCAATATGTAGACTGTGCCTGTAGTCAGTTTGTTGATATAGATAATTCTGGTATACTGGTTCTTGAACATACTGAGGCGTAGCTACCAATTGACTTGCAACATTATTAAGCTGACCTTGTGCTAACCCTTTTGCAAAAGCATTAATAAAGTTTGGATTATAAGCATAATTTTGACTAGCAGATGCTACATTCGTCTGAGCTTGGTTATATGCAAGTATTAAATTGTTATAAGCAGGATTTGGGACATTTTGATACCCGGATAAATACTTGGATTCTTTCGCTGACTCGCAAGGCTTGGTTTTAATAGACAAATCTCTTAAGTTTAAAGAGATAAGTATATCGCTCGCGCTTATTTTTTCACTATTATTTATTTTATATGTACTGTTTGAGCCTTCATGTGCTTTCAAAGCATTTAGTATTTCATCTTTTTGGTTGGTTGAAAAAGAATTCGAAAAATTTATTTTTACATTAGATTTATGTTTGTTGTCAAATTCTGTCAATCTGTCTCTAATTTTTTTGTCTAAATCAATCATTCCTTCTGAGTAACTCCTTGAAACCAATAAATAGAATATGGAAGTAGCCAATCTATTAGCATTATAAAATTCTTCGGAGATTGGAATCAAGCTTTTGGCTTTTTCTTTTAAGAAGATTTCCAGGCTACTACGCATTAAATCATCATCTGGAAATAGCCCCATAGTTGTACTAAAAGCTTTCACTATGTCTTTTTCTTTCCCACTACTAATAATACTATTAACCTCTTCGACTATTTCTACTTTTGATTTATCTATCTTGGTCTTTAGATTTTTGACATTACTAAAATATGGCTCGTAATCCTTAATGGCGCAAAAAACCCTGCAAGAATTTAGAATGCTGCCGCTTATTCCATCTTTCGCTTGCTTATCTACATGCTCTATTTCTTTGTCAATTTTATCTATCCGACTAATTACTTCGGTATCTGTTTGATCTATTTCCTTTGCCTTAATAAGCATAAGTCTTTTAGCGGGAAGATCATGCTGGGGAAGAATGTCTGCTTGGCTCAGATATTTTTTTACTAGGGCTTTCTGAAAGTTTTGAAATTCACTTTTTGTTTGTGGGTTGTTTGGTTTCTTATCATATTCCTCTTTCATTATAGAATATGCTTTTTCTAAATTACCCTTCAATTCTTCTTTTAAAGCTCTATTAAATACATATGATCCTCTGGCTAAACTATCAGTTGTATAAGACAAGCCTACTACCAAAACAAACAGAATAATTAAAATACTTCTAGCCATATGCAAATCTTTCATTTTTTATACTAAACGTTTAATCCCTCATTAGTGGTTTGCAGACCTTGCATGGTATATATCCGGCTGCTTTAGCTTCTTGTGCTGAGTTAAAAGTCACCTTGTTATTAGGGTTTATTTTCTGTGCCCACCTGCACCATGTATAGTGATATTTGGTCGAGTTCTTGCTACCTACATATACTTTGGCTTCCTGCGACAACCCTAGCCCAGAAAACGACATTAAGCATACACCTATTACTAATCCAGCCAATAGCTTTTTAAGCATAATCCCTCCTATTCTCTGTACACATATTTTCTTGCCTTGTCCTTGCTAGCCATAAAATCTTCAACCCAGAATTTTGTTTCAGTGCCACTGGTTACACAATATAAATCTCTCATACCAAATTGATTAAAATTTTCACCCGTGTAAATATCGCTTTTGCTTGGAGAATAGCCACCAAACCATTCAACCAATAAGTACCCACCAATATATTCAATTGCACACCTGCCGCTATGCTCTGCCACTACAACACCTTGGTCAGCAAAACAAGTAGCGGATAACAGCAGTATGATAATAATGCATAGAGTTACCGATATTAATTTACTCTTCAACCTCTTGCCCCTCCCTTAATTCACCTTTTCTGCTATGCTCCCACAGGTATTCGAACCTATCTTGATATTTCTTTATGAGGTCATTGTCTGCCATTATGAGTAGATTCTCCTCATTCTTTTCATTCGCTGTAGGAGTCCAGTTAAAAGATCCTGTTATAAGCACCTTGCCATCAAAGATAGCAAATTTGTTGTGCATAATACCAGAGCCAACATGATATTTAACTTCAAAGCCTCTTTTTATAAGGTAACGGCTTTTAGAATAGGTTTGTGTCTCCTGGCTCTGATCTAGCACTATTCTGACTTTAACGCCACGGTCCTTAGCTTTAACAAGCTCTTGGGCTATTTCCCTTGAGGTAAGATAATACATTGCTATATCGACGGTCTTTTGGGCTTTGGATAATTCAGTGATAATGGCATCTTGGCAACCGCCATTAGGCGAGAAATAAACTTGTGTATCAGCGCTCGAATCATAACAGAATGATAGAAGACAGATAAAGATTGCGACTAAAACATAGAATATTCTTATGGTCATATTATTAATCGTATCCGCCACATTCTTTATTTCATATGATCTTAAATTTCTGCCTTGTTAAAGTTTTGGATTACTTTGTATTTAATATATTCATTGGTTGCTTGGATTATCTCAATTCTAGCACCCTTATAGCCTATAATTTTAGATTCGGATAGATCGTATTCAACATCGTTATTAAATGCTGGCCTCGCCAAATCATTTGAAAACTCACGGTATCCTACTTTGACAATATTCCCGACTTTCCCGCTATAAATAAGAGCTTGCTGAAAAGAATCGGAACTAGCTACTGAGTACTTTTTCTTTTCATAATCTGCTTTATTGACGGGTATCTCAAGACTATTAAGGGTTGTTACCCAAAAAAGCCGCCCGCTTTTCTTATCCAAACAAATTACTTGAAACGCATCGGAAGATAGAGCACTTTGTATTACTTGTCCCGAATCTGGTCCGCCTGAAGGATAATAAAATTCTGAATTTTCATCCTCCCCTTTTTTAAGATAATATCCACGAGTGAATTTATAATTGTACATGGGTGTATCTTGCCTCAGATAGAGAGCATCGTGTTCCGAATGCTTGCCTTGCTGAAGCATAGTATCGCCAACTTGAGCAGTGCTAATAGTGCCCAATGGCGGATTGCTTATTTCCATTGTTACGGGTTTATAATTATATGTCGGCACTGTTGCACATCCGCTCAAAAATGAACAAGCAAGCAATATCGCAATCAAATATTTACTCATATCACCTCCTGAATTTGCTATTTTCTTAATTCCTCTATATCTTTCTTTATCAGCTCGTTATGCTCTTCGATCGACTTCTTTAATGCCGCCACATCACAACTATTTTTTTCTATTATATATAGAACTATGAGAAATATGCCAAGAAAGATAAACTGGATAAAGTATTGATGAACTACAAAGCTTAACCCAAATGCCGCTAAACCACCTATTAGATATGCATATTTCATCTCTTTGATACCTCCATCTCTCTGTGTTTTCTATCAATATAGTCCTGCACCGCTTCGCTGGTTATACGATACCCGCCACGGCGACCTTCCTTATAGGCTTTAAGCTTCCTCTGCCGGATGAGCTCTCTTACATACTCTTCATGCAGTCGAAGCAATTGTGCCACTTCTTTCGTTAATAGGATCTTTTTCATTTATGTGCCCATTCAGTTTAATAAAGTCTAATACAAGGTAGATATAGATAAAAAAACAACCCTTTTGAGGCTGTTTATCGATTCATTTATCTGTTATAGTGCCGCCACTTTTTCATAAATTTATGTATTGATTATAACAAGCCAATTGCCATGCTGTCAAACAAAAAAACAACCCCTTACTGCCTAACTTACTCCTTGAAAGATTTAATGGAGAGAAGTATTACGTAGTCATCATTGAAAGTATAATAGACTACGAGATTGGGGGGATTGCCACGAATAGAACTCATTGAACATATGTGAACGGGAGTTTGAGGAATCTGTTCTCCAGCTGAAGGATCTCGTGCCAACGCCCACTCTACTGCTCGTAGAAACTCATCCGCTCTTTTAAGATCGGGTTCGAGGGCTGCAAGCTCTTCTTCAAATCGCTTTTCACGGACAATAGTCCTAAGAGTCACCATATTCTTTATTCAAGCAAGATTTTGCAAAATTTTCTAACGATCTTCCGTATTTGATCATCTCTTCCGTAGGAGAGTCAAAGTCAAGCAAAGCAGTCTCATAGGGAATAATCTCGTTTTCGCTCGCTACCATGTAACCACTGAACATATGCGACAACTTGCTAACACTGCGCCCATCATGATCGCACAATTCATGAACAATTCTATTAACTAAATCGATTTCCTGTGGAGTAAAAAGACTAAGGTCGGGATCTCGTAACGCAACTGTTCTGTTCTGCACAAACCCATAATAGTTTGCGTTTTTTATGGCTAAAGCCTCTTCTTCTATCAATTTTTCTCGTATAGGAATGAGGTGTTTTGGGGCCGGTCCTTTTTCAATTGCTTGATATTCGTCCTCCGTAATAGCTTTTCCATAATTAAGATAGGACAAAAAATCGCAGTAGAATAGAATTTTATTCAACTTTGTAGCTCCAAACTTTCTATCCTTTTCGCAGAGCTGCGATACATAGAGAATAAGCTCGCCCAACTTCGCATTATTAAACATCATATCACCAATCTTTATTCTCATATTTGGAGTATAGCATTGCTTTTCTATGCTGTCAAGCTCATATCCCACACCATGCTGTCATAAAACAGCCTCTAACCCAACCTCATAGGGTGCGTTTGTGCCACAACAACGCCCTAACGTAATGTCTTCCGTGTTAATACCTGCGTGACTCATACGTGGGCGCTACTTTTGGCAACGGGGTGCTGTTTTTAAAAAACCTGAACATCCGACAGGCCGCTGCTAGTGCAAGGATATAAGCCTCATGCTTTTCTGGTTTTACTTCATTACCCTGCCTGTCAGCCATGCTAAATATGTCGGTTTTTTCATTGGGCAATAGCACTATATCGTTTTTACATTCCTTTAAATCTTCAAGCAGGCCTTCTATGTTATCTATCGAAATACCATATTCTTTACTACCTTCCTCCCGATAAAGACGACTTGAGAATTTCTTTTCAAATCTCTCTATTAAAGCCTTCCCACAGTTATTCAATATGACACCGACCTTAATTCTGCTTGCCACGTCTTTAAGGCGACTGACGAGTTCTTCTGTAACGAAAACGATATATCCCACATCCTCTCTACCGCGCCA
>MHFG01000004.1 GCA_001804065.1 Omnitrophica bacterium RIFCSPHIGHO2_02_FULL_46_20
TTTCAACAGTCTCCCTGTGGACCGTCCCCCTATCCACCCAATCGCTGACGATAGTTTCCGACGGGAAATACAGATAAAATGACATGAAAAAGGCACTTCCGTCGATAAACAGAAGTGCCTTTGAACAATAGAAAATCGAAAATAGACCGCCCCGCCTCTTGCTTTCGCAAGAAAATGGCAGGGCTCTGATTTTTTCGCTATGCGAAAAAATATGGCGGAGAGGGAGAGATTTGAACTCTCGTACCCGGTAAAGGGTAACGCGCTTTCCAAGCGCGCGCCATAAACCAGACTAGGCGACCTCTCCGCGCGAATCCATTAAATTTTCTGCAAGGAGCAAAGGAAAATTTAATGCCTACTGCTTACCTATAACCTTGCGGGCTATTAAAAATATTCTTTTAAAACCGAAAATATATTTTTATTTAATGTAAAATTTTCTGTCAGCCAGGAGAATGCCATACTGCCCTTCTCTTTTTTCCATAAGTGAGGGAAGGTTTCCCAGCCTGCCACAGGGCCCTGACGGTTCACCCACGCGGGATTTCCAAGATATCTATAAATCCCGTCCGGATAGGCATAATTTGCTATCGTTTTATATGTCCAGTATGTCCAGCTTAGATTGTGCTTTTTACAGATCTCTAACATGTCGCGCACCCACTCTGCTTCACCGCAGCATCCTTCGCGCGCGCTGACGCCGAATTCTCCGAGGTACAAGGGCACTCCGACTTTTTCAACAAAATTGCTGTAAGCCCTTGCCATCATGTCAAACCTGTCTTTATTCCACATTACACCGTAAGCCTTGCATGGATAACGCAATCCTACCTCAAAATTATGCGTAAAATCAATCGGAGCGTAGGCGTGGATGCTGTAAACGGTATTATCGTCCTTAGGCCTCCCCAGAAATTCCAGCCTCTGCGCCCACATATTACCTTCTAAAAATATTATGCGCTTTGTGTCCGTGCTTCTTATCTCCTTGGTAACGGCTTCATACAGCTCGCGCACCTTATGCTCTTCGAGAACTCCGACATCCGGCTCATTCAATACATCATAACCCGCGACGCTGCCGCATTCTCTATAACGGTCCGCAAGAAAAAACCATAACCTTAAATACCGGTCTTTATTCGCCTCGCTATTGAATAATTCCGCCTTACCATAAGAATCTGAATGCCACGCCGCGTTCTGCGCGCCCGGAGCCGCATGTAGGTCAAGGATGCAGTATAATCCGTGTTTCCCGCACCATCCTACAATCCTGTCGAGATAACCGATCCCATCTTCATTTAAACTGTAAGGCCTATCCTCAAATTCTATCAACCTATAATTAAAGGGGACCCTTATACAATTAGCGCCCCAACCCTTTATTGTCTTTATATCCTTCTCCCGAATGAACGTGTCGCGGAAGGTTTTTGTAAAATCATCGAGCTCGGCCTTACCGAGGGCCTTTTCGAATGATGCCCTAAAATCATGCTCAGGCGTATTTCGTCCGCCGAACATGTAGCCTTCCATCATAAGCCACCCGCCGAGAGAAAAGCCTTTTAGTATTACCTCCCTGCCTGTCTCATCGATTATCCTTGTGCCGCTGACTTTTAGTAAGGGCAGGGCCTTTGCCATTATTTATCCTCTTTAGTTAATTCCGCCGGGTTGAGCAGCCCCCCTGACATGGCCAGCCTCATGGCCTCTCTTATGCTCATATCCAATATCTTCACTTCCTCCTTTGGGACAAGGACGAAATATCCCGTTGTCGGATTAGGGACAGACGGCACATAAACATTTAAAAGTTCCCTGCCTATCTTACCCTCGGCTTCTTTAAAGCCGACATTCGCTATAAATCCCAGAGACCATATCCCTTTTGAAGGATATTCAATGAGGACTACTTTTTTAAACCCCATCTTGGTTTCCGAGAATAGATAATCAAATATCTGCTTTAAAGAGGGATAGATATACTTCAGAAGAGGAAAACGCCCTACCGCTTTCTCCAAAAAATGATGAAGGCGCGCGCCGAAAAAATGCGTGCTTAATATGCCGGCAAAAAATATGATCGCGACAAAAAGTATTAATCCCAGCCCGGGTATATAAAACCCGAGAATACTTTTTAAATATATGTTAACAAATCTGCCGAGTATACCGTCAACAAGCCGAAATAATACGAAGAGTATATAGAGGCTCAGCGAGAAAGGCAGTATTGTTAAAAGCCCCGCGATAAAATATTTTCGGATCCGCGCTATCATATATTAAAAGTTAATGGGTTGTGGTGATCAAAACGATACCGAATACTACCAAGAATGTGCCTATAAATTTCATCTTATCTATTTTTTCCCCTAGAAATATATGCGCCAGAAAAAGAATCATGATATATTGCAGGCTGCCTATCGGGAAGACCAGGCTTAGGTCGCCCTGGGCAAGAGCTATCAGCCATATAACAAGGCCTATAACTATGGCGAAGAAGCCCAGCCATAATGACGGCCGCGCGAATATTTCCGATAAAAAACGTATACGGGCGCCGTTACTTCTAAGGCTATATCTTTCGAGAGAGTTTGCGCTTTTCTTGAAAAGTATCTGCCCTATTACTGTAACAGCCTCAGCCAATAGCACGAGAAGCACTATCTTAACCATTGATTCGCCTTTTCTTCTTTCATTATTGGTTTTTTACTTTGTGATACAAAATGAATGCCAAGAATAATACAAATAATACCAATCCATCTTACCATGTTTACATGTTCATGTAAAAATAATATTGCGAAGATGGGGATAAATATATAAGAGAAGCTTCCCACCGGCATCGCTATGCTCAGGTCTACCTTGTACAGGACAACTATCCAGATAAAAAAGTTCAACGCGTACACAAATATCCCGAGCCACAGAAAGGCCGAAGAAGCGTTCCTTGCCGCAAATTCCGCTATATTGCTTAAATTTACGGAATCGATGCCGGTATGAAGTAATCCCTTTTTCATGAATAATTGAGCTGCTGTATCTACGAGATCGTTCAATACAATCAAAGAGAATATCTTCAATGTCAGATGGTTTTGCTTCATAAAGATCTCTGCTTCTTCCCTTTTTTCAAGGCCGGATCAAAATTCTCAAATTTTAAAAATTGGCATATAAGGTTGAAAATGGGCCGCAGCATCCTGTTGCGAAGTTTTACGTATAGATATAGAGGTATGAAATCAAATCCCAGCCTCCTCTTTGGTTCATAGCCGGTGATTCCCATTTCGTATTGTTTTATTTTATGCCTTATGCACCAGTTTAAAGTTTCGCGGAATTTTACAAAGTAAAGGTGGTATTTGAGCGCTAAAGAATAATCAAAACCGACATAATAATCTATGAAGAGATCTTTTGACGCCATGCCGAACAGGAACATGACGAGCTTTCCGTCGATCCTCCAGAGGAAAAATTTCGTATGACCCGGCATGTTTATAGATATTTTCTTGAAGAACTCGATTGGCAATAGCTCAAAATTCATGTCATGTTTCGCTACTATATCAAGGTAGAGTTTATATACTTCATGCAAGGCTCCGCCTTCGAGCGCGTCAACGATCTCCAGATAGATTTTTACATGGCCGTCTACTTTCCTGAATTTTCTCCTCAAGTCATATCGGCTTGCGCTGCTCAGCGTCATCAAATATTCCTCAAAGTCCTTAAACCAGACGTTGAGAATGGTCGTGGGCAGTGAGTCGAATTTGGAAAAACCCGCTTTTTGCAGAGGATCGAGTATCTTAGTGTGGGTTTGATCAAAATCTTTAAACGCGACTATTGGAGCTTTGTTCTTTTTAGCTATTTGTTCCATGCGGCGCAAGATGGCTTTCATTATCGCGTCCGCATCGCCGGCAATACCTATCTTTCCCTGGTTCATTGGCGCGCCGCAGATAACTGCCTTAAGGCTAAAAATATTCGGCATTACCTTTTTTATCGAATTAGTCACGCGCCTTAATGGGCCGCTGATACTGGTATCAAGAGGATAGTTCACCAAAAAACACGCGGTTGCCGCGACGGGATTCTTGCGGACATATACCACTATATAAAATAAGGTAAATTGACCGAGGCCCGCCTCGTCCAGCGTCTTATAAAAATTGTAGCTTTCCAGGATGTCGGGATAGACCTTATTCCAATCGTCAGCCGGTATCTCCGTTATCTTTCTTGCAACTCTTGTCTTAAGCGTTAATCTCTTGTGTCGTTTCGATACTATCAAGTAAATACCCCATCTAAATGTTCATCCAATTCCATCTCTTACTCTCTTCATGGCAGAACCAGTCACCCGTTCTGGTGAGATAATAGTTAACGTTTTCCAACGCATCGTAATGAAGCTCCTCCTGTTTCATCATCGCCTCATAGAAGCGTTTCTCCGCGTCAGATCCCGCTTTTTTAGATAGGTCCGAATACAGCTCATAACTCTTCCGTTCAAAGTCCATGGCCTTTTTGATTATGCCCGCATCATCGCTGCTCTGATCAAGCGCCTCCTTTTTTGTATTCACGAAGAAGTCTTTTATCTTAATCTCAATATCCGAGGCCTTAAAGGATGTCTCGGCGCTCGCCCATGGCTCTTTCTTATCCATGGAAAACGCTATGTCGTCTATCTTCATCATGTGTTCTATCTCCGCCGAAGCGAGCGAAAATAATGTTTTTCTAGCCAGGGCATTTTTGCTCATTGCGGCAAGATCAATGTAGGCATCGAGGCCTTTTCTTTCCAGATCATAAGCTTTTTTTAAAGCGGTATTCATACGCGCCTCCATTTCCCGGGTTTTGCCATTCTAACGCGCGGCGCTAAACATAAAAAGTGAGAGCGACAGAGCTGCCGCGAAACCTATCAGGCTATACCACAGGGGCACGCTGAACCTGCCGACCGTTATTTTTACTTTGAGCGATATTCTCAGAAGATGCATGGCAGAAACCGCCAGAAAAACAATACCTGCGGTTGTTAACGCTATTCTCCACATCTGTCCGCCTCCTGGCGTTATGTCACTTTGTCCGATGACGCCGAATTTTCTTATTTTTAAGAGCGGCGTTTATTTTAGACAAAAGGTTAGAAATGTCGAATGGTTTTGTAATAAAAGATACTGCCCCTTTTTCTAATCCTTTTGATGCCATATCGTTTCCGGCGGCCGTCAGCATAATTATCGGAATATCTTTTGTATCATCATTTTCTTTAAGGCGTCTGCATGCTTCGATACCGCTTATTCCCGGCAGCAGCAAGTCTAAAATAATAATGTCCGGTTTTTCAGAAGCCGCTGTCTTGAGACAACTTTCTCCGTCCATCGCGCTAACGATATCATACTTATTATTTCCTAAATGGATTTTGAGCAGATCTAACATCTCGGGCTCGTCATCTACTATTAAAATTTTTTTAGGCATTTACCCTCCTGCGAAATTTTAGCGTCCTGAGCGCGGAATGGCGCCAATCTCCCTTTCCCAAGCCGCCCCCATTAGGACAATCTTTCTAAGAGCGCGACTACTATTCGTTCACAATTCTACCACCTTCTTTTCATTTCGTCCATATTTACCTAAGAGGGGCAAAGGCTAAATGCCTACCGGCAAGAAAATCTAAAAATCAGGGACACATCCGGCAGTGTCCCTGATTTTGGTATGCTATGTTTGGATACTATGCACGGATCATGGTGAGGAGCATTTTGAAATGCTTGTTTGCCTGAACGGCATGGGGTTTACGGGCGGGCATTACGATCATCTCGCCTGCCTTAAGATGAAACGGCTTCTTCGAGATAAAGATATCGGCCTCGCCGTCCGCGATATATACCAGGGCATCGAACGGCGCTGTGTGCTCACTCAAACCCTGTCCTTTATCGAAAGCAAATAGCGTCACAGTGCCTGCATCTTTTCGCAGAATCTCTTTGCTTACTATCGACCTCTTTTGATAATCTACTAAACCGGATAATTTCAGCGCGCGCCCTATAATCTTCATCATATTTTTATCCTATTCTCCCATCTCCCTTTTTCAGGGAGACGGTCCATTTGTGGTGCAACCCTATCCCCCTACTGCTTCCTAATATATTATGCAAATACAACAAAAAAAAGCTAAAATACATAAGTTAATGTTTCTGCATTAAACAAACCCACGCCTTAGGCGGTTTTTGCATATTTGAATCGAAATGGCTTGCATATAATGAAAGGATCTGAAAATACGGCTCCACAGCTTTAGTTATGTCTCTCGCGGTACGTTGGGGCGGCCCCGGATCGCGGTGCGGCTCATCTGCACTGCCGACAAGCGTTAGCCACAATCCATCTTTTTTTAAATAAGAATGCGCGATTTTCGCATATTTATTTCTCTCTCTGGCAAGGTCAAAGCTGTGGAAGCATCCTCTATCGAATATGAAGCCAAAAGGGGCGCCTGTTATATTCTGTTTCATGAAATTTCTTACATAAAATTTGCATTTAACACCGGCCTCGGATGCTTTTTTTATTGCCCGTTGTATAGCTATCTCGGTAATATCTACAGCCGTTACTGAAAATCCTTGCTGGGAAAGCCATATTGCGTTACTCCCTGTTCCGCAACCGACTTCCATGGCCTTGCAAGCCTGTATCTGTCTTTCGATTACTATCTTACTAAGGTTAAAGTCGTATTTGCCGGTATCCCAGGGGAGATCACCAGTTATATATCGCTCATTCCAATTTATTTCCCTGTTCATAATATCTCTATTGTGCCGCATCTAATAACCAAAATGGGGTCAGCGACTATTTATTTTTCGAAAAATGGTCGCTGTCCCTAGTTCATTGAGCGTCAACAATTGTGGCTTACTTTACCGTGTTTGGGTTCTAGCAGTTCTAGCAGACGTCCTACTTTGTAACACCCTACTCGATAGGGTGTACCTAAATAGGACGTCTGTTATTGTCTGTTATTGTTATATATTAGCATGGCGCAAAAACCATCAAATTCTCCGCAGTCGTCCCTGTCCATCCATTTATTGATTTCGAATATTTCTTTTACTTTTTCAATTATTGAGGGAGTAATATTAGATTTTACCATATGCATTTTTGGTGCTATCCTATTCGGGGACAGGTCTGAAGCCAATTTTGGTCTTTTAGGGATGTGTCACTTTGGGACACTCCACTAAAGTTGTGTGTCCCTTTTTGACACGTCCCCATTTTCATTCAGCTCTGGATCGCCCCCTGAATTTTACCTCATTAAAGTTCCGTAAATCCAACCTCTTTCAAGTATTCGTAAGTTGGATCATAATATCTAGGGTTGCGCGTTGGATCATCCGGGTCTCCAATAGGTACTACTATTACCATACCCTGTCTAGCACGTGTCAAAAGAACTCGGTAAGCATTTTTTAGATATTTCTGGCGCTCGGTTTTCCTTATACAATTCCATCGATCCCCGCAAAATGACCAGTACCCCCACTCGTCCTCCGAATATCTAAAATCGGCATCCCAGGCGACGCACGCCCAATCAAGCTCTAAGCCCTGCACATGAAATTCAGTAGCAATATCCTCAAGATAATATGATGATCTAACGTCTTCTTTTTCCCCTAGAAACCAATGTATGGGATTCATGGGGGATTTCACATCTATCGCATGCGGCTTTAAACGCTCAGCCTGTGACGACACTAATATTCCGTATCGTTCGGTCCCGCGAGCTTGCTTCTTAAGCCATCTTTTAGCTTCTTTTAAATCACGTGTAATTACAATCGGATACTTCACGCTTACTTGCTTAAGCGTTCCATTGGCATCATCCTTTTCAAGATCAAGTATTTGCTTTACCAAAAGCGAAACATTTTCCGACCTAAAAGATCTCATAGAAACACCAAGATGTAGCTCATCTTTATATGCAACTCCGTGACGTGACGATATCTTACGTAAAACTTCTCCGGCGCCATACTCACTATCAGTAAGTTTGGATGATATGTAGATGCGCCATTGCGGAAAGGCACGAATAAGAGATTCGATCCACTCACTAATGCCCGCTTCTCCGGTATTTATCTCTTGCCCACCACCTACAAGACACACAACGACAGCCCAATCCGCATGGCGGTCTAAACATGAGATCAAAAATTCTGGCTCCGATTTATTGAAATTCGATATTCCTTTTTTTCTCTGCATAAAATTGGCTGTCTGTTTAATATCCCATGCGCGCTGGGCTTCATCAAATAATGCAACATGCTCAATAGGCGGAGAATTCATATCTACAAGACAATCATCTCGAAAATGATGAACATTCTGAATGAATGCCTTTACTTCACTCATGGCTACGCCTTTTTTAATACTATCTCCGCGATTCTTTGTTCGGCGTACTTTATCCCGCGCCAGAGCTTCCCGTAAGATCTCTACAAGCGGTCCATTGCCGGATAGATATACACTATAAAGATCTGTTGCCTTGTCAATATGTGTTGTTGCAATATTAAGCCCAACCAGTGTTTTGCCAGCGCCTGGTACACCGGTTACAAAGCAGATGGATTTGCATGACTGTGATTTAGACTGACTAATTATATTTGAGACTGTGTCGGTTGTTTGATGAAGGTTGACAGCACTAGCATCACTGCGAGAAATATCAGCAACGGAATGGCCATTATATAGCGCTAATGCTGCTTCAATTATATTTGGGGTTGGGCAATATCTGCCCGTCTCCCACTGCGTACGATCAATGTTATCATCATCTGCAAAACGTAATGTATCCTCTATAATTTTACCTAGTAACTCGACATTGCTTTTAATTGGAAAAAGAAGTTTATCGTTTTGTGCGGTCGCGGAAATGGTAGCATGGTCAACTGTGGCTTTTGTAGCTATAAGAACCGGTGCAACATAATGATTGTGGCTCGATTCATGAAAATTCTTTAAATCTAAAGCATAATCCCATACCTGATCTATAGCGTGCGATGTAAATTCATCTTCTCCTATTTTAAACTCTAGCACAAAAATAACCGGTCCTATAAGCAACACTACGTCGATTCTTTGTCCCATCCTTGGGATCGAATACTCAAAATATATTGCTCCCTGATGTTTAGCTATGATATTTTTTAATATGGCAATCTCTTCCTGCCATGAATCACGTTGGGCTTGTTCCAATGAAAATTCATTTTCTGTAGCTAATTTTCCTAATATTTCATTAGTAGTGGCAGAACAAAAATTATCAATTGAATCGGAATAATATGCTCTTTTCATATGATTATCTTCTGATATGCCTTTGAGTCTTTTTTGAGTCTTTTAGGGACATGTCACTTTGGGACACTCTAATCAAGGTGTGTGTCCCTAAATAACGCGTCCCCTAATTTCCCTATCTAGTCTAGTACGTAATACTCGATTGGGCGTTCTATAACAACTACAAATTTATTACCGCAAGAGCAAGATATCTTATGCTCTTCACCATCCATAAAATCCCAACTGCCTTTAGGCTGAATGATATCTTTGCATTTAGGGCAGATGATATCTTCCATAAATTTTATTTACTCCTTACTTTTTCCCAAGACCTTCACAAATTCCGCTATAACCATAAAATTCCCATCTTCTGGATTTGATATAACAATGGGCTTGTAATCCAGATTGATGGGCAAAAGCGCTATCTGCTCGTGTTCCCACGTCTCATCTTTATTTATTTTCTTTTTACTTGTATACCTCTTGACAGTATAGCGACCGCCATTTTCAACATCAGCAATGCTGCTGTGCTGCACTAAAACGATTTTATTCATACGAGACCCTATTACAGGGGTACGAAATACACAATAACTGCCGCTTTGTATATCAGGTTCCATTGATTTACCGAATACTTGCGATACAAACATATTCTTGTTTAATTTCAGCCCGTCAACTTTAATCCATCCTAACTCATCCGCTGAGATGCCGTCGCCAAAATTACCACATGCAGCCTGAAGAGAATATACTGGCAGATAATCAGCATATTTATTTTGATCTGGTATCGATGTCAAAATCTCTTGCTTCATTTCTTGTTCTTCTTCCGGCGGAATAATGTCTGAGAACATAAGGACTTTTTTGTGTGTGTCCTGCCCAGAAATTTTTATTTTTGATTCGAAGAAGTTCTTTGTTTCTTCATCCATAAAATATAGATATACGCCCTTATGCGCCCTGGACATTAAAACCCTATAAACATGCTTTAGATGATCTGTTAAGGTTGACTTATCCCTAGTAACCTGGCTATCAAACGAATTTTCTGGCTTACTTATCCAACCCCCCTCTTTCTCACGCCACACCAAATCATTACCAAGTATAACTCCTATATAATCAAATTCAAACCCCTGGGCGGTATAAACCGTACCAACCTGATCCATGCCGCTTTTATCAGTAGCCCATTTCCAAAATTGTTTTTTATTTTCCCAGGGCATCTCAAACTGTCCAATCTTCACATCATTAACTAATGAACCATCCGCTTTAGGTTCACTCCATTCCCAACAAAATCCCGCCACAAGTCGTGCGCTATTTTCTTTATCTTTATTTTTCATATAAATGGCTTTTTTAAGCTCAAGAGGATCATCAAAGATCTTAAGTTCCATTTTTGCGTCAAAAATAGTCGTATCTGAATCCCTTATTTTTAGAATCTTATCAAGCCATTGTAAATATGCGTCAGAACCTGAACATCTGAATTGCGTTTTTAGCTCAAATTGCGCAATATGTCCATTGTCGATTCCAAATTTTTTTGCTGAATCTAATATTAATCCTACGTTGCCAATTTCATTTGGCCTGACTACCTGGTTTTCATCAATGAAAAATATCACTAACTTAGCTGGCTTAATCAAATCATCAACTTGCGGGGTGCGTGATTTAAATTTTCTAGGGACAGCCCAATCATTGCTATCTCTTCTGATTCTGTGTGCTTCGTCACAAATGAGAACATCTATCTCATTCTCTTTGCACTGTGTAAAATTAAAAAAGAATTTGAAAAGATTACTAGCCCGCCTGCCGGCTATTTGCCTTAGAGTATTTGTGAAGGCTGAGGAACCAGTCGCATGGAAAACAACCTTGCCTTGGCGCATCAATTCGCCCATTACTTCTAATGCAATAACCGACTTCCCCGTCCCAGGACCGCCTTTTACAATAACTATAGACTTGGTCGCAGTTTTAGCAAGATGCTTAGCTTTATGCATTATCGCATTATAAGCGGCAATTTGATCGTCTATTAGAGTAAATATCTGTTGCTTATGTATCATATCTCCGGTATGGTCTAAAAGTCTTTTGGAAGCACGAATAGGGCTGGTTATAAAACGGTTAAAAACTTCGAGGCCAGAGCCGTTCTGTAAGCGCTCTTTAAGATAATCGCCTAGGGCTGTTACGTCCTCTTTAATAAAAAGAGGAAACTTTTTTATATACCGCTCAAACTTGGGAAGCCCTAATACGTTATTTGCGAATTTTGAATAATTATGACAATATGCACATGAATTAAGTTCTGTCCTAGGATCTTCTTGAAATATTTTTAAGAAATCAATTAAATCAAAATGGTATCCCTCTACTTGCATACAGGGATGAGGGACTTCGCGCTTACCATGAAAATCGACAAAAACATTTCCTTCGTTTTCGCTATCATAGACATGGTCGTTCGACCATTGTTTCAACTCCATTAAAACAACGCTGTCTTTATGGGAGGCGCTCTTGCCAAATATTAATACATCTATTCGACGCGTGGAATACGGCAATTCATATTCGATTATAATTTGGTTGTCTTTTAGGCCCGAATATGTGAAGGAATTATTAAGGATATTTAGGGAATTAGACCACGCTCTATACTCGGATTCAGAAGGAGATTTGTAGTAATACAGTTTATAATTTTTTTCAACTATGTCGGCTATTCTATTGTGTATAACATCATCGGAAAATTGACTGATACTGCCTTCATATAGTCTCATAATTTATTATATTTTGTATGCTTACTCTTTGCTTTTTCTATAGGATATTTTGTTTCGTTTTTTTTCAATTTTTTGTCCATAGCTTGTACAAGATCTATACCGAGGTTATTTGCCAACTCAAAAAGATACATAGCGATATCCGCTATTTCATCGGAAATTTCTTCTTTGTTTGCTTTTATATATTCCTGTACTTCATCTTTGGTTTTCCATTGGAAATGTTCCAGAAGTTCCGCGGCTTCTATCATAATCGAAACCGCCATATTTTTAGGGTCGTGAAATTGCATCCAGTCTCTGTCATCGCGGAATTTTTTAATTTTTTCAAGAATATACTCAATATTATCCATTAAGATCCTCCTGCAAATCGTGTAAAATAACTATCGTCTTCCAACTAACTCATCTAATGCAACTCCAAAAGCATCTGCAATTTTAACGAGAGTTTCCATTGAGGGATTAGGAGTATAACCAGCCTCTATTTTGACCAATGTACTGAATGGAATATCGGCTTTTTTTGAAAGCCTATCCTGAGATATTTTAGCCTTACTTCTAAGCTCCTTTATTCTCTTGCCTATATTTATACTTGACATATATATCCATTCTTTGATATGATTATATGGGTAATATACTTTTGGTATCTTATGACCCATATTTTACCATATATAAACAATTTTTTAACCAAAATCTACACCCATCCTACTTCGCTCAAAGTGCTTGCGCGTTTGAGCTTCGTAGAGATAAATTGAGGCATTTTTGATCTTTTGAGTTATTAGGCGAAAGGCAAATTTTGCCGCGCCCCAAAATGTAACAGTTCAGTTCTTAAAGAAACTCTATCCGTCATTGCGAGGAGCTATTATATTTATCGTCGGGCGACGAAGTAATCTCTTTTTTAGATTGCTTCGTCCCGCCACCTTCGGTGGCGGGACTCGCAATGACGAGTCTCGTCGAGCTTCTTATAACACTGGACTGTTACCCCAAAATTGCCTTTTGGCCTCGAGTCTTTCGCGGTGGCGGCCCGGCATCCCGCCGTCCACGAGGTTTTTAGCATGGCGCAGGCGGAAAGTGGACGAGCCTGTGGCAGAGATTGCTTCAGCCGCCTTCGGCGGCTTCGCAATGACGACATAAAAGGGGACAGTCCCATCCAACACAAAAGTGACGCGTTGGGACAGTCCCCTTTTTCCATGCATTAAGCCAATTCCTTCGAAGCCCTACCTCATCTCTTCGCCTTGAAGGGCGAAGAAGAATGGCGGAGAGACTGGGATTCGAACC
>MHFG01000005.1 GCA_001804065.1 Omnitrophica bacterium RIFCSPHIGHO2_02_FULL_46_20
TCAGGCAGTATAAACTCTATTATCTTGGACAGGACAAGTGATGGATAATCTACTTTTATTAATGATTTATTGAATGTTTTTCTTATGCCTTTAGGAACGATAACACAGGAGGCTTTCGTTGAATCTATGAAATCTTCATCTTTGGAATGCGCTATAAAAGCTATATCGCCGACTTTCGCGTCCTGTATCCCGTTTATCCCTGTTATAGTGAGTTCGCCGTCGCCTACCAGCTCGCCGTTGATGAGTTTAGATATCTCTTTTACGGTCTTCGGCATAATTTAAAGAAGATTATTTTTTAGTGTTAAGCCTTTTTGTGATCTCGGGAGTAAGATCGAGCTCATTGCCGGCATACAGCACGGTCTGCTTCATGAGAACAATGTCGTAACCGGCCTCTTTTGCGTAAGAGGAGATGATGCCGTCTATGTCTTTCTGTATGTCGCCGAGCATAGTGTTTCTCTGCCTTATCAGCTCATCGCGAATTCTTCTGTCAAATTCCTGCAAATTTTTTATCTTATCGTCTATCGCGCCTTGTTTTTCAGCTTTCGCCTTGTCTGAAAGCAGGGCCTGCTCATCCTTCATCTTCCTTATCTCGTCGACGAATTTCTGCCTCTCCGCGTCCTTACCTTTTACCTGCGCCTCAAAACTCTTTTCATACTCCTTCGTCTTCGAATAATCATCGGAGATCTTCGCGAGATCCACATAGCCGATCTTATACTCTTTTGCGAATGCATCGGTATTGTGCGCCGCAACGCATATGGCGATGATGAAAAAAGCAGCCATCACCAAACTTATTTTTCTAACCATCTCATCGCTCCTTCCTTTATTTTTTACAATTACCTTTTACCCGAATCTAAAACCCCCGGCTTATACTAAAATAAAATTCGCCGGATCTACTCTCATCATTATTGTTCTTAACGAGCGGGTAGCCATAATCAAGTTTGAAAGGGCCGACAGGAGTATTCACTCTTATGCCGACACCCATGCCGGATTTGTATCCGCCGCCAACCAAAAAATCATCCGCCTTTGCCCACACATTACCGACATCATAGAAGACAGCGCCCTTCAATATCTTTTCATAAATAGGGAATACCACTTCCGCGTTGCCCAATAATAGAGCTTCGCCTCCTATGGGTTCATCTGAACCTGTATCCCTCGGGCCAACTTTTCTTTCTTTGTATCCGCGGATCGTATTGGCGCCGCCCGCGTAGAACCTTTCGTATATGGGGACTGTGTCGGAACTTCCGTAAGAACTCGACCAGCCGGCCCTTCCTTTCAATTCCATCACAAACCTCTCAAAGAATGTGTGGTAAAAAGAGGCGGTCGCGGTTCCTTTTATAAAGTCTTTATCGCCCATAAAGACTCCGCCGGCATCTTCTATGGAACCGCTTAATATATAACCTTTGCCGGGATTATATATATTATCCCTTGTATCCTGCGTCAGCTGTAACAAAGCGGATGAGATGGTGTTAGAGCCCTCTTCGCTCCTAAAGTCCGCTGACGCGTAGTTAGGGATGCTTCCTATTTTGATTTGCTCTAATCTATACACGGCGTCAGCTCTTAAATGCTCGGTAAGCTCTTTTCCAAGTCTTAAATCACCGCCTGTCCTTGTTTCATCGTATGCCCAACCGATATCCGTCTGCCTGGTGTGGCTCGTGCGATACAGATCAAATCCGAATAAATAAGGCCACCCGAATATCCAGGGATCCACCCAGCTGATATTGTAATTCTGCCTTACCATGCCGATCTCCGCTCTGACCACAAGATTCTGTCCGCCGCCGGTAAATGTTGGGAAGTTCAGTATATCAAAATTTCTTTGTCCTACTTCGACAAAACCTAAGAATTGGTCCACAGAACTATAGCCGCCTCCGAACGAGAATTCGCCGGTCTTTGTCTCTTTTACGTTGACTATCAAATTATGGACCTGCGGCGCCTGGGTCGGCTCTGTATCGAAACTTATATCTTCGAATAAACCTAGATTATAGAGTCTCTCCTTCGAACGCTTGATCTTATTTCCATTAAACTTATCGCCTGGATAGATCCTCAATTCTCTCCTTACAATAATTTCTCTTGTCTTGACATTTCCCCGGATTATTACCTTACCTACATATACAACTTCTTTGGGGTCGATCGTGTATATTATATCCATATTGCCGTCAGCGGGATTTACGTTCTGATCGATGTCAACAACGGCATCCATGTATCCGTAAAGATAATAAAGGTCTCTGATGGCGAGCATGTCTTCCCTCAGCTCTCTTCTAGAGAAATGCCTGCCTTTCTTCATCCGGATCTTCGATCTTATCTCCTTTTCGGGGAGGATCGCGCTGCCTCTTATATTCACATCGCCGACCAGATAACCTTTGCCTTCCTTGACCTCGAAGGCGACATAAAGCTTAGTGCCGTCGGGACTATAATCAAGCTTCGGAGTAACCTCTACATCCAGATACCCTATGTCGTCGTAGAGCGACTTTATCTTATCAACGTCTTCCTCTAAAACATCCTCTTTGAACACGCCGGGGTTGAATAACCATGCCGTCTTTGTGCCGAGAACCTTTATTATCTTCGGTGTTTTAAGATGCTCGTTTCCGGTAATAGTCACTTTCGCGACACTTATCTTTTTCCTCTCATTTATGATTATGGCGATCTTGGTCTTATTCAATTCTTTATTCAGGTCAAGTTCATATTTAATGTCTACGCCTGGGTAGCCCTTCTTTATGTATAGCGACTTTATCTCCGCTATGTCTTGAGCCAAGAGAGACATGTTTAGCATCTCATCGGGTTTTGACTTCATCGTCTCTTTAAGCTTTTGAGCGGTTAAGGCCTTGTTTCCTTTAAAGGCTATTTCGCCTATGACAGACTTTTCTTCTACGACAAATGTCACCTTCAGGCCGTCTTCAAATCTCTCCGCGTCTATCGAAACATCGGTAAAATATTCTGTCGCATACAATCTTTTCAAGTCCTCATTTAGGGCCACTTGACTGTATGTGTCGCCGGCCTTTGTCTTGACCTTGGCAAGGATAGTCTCCGCAGAAATCGCTATATTATTTTTAACAGTCAGCGCCTTTATGACCTTGCCTTCATTGCCCTGGTCTTCCGAATGAGCTAAATTGGGCGCGGAAAATTGCGTAAGGCACAAACAAAGAACCAAAGATAAAAAGTGTAACGTCTGGTGCACGCGAAAGTTGGTCATTTTATACCCTTTCCATACCGACATCGGCGCTCTCTTGAGCAATAAACTCTTCTCCCCGCGCCATTAAATTCTCAAACCTCATATATTCGCCTATAAATGTCAGGTTCAAGCTTCCAACCGGACCATTCCTCTGCTTGGCTATGATTATTTCTGATATACCCCTGTTCTCTTCCGTGGGATTGTAGTATTCCTCCCTCAATAAAAGTATTACAAGGTCGGCGTCCTGCTCTATCGCGCCGGACTCTCTTAAATCAGAAAGCTGCGGCCTGTGATCTGAGCGCTGTTCGACGGCGCGCGAGAGCTGGCTTATCGCTATCAGCGGAACGCGCAATTCTCTTGCCAGCGCTTTTAAGGACCTCGATATCTCCGATATCTCCTGTTGCCTGCTGTCTGAGTTTGCCGGGCCCTGCATCAGTTGAAGGTAATCCAGCACTATCAATTGTATGTCGTGCTGCGCTTTGAGCCTTCTTGCCTTGGCGCGTAATTCCATCACTGATATGCCGGGAGAGTCGTCTATAAAGATGGGGGCATCTGATAGCTTGCCTGCGGCGGTAACGAGCCTTGGCCAATCGGCCTGAGAAAGGAATCCCGTCCTGACCTTATGCGCGTCGACCCTGGCATGCGAACAGAGCATCCTCTGCACTAACTGCTCCTTTGACATTTCAAGACTGAAGAATGCGACAGGTTTTTTTTCGATAACGCCGACATGCTCTGCTATGCATGTAGCGAAAGCGCTTTTACCCATCGAAGGACGGCCCGCGATAACGATGAGGTCGGAGTATTGTAATCCCGCCGTCTTCATATCAAGGTCCCTGTAACCCGTTGCAATACCCGTTACATTTTCCTTGCGCTGATATAAATTATCTATAGTCTCGATAGAGCTTCTTATAACGTCTCTTAATGATACGGCTCTTGCCTCGACTTTTTTGGCGGCGATATCAAATATTATCTGCTCTGCCTTATCGACCAAAGTATCAGCGTCATGCTCAGTGTTATAACATTCCGAGACTATCTGGGTTGAGGCGTTGATGAGGCTCCTTAAGATGTGCTTTTCTTTTACTATCTTTATGTAGTGGGCTATATTCGCCGCGGTGGGGACGCTCGACGCGATATTTGTTATGTATGCGGGGCCGCCTACTTCATCGAGCGCGTTACTCTTTTTTAATTCTTCCACTACCGTGACTAAGTCTACGGCCTTGTTGTCATCGTATAACTTTATTATCGCTGAATATATCTTCTTGTGCGCGTCCTTATAGAAACAGGGGCTGTCGATCATCTCTAGCGCGAGGGATGCCGCATCGCGGTCTAAAAGCATGGAGCCGAGGACCGCAGTCTCTGCCTCAATATTTTGAGGCGGCAGCTTTTCTATCATTTCCTGTCCGGCCATAAGTATTAACTCTTGGTTATTCTTTAATGATCCAGACCCTTAAAGACGCTTTCAATTCAGGATGGACCTTCACGCCTATCTGATAAACGCCGAGCTTCTTGATTGGCTCATCCACTATAATATCTTTCTTATCTATCGATATGCCTTCGGCCTCTAATGCCTTCGAGATCATCTCTGTGGTAACGGCGCCGAACAGCTTCTCTTCCTCCCCTGCATTAGCGCTTATCGTGATAGATAGGCCCTGTATCTTATCTAGAAGAGCCTTGGCCTCGTTAAGCCTATTCGCGTCTTCGAGCGCCTGTTTATTTTTCAGCAATTCCAATGTCTTCATGTTCCCGGGCGTAGCCTCTTTTGCCATATTCTTCGGAAACAGATAATTTCTCGCGAATCCGTCTTTTACGTTAACGCAATCGCCGGCCTTTCCGAGCCTGCCTATGGTATGGTTTAAAATAACTTTCACCCCGCACCTTCTTCCCCAAGCCCTACACCCTATCCAGAAGGTGCGGGGTTCATTATGCCAACTCTCCTGCAATTGCATATGGAACCTCTCACGAATGCAATACGGGGTTTCATATGCCAACTCTCATACGATTGCACATGGAACCTTCTACTGAATGCAGTACAGGGTTTCATCTAATTACTCCGATACGAAAGGCAGCAGCGCCGCAACGCGCGCTTTCCGTATCGCGGAGGCGAGCTGTCTCTGATGCTTGGCGCAAGTCCCCGTTATTCTCGAGGGCATGATCTTGCCGCGTTCGGTCAGGAGTTTCTGGAATTTATGATAATCGAGATAATCTATACTTTCAATCTTATCCATGCAGAATCTGCACGGTTTTTTCTTGAATATCTTCTTTTTTTTGTCTCCGTCTTTTTTTGGTTTTCTCTTCGGTTCAAATCTTGACATCAATTTCTCCTCAATCTTGCTTCCTGAAACTCCCCTTCGCCCCTATGGATATAACGAGACATGGCGGGATAAGGACGCCTCCACATTAAAACGGCGGCTCGTCTGAATTATTCGTCTTACTGCTTCTCGGCTCTTTTGAGTTTTCGCCCTGGTCCGGTATCGGGCCTACCTCTTCGTTAAGGTTTATTGTCGCGACATCTTGAGGAATAACATCCGCCTTGGATGACGTATCCTGCGCTTTTCCCCCGCCCGCGGCTCTCAAAAATTGGACATTGTCGGCTACGACTTCTATCGTGCTTCTCTTTTGTCCGTCCTGGCCTTCCCAACTCCTTGATTGCAGACGCCCTTCAACAAATACAGGGCTGCCCTTTGATAGATACTCGCCGCATACTTCCGCGCGGCGGCCCCAAACAACCACTCTTATGAAAGAGACCTCTTCCTTCTTTTCGCCGGCCTGGCTGGTGTATACTCTATTAACCGCGACAGTGAAAGTCGCTACGGCCGTGCCGCTAGGCACATATCTTAATTCGGGGTCTCTGGTGAGATTGCCTATCAATAATACCTTATTGAAACTTGCCATAAAGAGATTATCTCCTGGTTATCATCGTCCGAAGGATGTCCGCGTTCAGCCTGTATGTCTCTTCGAGCTTCGCGATTGAACTTGTGGACGCCGTAAATTCCAATTTGTAATAGAAACCTTCCTTAAACTTCTTAACAGGGTAGGCAAGCTGTCTTTTCCCCCATATATCTTCTTTCTTTACGGCGCCGCCGTTCTTGACTAACGCCTCCGTAATGACCTTGAGAACCCCCTTTGCATCCTCTTCCTTTATATCGGGTTTTATTATGAATAAACCTTCATAGTTTTCCACAGCCGCGCCTTTCTCCAATTTTTCTCCACATTAATTTGATTATCAGATGATACTACCATAAACTAAAATTTTAAGCAATAATTTTTCTACGTAGAATAATCATGACGTTGCCGCCTTCTTTATATTGAACTTACTCATAGCCTTCTCCATGCCTTTTTCTATCCAGAAAGATAGCGCGTCCTGCGCTAACGAGATAACATGCGAGACATTTTTACGCTCCCTTCTTTTGAAAGGGGCAAGAACGTAGCGGGTGATATCGCCTTTGTGGACTTCCGTAGCTATGCCGACTCTTAGCCTGGGAAAATCATCTCTGCCAAGCTCTGCTATTATCGACTCCAATCCTTTATGCCCGCCCGCGGAGCCCTGTTTTTTAAGCCTTACTCTCCCGAGCTTCAGGTTGATATCGTCGCAGATAATTATCAAATCATCGAGATTCTTTATTTCGTTTCTTACGAAGTCGCCGACTATATCGCCTGATCGGTTCATGTACGTCTGGGGCAGGACGAGAAGAACGTCTTCCCGGGCAACCTTACCGGCGCCGATAAGGGCTGAGTAGCGCTTTTCCTTTATCTTGATCTTATTCTCTTTGGCAAGCTCTTTTACGACGGAAAAACCTATATTATGCTTCGTCGATCTATATTCAAGGCCTGGATTCCCGAGGCCGATGAGAAACTTCATATATTACTTCTTCTCCTCTTTCTTGGCTTCCGCGGCTTTCGGGGCCTCTTCTTTCTTCTCGGTCTCGCCTTTCTCTTCCGCTTCTTTCTTCTTTCTGATAAGTTCCGGCTCGGCCGGCGCTTCGGCGGCCGCTTCCTCTTTCGGAACTTCTACTTTGGGAGGCTTCACTATCATCGCGATAAGTTCGGGATCGGTCAATATCTTAACGCCTGCAGGCGCGGCAATATTCTTTACGTATATAGCATCGCCTATCTTGAGGCCGGAAACCTCAACTTCGATCTTCTCAGGAATGTCTGCAGGCAGGCACTCAACCTGCAGCTCCCACATGACATGCTCCAGCGTGCCGCCGTCTTTTTTGCCCTCTGGCTCTCCGTGAGCCGCTAACGGAACATTTACTTTCAATGTTTCGGTCAGCGATATCTCGTTAAAATCTACATGCAGTATCCTCTCTTTGATAGGCTCGCGCTGTATCTCTTTTATCAGGACTGTTTTATCCTTTTCGCTTTTGCCGGGGCCCGCGATCTTTAAAGTCACGATGATGTTCTCGCCTGCCTTAGTATGAAGAACCTGTTCGAAATCTCTTACGGAAAGCTGCAGCTTCATCGCGTCCAGGCCGCCCTTATATACGACGGCAGGGATAGTATTCTTCTTTCTCAAGTCCTTCGCTATCCGTTTGCCGCTTGCCAATCTAACTTCCGCTTTTAATATAACTTTTTCCATACAAACCACGCTCCTTTATTTGAACAATACGCTCAGCGATACCTCATTATGTATTCTCTTTATGGCTTCCGCAAGCAGCGGCGCCACTGAGAGGACCTTTATCCTGCTTATCATCTTCTCTTCTCCTATTGGGATGGTATCGGTAACGATAAGTTCTTTTAATTGCGATCTTTTAATTCTTTCGATAGCAGGCCCGCAAAGCACAGGGTGCGTGACAGCGGCGTATACTTCAAGCGCGCCTTTTTTCTTTACGGCTTCGACCGCTTCTACAAGCGAACCGGCTGTCGCGACCATGTCATCGACTATAATCGCGACTTTTCCCTTAACATCGCCCATGATGTGCATCACTTCAGCCTCTTTATCATTGACGCGTCTCTTGTCAACAATGGCAAGACCGCATCTGAATCTCTTGGCATAGGCCCTTGCGGTCTTAATACTGCCGACGTCCGGGCTTACTATTACGATGTCGCCTTTTAATCTAAACTTCTTCCTGTAATCAGCGAATATCTTGAACGCGAATAGATGGTCAAGCGGTATATCAAAAAATCCCTGTATCTGGCCGGCATGCAAGTCTACGGTTAATACCCGGTCCGCTCCGGCGACAGTCAAAAGATTCGCGACGAGCTTTGCCGTTATGGGAACTCTCGGTTGATCCTTTCTATCCTGCCGCGCGTACCCGAAGTATGGCAGTACCGCTGTGATTCTCTGCGCCGAAGCTCTCTTTAAGGCGTCTATCATTATGAGCAGCTCCATAAGGCTTTCGTTTGCCGGGCTTGAGATTGATTGGATAACAAATACGTCGTGGCCCCGCGCGTTTTGATTTATCTTTACGCGCGTTTCCCCGTCTGAAAAACAGTCTATATTCGCGTCTCCCAGCTTAATCTTAAGATGTTTACAGATATCCAGCGCCAGCTTTTTATTTGAATTACCGCTGAAGACTAATAGGTGGTTTTTCATCTTCGCGTCTCCTTGATTGTTTTCTTCTTTGTAAAATTCTAGCCGGCACGCCGACAACGGTCGCGCCGTCTTTTATATTCTGTCCTTTTAATACAACGCTCCCGGCGCCGACGAGAGCTCTTCTACCTATCTTGATCGGCGCTATCAGTATCGCGCCGACCCCTATAAAGGCCCTGTCTCCTATCACTGTTCTGTTCTTATTTTTTCCGTCGTAGTTTACCGTTATGGTGCCTGCGCCGATATTTACATTTTTGCCCACTTTTGCGTCTCCCAGATACGTATGATGCTTTACCTTGGTAAAATCCTGAACTTCGGTCCTCACAAGTTCTACAAAATTACCTACCTCGACTTTGTTTCCGATCCTTGTGCCGGGACGTATATGCGCAAACGGCCCTATATGGCAAGCCTTGCCGATAATTACGTCTGATTCTATTACCGTATTCGGATATATAAGCGTATCTCTTCCGATCTTTACGCCGGGATATATGGTCGTAGATAAAGGGTCCTGTATCGTTACGCCTGACGCTATCAGTTCATCGGCTGTTCTATTCTTTAAAACAGTCGTGGCTTCCGCTAATTCTTTCCTTGAATTCACGCCTATCATCTCGCTTAGATCGTCTATGGCCATAGAGTCTATTTTCTTGGCCTTAAGCGACAGGATATTAACCGCATCCGTTAAATAATATTCTTTTTTGGCATTGTCGCGCTTTATCTCGGCGAGCGGCCCAAAAAGGTCTTCCGCCTTGAAAATACAGGTTCCGACATTTATTTCTTTGATCTCTTTCTTGTGCGTTCCTGCCTCATCCTCTTCGGCAATTTTTAGGATCTTGCCGTCTGTATTTCTGATTATCCTTCCATAGCCTGTCGGATTCTTCAATATCGTCGTGAGGAGCGTTAAGCTTGCGCCGGAACTCTTATGCTTTTCGGCGAGCCTCGCGAGGGTCTCTTTCTTTATTAAAGGGGTATCGCCGTAGACCACTAAAATGTCCCCTTTAAATTTTTTAATCTCTTTCCTTGCGGCGCGGACAGCATCAGCGCTTCCCAAAAGCTTCTTCTGTAATACGGTCCTGACCTTTGTCTCTTTAAAAAATTCTTTTACTTTTTCGCCGCCAAATCCTATCACTGCCACAATATCTGCTATACCGGCTCCCCGAACCGTATCCACAACATACGATATCATGGGTTTTCCAAGAAGCGTATGCATGACTTTCGGAGTTAAAGACTTCATCCTCGTCCCCCGTCCGGCAGCAAGTATGATTGCAGCAATATTGTTCATGTGATTAACCGCTTTCCCGTAACTTGCGCCGAAGACGTTTCTGCCCCAGGCTCAGCACCTTATCAGCCAGCTCATTCATAAGCCTAATGCCTTCTAATTTCTTAAACGGCGGTATTTTGCTTGCCCGCAAAACTTTTTCTTTTTCGCTTTCCCATCCGAAATTCATATATCTTTACGCACCATTTTTAGTTTTTTTATATCATCTAAATCCTTGTCCCTGCCGGAGCTCTTCTTCATTTTAACGAAATATTTCGGCGAAATCACCTTAAATCTTAATCCTTTCTCGGATACATCCAGGGCATCCTTATATACTTCTTCAAAAGAAACGGGGGAATCTATCACTATATCAACCTCTTCATACGTATCTAGCCCCTTGTAAAAATTGAAAGCCCTCATGTTTTTATTCTTAATCCAATCATCGCGCTTATTCTTATCGGCGATAAGCATAGGGTCAACCGGCTGTTTGAAGGTTACTCGTCCTTTTGTGCTTTTAAAATAACTTTCGCGCCTTAGGGCATCTTTCTTTGACAAATGAGCTTCATAATATATCAATTCAAATGGTCTTCGTGCAATAGTACTAGGCGTCTTCCCATAAGCATGATCCTTAAAGCGTTTGCTGACATCATTGGTGTAGCCGATATAAAATTCTTTATCTCTGAGACTTAATAAAACATACGTATAATACATATATTTATTTTATCTTCGCACAGTACCATTCGGCAGAAAATCTAGTAATGGTCTCAGGTGCTGTGCACCGTACCTGAGCAAAAATTTTGCTAAAAATTTTTGTGAATGGTACGGTGGCTGCCCAGCTAGGATTCGAACCTAGACGCCGAGATCCAAATTCTCGTGTGCTACCATTACACTACCGGGCATCAAATACTATCCGGCATTTACAACTCTATATCGTCATCCTCATCCGCCGCCCCACGAGAACTCACTTGAGCCTTTGACGTCTCCGGATGAAAAGTCCCTTTCTTCTTTTCTTCCTCGTATGCCTCGAGGACTTTCTTCTGTATATATTCTCTAAAATCGGAGGTTATTGGGTGCGCGATATCCCTGTGCTCGGATTGACGCTGTGAATTATCGCGCGCGGTTACGGGTTTTTGCTCAATGTGCGGCGGAAGCGCCGCGGCGCACTGGTTGCAGTATCTGCTCCTCACGACGTTTTTGAAATTGCATTTTGGGCAGGATTCTTTTAATCGTCTTGACGGCATGGCGACGAATAATCCTCTTGTCCCCTCTATGACTTTTACATTACGTACGACGAACGCCTTGTCAAGGGTGAGCGTCGCGTATGCCTTTAATTTTTTATCCTGTCCTTCCTTCAAGAAGATTTTGACTTCGGTAATTTCCATACAAGTAAACTCCTCAATTTTGCGTGCAAAATTCCTGCCTGCCGGCAGGCAGGGATACTGAAGCGGCGTTAAGCAATCCGACGAATAGAAGGATTGTGGCCGCTGAAGTATCTTTTTACAATTCTATGCTGTTCCGACAACAAAAATGAGCCAACCATGCCTGTGGCGGGCTGGCACGCTTTTTAATACTTTTATTCTTGCCTTTATTGCCTCCTTTCTCTTCTTATATAAACAAAATAAGCTTGGTCCGCTCCCGGAAACAATAGCCTCCCTGCCCAATAGATGCGCCAAGCCCTTTAAAATTTTCCCTAAACTCTTCTTTTTTGATACAGCAGCCGCTTCCAGATCGTTGTAGAGCATAGATTCTATATTTTGATAGCCCATGCGTAAATTTTCCACTGCTTCCTGCAGAAAATTCCGCGAGCATAAGCGAGCGAAATTCAAATGGGAAGTTCCGCCTTCGCCAAAGCGCTTTTGCCTTTGGCTTCGTCGGACTGCGCCGCCCCCATATCCTGACGGAAGGGCTTGTATTTTAACACTCCCCTGTCGAGGTGTCAAGTATTTCGATCACTCAAATGCCTTATAAACATCCTTTGTCGCAGCCTTAAAGCCAGGGTATACAAGCAAGTGCCAAAAGCGCGCTTTTGACCTTACGACCTTAAGTTTATCGCCTCTGCCTCTTCCTATCGCAAACGGCGTATCCAGAATGAAGAAGGGGACATCCGCGCCAAGTTTCTTCCCTAAAGCAGTTAATATTTCATCATCTGATTTTAGTCTAAATAACTTATCAATGCCTATGAGGGCCGCAGCCGCATCCGACGAGCCCCCTCCGAGCCCCGCGGCAATGGGGATCTTCTTCTTTATCTCTATCTCTACCCCGGATTTTATCTTACCATGTTTTAAAATCAGCTCGGCCGCCTTATAAACGAGATTATCCTTTGGATTACGAGTTATCAGCTTGTCGGATTTAACGATTATGCCTTTGGGTATCTTTGTAATCTTAATTATATCGGCTAATGAAATACGCTCGAATAAAGTCAGGATGTTATGATAGGAGTCTTTTCTCTTGGAGAGAACTTTTAAGAATAGATTAACCTTCGCCTGCGCTGGAATCTCAATGCTGTTCATAAAGTCATAGTTTGCCGGATTTTTCGGGTCCTCACCGCTCGGTCATCCTGCGAAACGATTTTTTTCACTTCAAGCAGAAGGCGTAATTTGCGGTGGCCGCCCTCAGCGGACATAAATTTGGATTAGGCATCCAAATTTATTCGGAAAAATTTTTACAAAAATTTAACTTCTTTCATATGCTAACTCTCCTACAATTGCATATGGAACTTTTATTGAGCGCAATGCGAAGTTTCAGGAATTTAAATTTTTTTCTACATCGCCGTAAGGTGTAAAAATTATTTAACGCCGCTTCAGGCGTATCCACCGCAAATTACGCTTGCGATGAAATGTAAAAAAATTCTTATGTCTGATCATCGTAAATTTTTACGGGTGACGCTGGATGAAGCCTTTTTCTTATGGAGGCACTAGGGCGCGGTGGTATAGCTTGAGCGGATTGCGCTACGCCTCGTCTCATTGAATGCCCCTTAGAAAAAAGGCGAATCCAGCGGCAGGACCCGTAAAAATTACCTGCCACAAACCTCGCATAAACCCAACGTTGCACTAAAGAGAGGTTCCGCGGAAGCAACGCCCCAAAAGTTACGCCAAACTAGCATTGCGAAAAATTTTACTATCGCTTCATTGCGAGCGCTTCTTTTGCGGCTTGGACAATATTTTTTGCCCGAAGGCCGAAATGTTCGAATAGCTCATCCGGCTCGCCGGATACGCCGAATCTATCTCTGATCCCGACGAACTTTACCGGAACAGGGCAATTCTCTATGACAACTTCGGCTATCGCGCTGCCAAAACCTCCCGCTATCGTATGCTCTTCTACGGCAACTATCGCCCCTGTCTGACTCGCGGCTTTTATGATACAGTCTTTATCTATAGGCTTGGGGGTATGCATGTTTACAAGACGCGCGTCTATGCCGTCTTTTTTTAGCTCATCACACGCGAGCGCTGCCTCGTAGACCATCTGTCCGCATGCGAATATCGTCAAGTCTTTTCCGTCTTTTAAACACACTGCCTTACCGATTTTAAAAGGATCGGACTCTTTTGTTATGACATGCGCGCCGCTTCTTCCGAGCCTTATATACACGGGCCCTTTTAAGTTTACGGATTCTATTGTAGCCCTTTTTGCCTCAAGGGCATCGCATGGAACTATGATGGTCATG
Source organism: Omnitrophica bacterium RIFCSPHIGHO2_02_FULL_46_20 (assembly GCA_001804065.1). Lineage (GTDB taxonomy): Bacteria > Omnitrophota > Gorgyraeia > 2-01-FULL-45-10 > 2-01-FULL-45-10 > MHFG01. The sequence continues at coordinate 13,616 of MHFG01000005.1, forward strand.
TTAGGCAGTATTCTCATCAGCGAGATCTCTTCGAGCGCTTGATGAGTCGCGCCGTCTGGCCCGACAGAGATACCGCCGTGCGTTCCTATTATCTTCACATTCAGATTCATATATGCGACGGATACTCTTATCTGGTCCCATGCCCTCCCGGACGCGAATACGCCAAAGGTGCAGGCAAAAGGGATCTTCCCCATCAACGCAAAACCGGCGGCTGTGCCGATCATGTCCTGTTCCGCGACCCCAAGGCCGAAGAATCGTTCTGGAAATTCTTTCTTGAACCAATTTGCTCTCGTAGAATCCGTTAAATCCGCTGAGAGCACCACAATATCTTTGTTTTTCCGGCCTAACTCTATCAGCCCTTCGCCAAAGCCATCCCTCGTAGGCACCATCTTCAGCTTCTCTCCAGCCATTGTTCGCCTCATTACAGTTTATTTGCCTATTTCATTCAACTTTACTTTCTTCATCCTAAAATTTTCTAACTCTTCGGGCGTTACCTCAATCGACCTTCCTTCGTGCTGGTCAAATACCTCAACAGCGTCATAATCCTTAAAATGATAGCCGTGAAGAACATGGCCCGCCATTGAAAGGGCCTTCTCAAAAATCTTGTCAGAGTTTTCGATCGTTGTGCCGGCGCCGATGGCGCCTCGCTCTGCCATGATCTCGAACCTGAATAAGCGCCTGTCTTTTCTTGCCGCGTATAGTCCTTTAGCGGATTTTAAAAGAAAAATATCCTTCAGGTCCTTGCTTTCTCGAAATTCTATCTTTATTCTATTCGCGATCTGCTCTGCCAGAAACTCCGCGAGCGTTATATCCTTGATATAGAAACGGTCGTTCCAGTAACCTATGTCGCTGATAGCGGCGGGTTCGCTCCTGAAGAAGTCCGATATGATCTGGTCCTGCCATTTTTGGTCAAGGTTCATCTTGTTGAAGATATCCTTTACTACCTGCTCTTTTTTGGCCTGCGGGCTCCAGCGTAAGTCGATGAGCACGCGTTTCATATATTCGCCCCTCGAGATATCGCTCGCGAATAACCTCCTGACATCCTCGACGTTCTTTATGATAACTATCTGAAGCTCCGGCATCTTGATGTCATGAGCTATCACGCAGTAAAAATCGAATTTGGCATCCGTCGAGAGCGTGACCCTCGCCGCGGTGAAAATCACATTATTTATCTTCTCGCTCGCGGGCCTAGTCAGGTTAAATGAGTAATCCAACAAGCCTTTAAGAGGAAGGTATATGAACATCGTCTTGTCGTAAGTTTCGACTTTGACGTTTACGCCATATTCTTGAGTACATATCCTTGCAACGGCTTCCTTAACATTTTTTTTAGGGTACGTCGGCCCGCAGCCTGTCAAAGCAGCGCATAATATATAGCAAATAGCGCATAGTAAAAGAACCTTCTTGATTCCTACCATGCGCTCTTCGTGCGCGCCTTGCCGAATTCCATAAAGATTGCCTCGACCTCGTCGTATTCCAGCTCTTCTTTAGCCAGAAGATCATTCACAAGCTTCTCGAGAATCGGTTTTTCTTTTATCAGCAACGCCTCTACTTCTTTTAAACATAACTGAAATATCTTATCGGTTTCCTGATTCAATTTTTCTTTTAAATCTTCGGAAATCTGGGATTCGGGAATTGCCGTATAATCCCCCAAAAATTCCGCGCCGCTCATACCGAGCGACCAGACCATAGAATGCGCGATCCTCGTCGCGTCTTTAAAATCACCCGATACGCCCGTAGATGTTACGCCAAACCGCATCTTCTCCGCAACATATCCCGCCAGAGACACCTTTATATCAGCTAACAGCTTATCTTTGGTATAACTATAAAGCTCCTCTTTCGGCTGAGAGTATGTTACGCCAAGCGTGTCTTTTCGCGGGATTATCGAAATCTTAAAAACGTCGTTTGTAGGATGCAATATATAAAGAACTACCGCATGGCCAGCCTCATGATATGCGGTTGTCTCCTTTTCGCGCGGCGTCATAGTAAGTTGTCGTTTCAGCCCAAGATCTATTCTTTCCATCGCCTCGCTTATATCTTCGAGCCTGATCGCGTCACGGCCGTTTCTTGTAGCGACCAATGCGGCCTCCTTGATGATGTTTTCTATATCCGCCGGAGATTTGTAGACGGCCTTTCTGGCAAGGCGGCCTACGTCTAGTAATTTATCATATTGGACCTTGCCAAGATAATAAGCAAAAAGCTTTTCCCTGTCTTCCAGGCCGGGTTTCTCTATATAGATAATCCTGTCAAAACGTCCGGGACGGCGCAGCGCCCTATCCAGCATGTCTTCAGGCGCGTTGGTAGCTCCGATGATTATGATATTTTGTTCCGGCCTGGGCTCGCCGGATTTATCCTTCAGTTCCTGCAGTCCGTCCATCTCGGCGAGCAATTGGTTCTGAGTGGAGTTCGTCTCTTCGGTGCCGCCGAACGCGGAGAAGACCCTTTTGCGGGCGATGGCGTCAAGCTCATCTATAAATACTATGCATCCGCCGTAACCGTAGGCGAGCTCTCTCGCCTTTTTAAATAATGCTCTTACGCGCGCGGCGCCGACGCCGACGAATATTTCGACGAATTCGCTGCCTGACATTGAAACGAAAGGCAGGCCTGATTCGGTAGCTATGGCCTTGGCTAAGTATGTCTTACCGCAGCCCGGGGGGCCTAACATTAATATCCCGCGCAAAATCTTTCCGCCGATCTTCTTAACCCGCGCCCTGTCCATGATAAGCTGGACTACTTCCATGGCCTCGGCCTTGACGTTCTCCATTCCTATTACATCAGACCATTTAATATTAACAAATTCGCCGTGCACCCTGAGCTTCTGGCTCAATTTTGAGAAACCGCCGCGCATGAAGATCATATACATATAAACGAATATTATGGCGTTCAGCGACACCATCAGGAGGTTCACGGGCATAGTCGCTAAGGTTATATTTCTGTAGTAGGATTCGAGAGAATTAAGCCCGATTACGGCAAGCGCGACCAATAAAATAACAACCGCGACTATGGCGAACTTCACCCAATACATCTTTAAATACATTTTCCATTTCCTCGGTATCATATCTTTCTCCTTATATTTTTCCCAATGCTTCGTCTAATTCTTTCATGGCGCGCTCGTATTCTTCTTTTTTCGGCGCGATGCCGTGCCATTCAACCTTGTTCTCTACAAATGAAACGCCCTTGCCCTTTATGGTGTGGGCTATGATAACCGCCGGCATTCCTTTGATCGTTTTGGCTTTATCAAAGGCATTCATAAGTTTTTTAATATCGTGGCCGTCTGTCTCTATTGTTTCCCATCCGAAGTTCTTCCATTTATCAAAATATGCGCCCATATCCTTGACATCACAGCAGAATCCGTCTATCTGAAGTTTATTAAAATCTATTATCGCGCATACATTATCCAATTTGTAATGTGCCGCTGTCATAGCCGCTTCCCATACCTGTCCTTCATTAGTTTCGCCGTCTCCCAGAAGGCAGTATACTCTTATATCTGATTTATCGAGCCTTGCCGCAAGCGCGATGCCGTTAGCGATAGAAAGTCCCTGTCCGAGCGAGCCGCTGGAGATCTCAATCCCGGGCAGGCCCAGCTGCGGATGGCCCTGCAGCATACTTCCCAGTTTTCTTAATTTCCAAAGGTCTTCTCTATTGAAATAACCCTTTTCCGCTAAGACAGCGTAAAGGGCGGGGCAACCGTGCCCTTTAGAGAGTAAAAAGTAGTCTCGCTCTTTCCATTTTGGGTTATTAGGATCGTTCTTCAGCGCATGATAATATAATGCGACCAATATCTCTACTATGGATAGACTTCCGCCGGTGTGTCCTGAGCCGGCGAGCGTCAGCATCTTCAATATGTCCTTACGTATCTCAATCGCCTTTTTCTGTAATTCACGTATGTTTGGATGATTCATTATGCCTCGTTATTAATAATGCGGCTTTAAGCTGTCCGCTATAACTCACCGCCGCTTTTTGAGCTTCTCTCTAACCTTATCCTGCTTCGGATCTATTTTTAGCGACTTCTCCCACTCTCCGCGCGCTTTGTCCCTTAAGCCTTTCTTAAAATATATATCGCCCAGATGGTCTCTTATGGTCGGATCGTTCGGTTCGAACTTTATCGCCTTCTTTAATTCGACAAACGCCTCGGACGTATCCCCTTTCTGAAAATACGCCCATCCCAGCGAGTCTAAAAAAGCGCCGTTTTCAGGCTCTATCTCAAGCGCTTTTCTGACAAGGACTATCGCCTCGTCAAGATTAGAGCCCTCTTCGGCAAACATATACCCGAGGTAATTATACGCGTCCGAGAATTTCGGGTCGAGCCTTATCGCTTCGCGGAACTCTTTCACCGCGAGGAAGCGCTCTTTCATCTTGTCGTATTGGACCCCGAGATGAAAGTGTATTCGCGCGTCATCCGGAGCCATCTCGAGCGCCGCGGTGTAAAACTTCAGCGCCTTGTCATTCTTTGATTCTTCTCCATAAACGTACCCGAGCGCTAAATACAGGTCGACATCCTTTATACCTTCAAGATACGCATTGCTCAAAACTACAGTCGCCGCATTAAAATTCTTTTCCTTGATATACAAGCCTGCCCACTGTATATAGGCATCAGGGTCTTTCGGATTTAATTTTATTAATAGCTCGTATTGATGGACCGCCTCGTTGAATCTTTTGGCTTTATAATAAAGCTGCCCTAAAGCGTAATAGGCTCTTATATTTAACGGATCTATTTTAAGCGCCTTTTCAAAGCTCGCGATTGAGTTCGGCAGGTCATTCTTCATCTCGTACAACACGCCTAACCCGATATGCGCTTCGAGATAGTTCGGCTCTATATTCACAGCCTTATTGAAAGCATCTATAGCCTGGCCGAGTTTTCCGAGCCTGGAATATATGACCCCTGAGTTAAAATATAATAGGCTTGAATTCTTCTCTTTTTCTACGAGCTTCTCGTAGACCAAGAGCGCTTCCGCCATCTTCTCCTCTACGACCAAGAGATCCGCCAAAGAACCCAGCGCCGCGATATCGTTTGGGTTTAAATGAACTACCTCTTCGTATTCTTTCTGCGCGAGATCGAACGAGTTAAGCGCGGTATACGCGAGCGCCAAGAGGAAATGCGGTTTTGTATCAGCAGGATCTAGCGACTTCGCAAGCTTGAATTCCTCTACCGCCTTATCTATTTTTTCAGAAAGAAAATAATCGACTCCCAGCCGTGAATGAAGGCGGCTTACCTTCGGATCGAAAGATATGGCCGTCTTGTATTCGGCCATCGCGTCTTCGAGAGCGCCCTCGTTATCATAAATAATGCCCATTGTGTAATGGGCAAGCGCCTTGGAGAACGGGCCTGGAGCCTTCTTATTCTCTATCCTTAAATCCCAAAGTTGAGCGTTCCCCTTAGACAATATATCTCTATCCGCTTTGGCGCTTCCCGACGCTAAAACGCCGAGAGCCAGGAAAGCGGCCGAGCAAAAAAGAATTTTCTTCAAGGATTTTTATCTCTTCTTATAACAATCTCTTCTTGTGGCGATCTCTTCTCATCCTTTTTTTTCTTTTATGCTTTGCCATCTTCGCTCTTTTTCTTTTTCTACCGCAAGGCATCTTTCTTTTTCCTCCAATTTTACGAAGCAGCGCCGATCCTGATCCCGCCGCAATGCCTATCGCCTGTCTTAAGGCGGGAGAAGAACTTTTCGTTTAATATATCACTTTATTCAACGGATACTCTATGATACCTTGAGCGCCCGCCCTTTTTAATTCAGGTATCAATTTTTTCGCGGTCTTTTCGTCGATGATCGTGTCTACGTCGTACCAATCGGGATCGGACAGGTTTGAGATTGTAGGTTTTTTCATAGACGGCAATATGGCCAGCACTGCCTTCAAATCTTTCTTTGGAACATTCATCTTCAATCCGACCTTCTCCTCGGCCAGGATAGCGCCTTTTAGCAAAAGCGCGATGTTTTCCATTTTCGCGCGCTTCCATGGGTTCAACCAGCTCTTGCGGAAAGCTATCAGCTGCGTTGTTGATTCGCAAACCGTAGCTATCTCCCTCAGTTTATTCGCGCGAAGGCTTGAGCCTGTCTCAGTAACCTCGACTATCGCGTCAATCCCTATGGCAGCCTTTACCTCTGTAGCGCCCCATGAGAATTCAACCTTCGCATTCACCTTATTCTTCTTTAAATAATTTTTCGTAACGTTTACAAGTTCTGTCGCGATCCTTTTGCCTTTGAGATCCTTTACGCTCTTCACTTTCGAATCCTGCGGGACGGCCAGGACCCATCGAACAGGCCTTAAGCTTTGTTTTGAGTATATGAGCTCGGCGACCCTTACAACATTGGAAGAGTTCTCAAGTATCCAGTCGTTTCCCGTGATACCGCAATCCAGGATGCCGTCCTCGACATAGCGCGACATTTCCTGCGCCCTGAAAAGTATGGCCTCTATCTCATCGTCGTCAATCGAAGGGAAGTATGACCTTTCGCTTATGCCGATGAAAAATCCGGCTTTCTTGAACATCCTGACCGTGGCTTCCTGAAGACTGCCCTTAGGGAGCCCGAGCTTAAGTATCTTTAAAATTTGCGCCATCTTCTTTCCTCTTTAAGATTAAAGCATAATATCATATTATAACGTATAAAGTCAACCCTTCGGATAGTCTATCCCTTCTTATTTTTAGTTTCTTCAAAGAGCTTATAGGCCTCTTTTGCCGTGGCGTTTTCGTGGACGATGGCCCGTATAGCCTTTATCATGGCTATGGGGGCTGGGGATTGCCAGATGTTGCGCCCCATATCCACTCCGGCCGCGCCGAGCCTTATGGCGTCATACGCTATATTCAACGCATCGAGTTCCGTATTGAGTTTCGGCCCGCCCGCTATGACGAGAGGAACCGGGCATGACCTGACTATCCTTTCAAAATCTTCGCAGTAATATGTCTTTACGAAATGCGCCCCAAGTTCCGCCGCTATCCTGCATGCCAGCGAAAGATACTTCGCGTCTCTCTTTTCTAATTCTTTCCCGACAGCCGTAACAGCCATGACCGGGATCCCGTATTCTTCGCCGTCATCAACGAGCTTCGATAAATTCATCAGCGTCTGGTGTTCGCTGACGCCGCCGACGTAAATGGAAAGCGCCACCGCCGCGGCGTTCAGCCTTACAGCGTCTTTGATGGCTACGGTGATGCCTTCGTTGGAGAGGTCTTTGCCGATGATGCTGTTCCCGCCCGAAACCCTCAGGACGATTGGAACAGGACTTGACGCGTCCACCGATGTGCGAAGCACTCCCCTTGTCAGCATAAGCGCGTCCGCGTAATCCATGAGCGGTTCTATGGTTTTGCGCGGATTTTCGAGATTAGTTACCGGACCAAGAAAATAACCGTGGTCAACGGCCAACATTACAGTTTTGCCCGTTTCGGGCTTTATTATCCTTGATAACCTGTTCTTCATCCCCCAATCCATAATGCCCCCTATGTTTGCGGTTGAATAATAACTTTTAACGAATCCTTCGCGCCTGTCACTAACTGAAATCCTTTTAAGGCCTCTTGCAGGGGAAGCCTATGTGTTATCATCTCCCCAACTTTCACCTTCCCGGACTTAATCATACCGAGAGCCTGTTCGTGCTCTTCAGGGCTTCCCGCGTATGAACTCGCAAGAGTGACTTCTGTGCGCCAGAATGTG
>MHFG01000006.1:0-7700 GCA_001804065.1 Omnitrophica bacterium RIFCSPHIGHO2_02_FULL_46_20
TTCCGCCTCTCAACCGCCACATCCAGTTGTTGTGAAACCATCCTTCTCTACCGCCTATCTTGCAGATAGAGCCAAAAAGAGATTCCGCCGTCTTTTTGGTGACAAGCGAATAACTGGCCGTATACGCAGGCGATCCTTTGATCTCATGCAGTTTTAAGACCAATTCATCCGTTGGAAAAGAGGCGTCGGACCACCTTGTATGGACTTTATCCTGTTCCTCGCGGGACATGGCCCGTATTATCGCTTCTCTATATGTCAGGGGTTTGAATGGTATCAAGGCCTTTATCGATTCGTCCTGGCAGATGACCTCGTTCTTCAGGCTCTCCATGAGGCACGCCGTTATGGAGTCGGGAACGGGGGTGAGAAGGCTCGCCGTATACGCGTAAAATCTGGTAGCCGAAAAAGGCGCCGGGATGAAGAGCGTCTTTTTCCGGAGAAGATTGCCTAAAATCTTAAGCATCTTTTCGTAGGTTAATACATCGGCGCCGCCGATGTCAAAGGACCGTCCGGCCGTGCCGGGCGTCTCTAAAACTCCTACGAGATATTTTATGACATCGCGGATGGCTATCGGCTGGCACTTATTCTTCGCCCATAAAGGTATTACCATAACGGGAAGCTTTTTTACAAGATGTTTGATAATTTCGTAGGAAGCGCTGCCTGAGCCGACGATTACCGCGGCCCTTAGAATAGTCGCGGGGACTTGCCCGCGCGTCAATTCCATGGCCACCTCCGAGCGGCTGCGCAGATGGGATGAGAGAGGGGTTCTAATATCTCCGAGGCCCCCGAGATAGATTAGCCGCTCGATCTTATTCTCTTCGGCAGCCCTCCTGAAATTTCTGGCTGCGTGTATGTCTGCCGCGGCAAACTTTCTCGGGCCCAGATGCAGCGAATGTATTAAATAATAAGCGGTGTCAATGCCTCTGAGCGCGCTTTTTAAACTATCTATTTTAAGCGCGTCAGCTGTCACGATTTCCGCGCCGGGCCAGAGAACGCGGTATTCAGGAAAATCCGCCCTGACCATGGCGCGGACTTTATACCCTCTGGCCAATAACTCCGGAACCAATCGCCCGCCGATATACCCCGAGGCGCCGGTTACTAAAATTCGGCCTATCTGCGGTTGAAATTTGGTTGGCAGCTCATTACAAAATAATTCGCCTTTGTCCCATGGTTGGGCAGGTGAAGCGCCGCCCGGTAAATCATTACTCATAAAGTTCTTCGAACAATCGTTTATCAACAACAGCCCCACGCCTATGACTTGGGAGAAAACTGCTCAAGCTTTGAACATTTCGAATTCCGACATCCAAAATAGCACACCTGCTGAAGATAGTCAACACTTTGCCTTGCCCTTGCCTTGCGAAAATACATCAGACATCAGACTCTTTTATACTTGTAGATTATCCCAAAAATATATATAATACTCCTTTGGCTTTTATAACTATCTAAACTACCAAAAAATATGGGACAAGCACTCGTTATTAAAGATTACGCGTTCGTAGGCCTGTTTTTCGTCTTCGGAATTGCCTTTGTCGCGAGCGCGTTTATCGTATCGTGGCTGCTTCGCCCGCGCGCTCCAAATCCCGTCAAAACATCCGCCTACGAATGCGGAGAAGTGCTAAAAGGCTGCGCCAGAGTGCAATTCAACGTCAGCTACTATCTTGTAGCGCTTCTCTTCGTAATATTCGACATAGAAGTCTTATTTTTAGTCCCATGGGCTGTCGTGTTCCGGGAGATGGGAATCGTTTCATATATTGAGATGATGATTTTTATCGCGATCCTCATCTTTGGCTTGATCTATGCCTGGAAAAGAGGAGTTTTCGAATGGCAGTGACAGAAAGGATCCCCGCCTCAAAATTAATACAGAGAATCCCTGGGGGAGGGGTATTTCTAACAACGAGCGAAAATATTTTTAAATGGGGGAAGGCATCCTCGCTGTGGCCTATGACATTCGGGCTGGCTTGCTGCGCCATCGAGATGATAGCTACGGGCGCTTCGCGTTTCGATATCGACAGGTTCGGCGCGGGGGTATTTCGGGCAAGCCCCAGACAGTGCGACGTCATGATCATAGCGGGCACGATATGCGTAAAAATGAATGACTGCATCCAGCGCCTTTACGCGCAGATGCCCGAACCTAAGTATGTAATCGCTATGGGAAATTGCGCCATCTCGGGAGGCATCTTCTATTATGACACGTATTCGGTTACAAAGGGGACGGATTCGCTCGGCATCCCCGTGGATGTGTTTATACCGGGCTGCCCGCCCCGCCCGGAAAATTTGCTCTTCGGACTGATGAAGCTGCAGGAAAAGATAAGGAACGAAAAAGATGCGGACAAATGAAATATTTATGGCTATAAAAACTGACTTTCCGGAAGCAAGGCAGGAGGAAGAGACGGGCGCCGTTATTATCCCGAAAGAGTCGCTTTTAAAAATAACGCAATATTTAAAAAATCATCGGCTTGCCTTTGATAATCTCCATTGTATAACCGCGATAGACAGGGCGGAAAGGGTTGAGCTGGCATATACCCTATATTCTATTTCCGAACATCACGGGATAACCCTGAAAATATATTTAACCGCGGGAGAAGAGAATGTCGCGAGTCTTGCGGAACTTTGGAAATCCGCGAATTGGCTCGAGCGTGAAGTGTATGACTTATTCGGCGTCATTTTTTTAAACCATCCGGATTTACGGCGGATATTAAACCCTTACGACTGGAAAGGCCACCCTTTACGAAAAAGCTATTCTCACCCGGAAGTCTCGATCAAACCGAGGCTGTAATTAAACTTTATGAATACAAGCCAGACAAAGGACATATGCACGGAAGAGTTTCTCATCAATATGGGGCCGCAGCATCCCTCTACGCACGGCGTCCTTTCCCTTGAATTGAAGCTGGACGGCGAGATGATCAGGGACTGCACCGCGCACATCGGTTATCTGCACCGTTCAATGGAAAAATTGGCCGAAAACCGCACATATACGCAATTTATCCCATACACCGACAGGCTTGACTATGTCGCGTCTATGAACAATAACATGGGCTACGTAATGGCCGTTGAAAAACTATTGAATCTGGAGATTTCTGATCGCGCAAAATACATCCGCGTGATAGCGGCGGAACTGAACAGAATAGCGAGCCATCTAATCGCGATCGGAACATTCGCCCAGGACCTTGGCGCTTTCGCGACTCCTCTCTTCTATTGTTTCCGCGAGAGGGAGAAGATAATCGATATATTTGACCAGATATGCGGAAACCGGCTTACCTATAACTATATGCGAATAGGCGGGGTTCAGTTCGATCTTCCGAAAGGTATAGACGAAAAGATAAAAAAATTCATCAAATATATGCGGTCAAAGGTGGATGATTATGATTGGCTATTGACCTATAATACGATATTCCTCGCCAGATCAAAGCACATAGGCCTATTGCCGAAAGACCTCGCGATAAATTACAGCGTAAGCGGGCCTAACTTGCGCGCGTCCGGAGTCAAATGGGACTTAAGGAAAGATGAGCCATATCTGGTATACGAAAAGCTGGAATTCGATATACCCGTCGGGGAAAATGGTGATTCATGGGATAGATATAAAGTAAGGCTTGAAGAGATCAGGCAAAGCCTGAAGATCGTGGAGCAGGCGCTGGGCGCGCTGCCTGAAGGGGATCCTACTGTTAAAATAGGCCGTATCCATAAACCTTCTCCATCCGAGATATATCTCAGAACGGAGAATCCGCGGGGCGAATTGGGTTTTTTCATTATAAGCGACGGCTCCGCTTACCCGTATAGACTGAAGATAAGGTCCCCCTCTTTTTCTAACCTGGCGGTACTGCCCGAATTGGTAAAAGGCTTAAAAATCGCGGACATAGTCTGCATATTGGGAAGCCTGGATATCCTTATGGGAGAGACGGACAGATAATGTTAATGATGCTGATAGCGGGTATCGCGGTATTGGCCTTCATTTCCGCATCGGCCATGTTCCTCATCTGGTGGGAGAGGAAGGTCTCGGCGCATATCCAATCAAGGTTCGGCCCCATGCGCGTCGGATGGCACGGTGTTTTACAGCCCATTGCGGATGCCGTAAAACTTCTGCTTAAAGAGGACATAAGGCCCGCCGAGGCGGATAAACTGGTGTGGTGGCTTGCCCCTTTCTTTGCCGTAGTGCCGCCGGTCATGGCATTCGCGGCAATACCTTTTGGGAAAAGTTTAATTCCTAAAGATTTAAATGTCGGGATCCTATACATCATGGCCATCTCTTCCGTATGCGTTATCGGAATCTTTATGGCAGGGTGGGGTTCAAATAACAAATACTCTTTGCTGGGAGGAATGAGATCCGCCGCCCAGATAGTAAGCTATGAAATCCCCATGATACTCTCGATGATCACTGTCGTAATGCATGCTAATTCATTGTCGATGCAAAAAATAGTTGAGGCGCAGTCTCGGCACTGGAACATACTTCACCCCAATATGCTGCTGGCGGCGCTGGTCTACACGATAGCCGCCACCGCCGAGGTGAATCGCGCGCCGTTCGATATACCCGAGGCCGAGTCAGAGCTGGTAGCGGGATTTCATACGGAATACTCGGGAATGAAGTTCGCGATGTTCTTCATCGGCGAGTACACCAACCTCTTCATCATCGCGGCCATCTCGACCACCCTATTTTTCGGAGGCTGGCACGGGCCGTTCTTGCCGCCTGTGGTATGGTTCCTATCCAAGACGTATCTATGCATATTTATCTGGATGTGGGTCAGATGGACATTCCCCCGGGCAAGGGTAGACCAATTGATGGCATTCGCGTGGAAGGTGTTGACGCCAATCGCCTTTGTTAATCTGGCAATAACAGGATGGTTATTATTAAAATAATAAAACTTTCTAAAGACCTCGTTATCGGCGCATGGAGCCTTATAAAAGGGCTGGTCATTACACTGAAAAATTGCTTTATACCCGCCATCACATTGCAATATCCTGCCCAGAAACAACCTATGACCGATCGCTTCAGAGGATTGGTAGATCTGCATCCGGAGAAATGCATTATCTGTTATCAATGCGTTAAGATATGTCCCGTTGCCTGCCTCGCCATCGCGCATAAACAGGAAAATAATAAAAAAGTTATCAGCGAGTTCAAATACAATATGGAGCTTTGCTGTTTTTGCGGAATGTGCCAGCAGGTTTGCCCGACAAGCGCTATCTATATGAATAAGATATATGAGATTAGCGTATATGACCGCGATAAAACGCATATAAATCTGTTAAATCCGGGGAAATACATTGAGTGGCTTAATACAAGTATTAAATAACTCTCTTCTTTCACAGGACGCCGTAATAAAAGCGACCTTTTATCCGATCGCTTTCCTGACGCTATTCTTCGCTTTCCTCGTTGTGATGAGCCGCAGTATATTTCACAGCGTGATATATCTTGCCTTTACGCTGATCGGCATAGCGGGTATTTATCTATACTTAGACGCGGAATTTTTAGCCATTGTCCAGGTATTGATCTACGTCGGAGCTATCGTCACATTATTCATCTTTACGATAATGTTAACCACGCAGGCCGATACCGAGCCGATTCGCGGAACGGTCCGGCGTATGTGGGCGGGCGCGCTCGCCGGGTTTGCGATCTTTCTTATCCTCAGCAAGGTCATTACCATGACTACATGGCATATCGGACTGCCGGAAGCGGCATTCGTCAACCTGCGGGAACTGGGAAGATCTCTCATGTCGAAATATGCCCTGCCTTTTGAAGTCATATCCCTGATTTCTCTGGCGGCGCTGGTCGGAGTGATAGTCATCGGAAGGGGCAGGAAGAGATGATACCTCAAAGCCATTTTCTTATCTTAAGCGCTCTTCTTTTTTCGATAGGCGTATTCGGCATATTGACCCGAAAAAACGCGATCGGGATTTTAATGTCTATCGAATTGATATTGAACGCGGCGAATATAAACTTGATAACGTTCGGCAAGTTTCTGGGCAGCCCGGACGGCTTGGGCCAGATCTTCGCCCTCTTCGTGATAGCCATAGCCGCCGCTTCGGCTGTGGTAGGGCTGGGTTTGGTGATCTCAATATATAGAAACGCGAAGACTATATTGGTAAACAAACTCAACTTAATGAAATGGTAGCTCATCTAATTCCGGCGATCCCTTTTCTGGCATTTGTGATAAATATCTTATTCGGGCGCAAGATTAAGAAGGTAAGCGCGTTCGTCTCTATCCTGGCCTGCGGCGTCTCATTGTGCCTTTCCATTTATACCTTTGCCTCATTACTGAAGGGCCACGGCTCGTATACTCTATTTAAGTGGCTTATATTCGGCTCCACGTCGTTAAATGTCGGAGTTATAGTCGATCCGTTAACCTGCATGATGCTTCTCGTCGTGACTATTATCGGAACGCTTATCCAGATATATTCGATCGGCTACATGAAGGACGATCCGCGTTTCTCGAGATTCTTCGCGTATATGTCGCTCTTTATGAGCTCGATGCTCGGGCTGCTTCTCGCGGATAATTTCATCATACTTCTGATCTTCTGGGAAGGTGTCGGGCTATGTTCGTACCTTTTAATCTCATTCTGGTTTGAAAAAATTTCTGCGGCGAAAGCGGGCATGAAGGCGTTCATAACGACAAGAATAGGCGATACGGGCCTTTTGATCGGTGTATTTATCCTGTTCTTCTCTGCGCATACTGTTCATTTCAGCGGCCTGACGGCGATTAGTAACGCCAATCCGCTATTCACTGCGGCCGCGTTATTGATATTCTGCGGCGCGGTCGGAAAATCCGCTCAATTTCCGCTTCATGTATGGCTGCCCGACGCTATGGAAGGCCCCACGCCGGTCTCGGCGCTGATCCACGCCGCAACAATGGTTGCCGCGGGAGTGTATTTAGTCGCCAGATGCTTTGGATTATTCCTGGCGCATCAGCCTGCGCTGATCTGGGTCGCGTATGTCGGGGCGGCTACAGCTATCCTTGCCGCCACTATCGCGGCTGTAAACAATGATATAAAACGAATACTCGCGTATTCGACTATAAGCCAGCTGGGATTCATGATGATAGGCCTTGGGGTCGGCGGGTATTCCGCTGGAACCTTTCACCTGATGACGCACGCGTTCTTCAAGGCGCTTCTCTTCTTGTGCGCGGGCAGCATAATCCACTCGATTCACGCACAGGATATCCGCCGGATGGGCGGCATATTTCAAAAGATGAAGATCACGGGCACGACTTTTGTAATAGCGAGCCTTGCAATTTCAGGCGTGCCGCCATTCTCAGGATTCTGGTCAAAAGACGAGATATTATCCGAGTCTCTGCGTAGCGGCCATCCTTATCTTTTTATGATAGCGATGGCGACAAGCCTATTGACGGCCTTCTATATGTTCAGGCTCATATTTTTGGTCCTATTCGGAAAACCGCGCTCTGAACTTCACCCGTATGAATCTCCGAAAGTCATGACCATCCCTCTGGCGATCCTGGCAATATTTGCTATATTTATAGGCCTCGTAGGATCTCCCTTCATGCACAATGCGTTTCAAACCTTTATTCACCCCGGTCCGCCTGAGAATTCTGAGGGCCTGGCCCCGAATTATCTGGTCATGCTTCTTTCAACTCTTGCGGCGGCACTGGGGATCGCGGCAGCTTATCTATTCTATATGCTGAACAACAAAATATTACCTCTTGAGATACGAAATAAATTCACTTTGCTTTATAACCTTTTATACAACAAATATTATA
>MHFG01000006.1:7713-11261 GCA_001804065.1 Omnitrophica bacterium RIFCSPHIGHO2_02_FULL_46_20
CGAATTTCTTTTTATCAGGCCGTCTATCCGCCTGTCTCGTCTTGCGTCCAAATTCGATTCAGGCGTAATAGACGGCGCGGTTAACGCATGCGCTAAGGCCGTTGTGGTATTGAGCAGGATAAAATCATGGATAGACCGTTATATAGTAGACGGGGCGGTAAATATGACGGCAGGTATAGTAGGGTTATTCTCACTTGTCTTACGCAGAGTGCAAACAGGTTATATTCAGACCTATCTTTTGATAGCGTTCTTTGGTTTAGCGCTTATCATCTTTATTAAATTAATAGGAGGCTAACGATGCATTTTCCGATTTTGTCTTGTATTGTGTTCCTGCCGCTGGCTGGCGGCATATTAATACTATTCACCCCCAAAAAAAATATAGGCTTGATAAAAACGATCGCCACTGCCGCTACCGCTGTTTCTTTCATGCTTTCTATCGTTCTGTTGTTTAAGTTTGACTACGCGAGCAGCGTGATGCAATTTGAGGAAATCTCAAGCTGGATCCCGTCAATAAACGTATGCTACCACATGGGAATAGACGGGTTAAGCGTCGGACTTATGTTTTTAACAACCCTCTTGAGCTTTCTGGCGTGCATAGGGTCTTATGGCATAGATACAAGGCAAAAGGAATACTTCTTTTTATATCTTTTGCTCTCGACAGGCATGCTCGGCACCTTCGCCGCCCTCGACCTCGTTTTATTCTATGTCCTTTGGGAAATCGTGCTTGTCCCCATGTATTTTTTAATAGGCATCTGGGGCGGGCCGAGAAAAGAATACGCCGCTATCAAGTTCTTCATATACACCCTGGCCGGCTCGGTCTTCATGCTGCTGGGAATATTGGCATTATATTTCACGTCCACGCCGCACACTTTCAATATATTGGAACTTGGTAAAACGGCTTCTTCGCTGATGCTGCCCGCCCAGATAATCATCTTTATAGCATTCTACCTGGGATTCGCCGTAAAGGTCCCTGTCTTTCCTTTCCACACATGGCTCCCCGATGCGCACGTCGAAGCGCCGACCCCCATAAGCGTTTTACTGGCCGGCGTTCTGCTTAAGATGGGCGGATACGGTTTTTTCAGGATAAGCTTTCCCCTGCTTAAAGACGCGGCGCACCATTTCGCGTTACCGTTCGCGATCTTAGGCCTTATCAACATAGTCTACGGCGCTTTTGTAGCAATGGCGCAGACAGATTTTAAAAAGATGGTCGCCTATTCATCTGTAAGCCACATGGGGTTTGTCATGCTTGGCCTGGCAAGCATGACTTCCACGGGTTTTAACGGGGCGCTTCTGGAAATGTTTAACCACGGCATAATTACCGGCGGGATGTTCTTTCTCGTGGGCATTCTTTATGACCGCGCCCACACCAGAGAGCTTGATAAGTTCGGCGGGCTCGGGGTAAAGATGCCTGTCTATGCGGGAATATTGACCGTATTCACTCTCGCCTCGCTGGGACTGCCGGGCTTAAGCGGATTCGTCAGCGAATTCATGGCCCTCATGGGAACATATCCTGTGTTTAAAGTGATAACCATAATCTCTGTTTTAGGATTGATTGTAACCGCAGGATATTTCTTATACATGATTCAACGCGTGCTTCTCGGGCCTTTGAATGAAAAATGGGCAGGTATCCTCGATATGAATAAACGCGAGCTATTTACGTTAATTCCTCTTATGATAATCATAATAGTTATAGGCGTATATCCTTTATTCGCGCTCAAATACCAGCTTGTATCCATTGGGGCGCTCATACAAAAATTAGGGGGTTTGGTATTTTGAACGTCATTGAAAACCTAAGATTCATTACGCCGGAGATCATATTATTTGTTTTTTCGATCATGATCCTGATGTCGTCGCTATTAATCAGGAACAAAAATGTCCTGGGCATATTCGCGTGTCTTGCGATTGTTGCGGCGTCATTATACCTGCCGCAAAGCCATAAAACAAATCCATCCTTATTTTTTGACATGCTCAGAAACGATTCCCTTTCTCTCTTCTTTAAAGAAATATGCCTCTTTATCACCGGCATAGTCATCCTGATCTCAATGGGTTATAAGGCATTGAGTGAGGAACGGATCGGGGAATACTACTTCTTAATCTTGAACGCCGCGATAGCCATGTTATTGGCGGTGTCGTCAGATAACCTGCTCATGATATATATATCCCTTGAGATGCTCTCATTGATTTCATATATCCTCGTGGCCTTCCTGAAACACGATCCCTTGTCAAGCGAAGGGGCATTAAAATACTTTCTCTTCGGAGCTCTTTCAACCGGTATAATGCTTTACGGTATCTCGCTCGTTTACGGATTATTCGGCACTACAGACCTATCCATTATCTCAAGCGCCGTAAGCGCGGGACAAGTAAACATTTTCGTAGCGTTTATTTTATTTTTATTTATACTGGCGGGGATCTGTTTTAAATGCGCCTTTGTCCCGTTCCATATGTGGGCGCCTGACGCCTACGAGGGGGCGCCGACAGCTATTACGGCATTTATTTCCGCTGGGCCAAAGGCCGTAGGATTTGCCATACTATTACGCATATTTACAAAAAATTTCTTTCCGCTATACGTGAACTGGTCGGCATTGGCCATGCTCATATCAATTTTTACTATGACCATCGGAAATGTAATAGCTATTTCTCAAGACAATATAAAACGCATGCTGGCATACTCATCAATCGCTCAGGCCGGATATATGCTCATCGGCTTTGTTGTCGGAACCGCGTCCGGCATGGAAGGCCTTATGTATTATATCCTTGCCTACGCTCTCATGAACTTAGGCGCGTTTGGATGTGTTATCATGATTTCAAACTCTATAGGAAGTGACGCGATAGAGGATTATGCGGGACTTTCTAAAAATAACCCTGTTCCTGCATTCATGTTGACTGTGTTTTTACTATCGCTTGCGGGGGTGCCGCCATTAGCGGGGTTTTTGGGAAAATTCCTGGTATTTGCCGCCGCAATACAATCGAAGTTCATACTTCTTGCGGTAGCGGGAGTCGTGAATAGTGTGATAGCCGCGTATTATTATATGCGAATCATTAAGTTTATGTACCTTGATGAACCGAAGGCGGCGAGCGCCGGACAAAGATCATTGCCTCTCCAGGTCGCGCTGGCGATCGTAATGGCAGGGGTATTGATAGCCGGCCTGTACCCCTCTCCTTTCTTAAACTGGATCAGGGCTTCGCAGTCGTTTTTCTTCCAATAATGTATTACTTATCAGAAAAGGAACCCCATTATCATCCTGGCCTGCAGATCATCGCTTCGCTTATTGAGCCCGCCTGCAACACCCACGGAAACCCAGAATTTGGATGCCGCCCATCCTATGGTCGGGCCGATATAGTATTTTCGGTCCGTGTAGTTGCCCTTTGACTCAACCCCGATTTTAAATGACGGCGTTATTTCGTAACTTATGCCGGATGCGTATTCATGGTCTGTCTTGCCGCCTAACGCGAGCTCCTGTTTAAATATTTGGTTATAAGATATATTGAAATTCCATATATCTTTTGCTAATATCACTTTCCCTTCCATCACATTCGGCTTCTCGAGA
>MHFG01000007.1 GCA_001804065.1 Omnitrophica bacterium RIFCSPHIGHO2_02_FULL_46_20
TAAAAGGCGATGTAGCCCAGCTGGCGGGTTCAATTTTTCCGAACATTAAGCCCGAATCAAAGCTGATTGAAAATATGTTCAAAATAAGCAAAGGAAATCCGCTTTTACTGTGCGAAATATTAAAAGCCATAGTTGAAAACGGCCATATACAATATGAAAATGAACAGTGGAAACTAAAAGATGTCGATGTCAAGGACATTCCAGATTCCTTATCTAATGCTATAGAGCCCGTCCTCGGCAATTTAGACGATGAAACAAGAGAAATGCTTTCCACCGCGGCGGTAATGGGCGGAAAGATTGAGTTCGATATGTTAGGGAATTGCGGCGGCTACAATGAAGGATATCTAATGGAACTATTAGACCGCGCTGTAAACGCGGGGTTAATAAAATCGCCGGACTTAAACTATGATTCACTATCCTTCCGGACCGAGTCGGCCAGAAAGGCCCTTGCTGATACGGTCCCGCTCCAAAAAGCGGATTTGATTCATCAAAAACTTGCCGAACTTATCGGGCAACATTACAAGGATGGGCTCCCAACCCAACTTGATCGCTTGATTCACCATCTCGATCTGGCCAAGGACAAAGATTCCGGTTTAAAATATAAAAATCTCAGCCAGAAATTAAACGAAGAATTTTCCTTGCCTACAAAATTGACCGATATTTTAGAAAAAGTAGAAAAACAAAAAGAAATATCGGTAAGTATTGAAGAACTGTTGGAGAAACCGCTCAGCGAGGCAAGCGCCAAAATTGTCAAGGATGCGATATTAGCCCTCAGGGCAGCTGCCGCAGGAACCTTGCTTTATCCAGTTGGTAATAATATGAGGGTAGACTTAGAGAACAGGGCTTACGAAACAATACTTAAGATTCTTAAGAATGACCCCACCCTGACCATCTCTAATGTAGAGGGCAAGATTTTGGTAAATGGATACGCGCCGAAACATATAGATGTTAAAGACACCATCGGCTTTACTCTTGCAGGCCTAATGGAAGATTACGGGATAAGCAGCATAACTTTCAAGAGCGACATGGGAAGAGAAGAGTTCGTAAATTTTTTGTATTGCATCACTAGCCTCGAAGAAGAAATTACGCGGGGTGGGGGGGTCTCCGCGTCACTTAAAGCGAGAGGAGTGTCCAATATAAAAATTGACCAAGTAAGATATGAAAAGCTATCGGAGATAACAAAAAAAGCGATCGGAATCACGGGAATTAAAGGTGAAAAGCCTTCGATAGCTAAATTATCAAAAGATAACCTGTTGGGTATGCCTGTTGAGCAATATTACGATCCAAAAATATCAAGTAAACTGGGCCTTATAGCCGAAGCCCTTCTTTTAAGCAAAAACAATGAAAAAGTAAAAAATATAGTTGATCAACTCTCGAGAGCTCTTAATGCCGCAGACACAGAAGATAAATCCACGGTTACCGAAGGGGCCATTCGGCTTAGCGAATCTCTTCTTAGCTATGAAAAAACCGATCTCTTGGAGACATTGATAAAGGCTTTACTCAATAGGTTTAACAACGCCCAACGTCCGAAAGAATTTATTCAGCTTTGCAACGGGCTGCAAACCATGGCCGTTCAACTAATAGATAAAAGAAATTTTAGCCAGGCGGGAGCGATTATCAGTCATTTTAGAGAGCAAATCGCCGCTGATTCCACCCGCACGTATGAACAGAAAAAAATCGCGAAAGAAGAATTATGTAAGATTGCCCATCCTAAGGTAGTAGAAGCTTTAATAAGCGCGCTCAGGGAAAAGCTGAGGTCTGGTAATTATGCCAACATTACCGATGTCTTAGTAATGCTCGGCGAAAATGCCCTTGATTCTATGCTTAACATTTTAACCTATGAAGAACTTCATGAGAAGGATCCGTTTGAGCTATATGTCCTGCGGCATTCAGTGGCTATGATGCTTAAAGAAATAGGCCAACCCGCAAAAGATGCTTTGAAAAAAATGTTGACAACCGATAAGCGCGCTTATGTTATGAGTAACGCTATAGAAGTACTTGGTTATTTGGGCGGAGATGATCTTGTGCCGCTATTGGCATCTTTTCTGCATGCCGATTCTCCTCAAGTACGAATTAAGTGTATCGTAACTTTAAAAAAAGTCGGCACCAGAGAATCTTTGAAAATTCTAATAGAGGCCCTTAAAGACGAGAATGAGAATGTAAGACAAGTGGCCAGCTCGGTGATAGCAGAAGTAGCCGACGAATCTTTTGTGAAAAAACTGAAGCCTCTCTTGCTGGATAAACATATGGAAAACATAGTAAAAAAGACAATTCAGGGAATTCATGCAAAAAGAGGAAAATAATAAAATGGCAAAAATCAAATTTACCGGCCCGGAAAAAAGAGCGCATTTAAGGGTTTCCAGCCGCTGTGGCTTAAAATATACAAGATTATCAAAAAATTTAAGGCGCATTGTCAGCGCAATAACAAAGTCGCAAACAGAGGACATTTGTGCTGGTGGAATCAAATTTGTCGCGTACAAAAAACTTCCGTTGCACGCAATATTAGAATTCCAATTTAAAATTCCAGACACTGCCAGATACGCGGCCGGCTTTGGTGAGGTGGTCAGGATTAAATCAAGGATCGGCGGGAAATCATATGATGTAGGCCTGAAGTTTCTCTGGATAACGCGAAAGAACGCAGAGCTGACGGACGCTTATGTACGGAAAAAAAGGATACAAGAGATTATTAAAAAACTGCGCAAGAAATAAGCTTCGCGTTAAAGTTTATGTTGCGCCAAAAGATTAGTAATTATATAATAACGCTGCTAAATCTTCCGATAAAAGAAAAAGGAATGAGAATTCGGGCACTTAGCTCAGTTGGTTAGAGCGTTGCGCTCACATCGCAGAGGTCAGAGGTTCAACTCCTCTAGTGCCCACCATTCTGCTACGCCATTCAATGAGTAAAACTCGGGTATGGCTTCGCAGAAATAAATCCTGTAAGGCAGAATGCTCCTGCGTAGCCATACATTGGTTATATGGGTTGAATGGCGAAGCAGAGCGACCAGAGATAAGTTTATGGGGAGAGATTGCCCTCCCCGCCATGGCACGCAGCGGGACGCGTAGACCGGCGTAAAAGAAATGTATGAAAAATATCAATATCGAAGAGCAGGTTAAGTTGCTGGTTGAATTACAGGGCCTTGATACGCAGATATTAAAGATAGAGATAGACCTTGAGTCGATACCCGAGGAGCTGGAGAGGGTAGAGGAGGCCTTCAAAGAGAAGTCCGGCAATTTAAAGAAGCTTGAAGAAGGCGTAAAGATGCTTCAGTTAAAACAGAAAGAGAAAGAAGGAGAGTTGGGCTCCAAAGAAACTTCGATAAAGAAATTTCAAGGACAGCTGTATCAGGTCAAGACTAATAAGGAATACACGGCGCTTGAAGGGGAGATAGGAAGGGCGAGGGCGGATAATTCGCTGATAGAAGAAGAGATAATAAAGATCCTCGACCAGATCGATGCCGAAAATCAGCGGATAGCAAAAGAAAGAGAATTTCTAAAGGCAGAAGAATCCAAATTTGCGCAGGATAAGAAAAGATTTGAAGACGAAGTACAGCGCATAAAATCCGAAGTTGACGGACTAAAAACGCGGCGCTCAGCACTTGCAGAAAGAATAGATAAATCGATACTATCTAAATATGGCAGGATCCTTAAGAGTAAAGACGGTTTGGCGGTAGTTCCCGTAGCAGGCGATTCGTGTCAGGGCTGCTTCAGGATTCTTCCGTCGCAGGTTATTCATGAGATAAGGATGAAGAAGGATCTCGTCTTCTGCGGAAATTGCGCACGGATACTTTACATTGAAGAATAAGCGGGTAGAGATTTACATAGACGGAGGCTCAAGAGGCAACCCAGGCCCGGCAGGCATAGGCGTGGTCATACTGGATGAGCGCGGAAAAAAGATAAAAGATATTGCAAAATACATCGGCGAGACAACTAACAATATAGCGGAATATAATGCGCTCCTTTACGGCCTTGAAGAGGCTTTGATTATAAGGGCCGACGAAATCCTTATAAATATGGACAGCGAACTTATTGCGAAGCAGCTTTCCGGAGATTATCGCGTAAAGGATTCGAATATAAAACCGCTTTTTGAAAGAGCGTTAAATATGCTGAAGAGTTTCAAAGGATTTGAGATCAAACATATCAAACGTGAAAAGAATAAGGAAGCGGATAAGTTAGTAAATAAAGCTATCAATTTAGCAAGTTTGATTTAGATAGACATATTTCAGCAGACCGGGCGGCCGCCCCGCGCTTTTTTCGGGTATTTTTTGCTTGAAGAAAGCGCGGGGAGGAAAGTCCGGGCTCCAAAGAGCAGCGTAACGGCTAACAGCCGTCCGTCGAAAGACGAGGATATCCTGTGCCGCGTATGGCACAGGACCATGAACCGATCTTTAGATCTGGTTCATGGCAGAGCCACAGAGACGAGTCCTGAACCACTCACTTTGTTCGGATTCAGGGCAGGTCCCATTATGTATTGAAAACAGAGGGGCTTGCCCTGTACCCGAATTCCGCCAAAGGCGGGATGAGTGGTACAGGGGTGAAACGAGGCAATCTCTATGCGGAGCAAGACCAAATAGATCCCGATTCAAGGGCTGCTCGCCCTTACTGTAAATACATCAGTATCGGGACGGGTAAGGTCGCTTGACCCTTGGAGTAATTCAAGGGCTAGATAGATGGCCGCTTCCCCCGCGCTTTTTTCATAGTAGGAAACTGCTTTAAGAAGGCGCGGGGAAGACTAAACTCGGCTTACAGGTCTGCTGAAAAAGAGGGACGGTAAAATTTTTACCGCCCCTCTTTTTTTGTCTCTTCCTCTTGGGCGCGAAGACATAGAAAATTCCTCAGATGTCCTCACCGCTGGCCATGCCTTTAAAAAAACATGCCCATCATGCTTGACAAGGATGGGATGATAAGGTATACTTTATACCGCATAGTGTCATAAAGTGGCTTAAAGTGGAGGAGATCAAGTCATGTTCTACGGTGAACATGAACATACAATAGATAAAAAAGGCCGCATAATAATCCCTTCCAAGTTCAGGGATTTTTTAAAAGAATACGACATCAAGCGTTGCTACATAACCAGAGGTCTCGATAGGTGTTTATTCCTTTTCACTGAAGACGAATGGAAGGCCCAGGAATCGAAATTCAAGTCCATATCGTTCACAAAATCAGAGGCGAGAAAATTTAACAGGCTTTATTTTTCAGGCGCTGTTCAAGTGGAATGCGATGCTCAGGGAAGGATACTTTTGCCAAAATATTTAAAAGATTTTGCGGAGATAAAAAGGGACATAATGATAATCGGTGTTTCTAACAGGATTGAGATATGGGGAAAAGAAAAGTGGCATGAATATTATGAAAGTTCCAAGGGGTCTTTCGAGGAAATAGCAGAAAAATTGATGGCGCAGGAAGGATAAAAAAATTTGCATAGCAAATTTTGGAGGTGATATGTATGAGTATAAGATACCGTAAAGCCGCAAAAAAAGTGAAGCTCTATAATGCCAGCATGGACGTATTCATCGAAAGGTTGAGAAAGGCCAGGGCGTTAAATAGCGACCCGGCATCTTTCGGTATAGATAACGACGTGGTGAGGAAATTCTCCTTCCACAGGATCGAGCTTTTGACGAAGTTTTTATAATTTTGGAGTTGCCTTGATTGCGCACCGGAGTGTAATGCTTGAAGAAGTTATCAGTTCTTTGAATCTAAAACGCGGTTCGATAGTAGTAGACGGCACAATAGGCGGAGGCGGCCATTCGCAGGAAATATTGAAGACCATCCTTCCCGGCGGGAGGTTGATTGGTATAGATGCGGATGCCGAAGCCATTAAATTAACGGTTCAAAATCTAAAAGATTTTAACGGCTCTTTCTCGCTTATAAATAATAATTTCAGACATATCGACAATATCCTCTCCAAAGAAGGCGTAAAAGACGTTGACGCTGTCCTGCTGGATCTCGGCGTATCGTCATATCAGATAGAGGATGGTTCCAGAGGCTTCAGCATAAAGCAGGATAGCCGCCTCGACATGAGAATGGATAGAAGACTCAAAATATCGGCATACGATATTATCAATAGGTATGGCGAACAGGACCTGTCAGAGATCATTGAAAAATACGGCGAAGAGAGATTCCACGGAAGGATAGCGCGGTATATAAAAGAGGCGCGTTCAAAAAAACCGATAGAAACAACCCGAGAACTGGCCCAGATAATACGTAAGGCCGTAGGTTATAAATGCAGAAATCAAAGAATAGATCCGTCGACAAGAACATTTCAGGCGATCAGGATTGTCGTGAATGACGAGTTGAGCTCTTTGGAGGATGGGTTAAAAAGGGCGATATTTTGGCTAAAGACAGGTGGAAGGATCGCGGTTCTTTCGTTCCATTCTCTTGAAGATAGGATAGTAAAGAATTTATTTAAAGGATATTCAGCTTTAAGTGTTTTAAAGATCATAACAAAAAAACCATTGCAACCTACACGTGAAGAGATAATAAGGAATGTACGCGCCAGGAGCGCAAAGCTAAGGGTAGCGGAAAGGATTTAAATATCATTATGAGGCTTTTTAAGTATATTATATCTATAGGAATAATCACATTAGCGGCATTGGTCTATGTTCACCAACAGGTTGAGTTGGTCAAGTTGAGCTACGAAATAGACTGCAAAGAGAAGCTTCTTAAAACGATAATTGACCGAAGAGAGATATTGCAGTATAATATATCCAATTTAGAATCGCCTTCTCGATTGGAGAAAATTCTTTTATCGCGTAATATAAATGTATCGCTCCCAAAACGAGCCCAGATCATAAGATTAACGAAGGCTCCGTCGTATATGGATAGCGGGAAATTGCTTGGCGTATCCAGCCTGGAAGAGAGGGCGGGTATTTTTAGATTTTTTGATTTTCTCGGAGGACGGGTAGACCCCCACGCCAGAGAAAAATAACCCTTCTTATCCTTTCTCTAATTTAAGTGTCATCTTAGGATTTTTATTTCGTGCATAGCGGAATCTTTCGAGCGCGCCAGGTATTTGTTTTTATTTTCTTTCTCCTGTCCCTAACACTTCTATTAGCGCGCCTATTTTTTTTACAGGCCCTGCAGCATCATTTCTATTTCAAAATAGCCAATGAAGAACATATTGTATCGGTTGAACTTCGGCCGAAGAGGGGCACGATTTTTGACAGAAATATGCGTCCCCTTGCCGTTAATTTAAACAGAGATTCTATCTATGCAAATCCCCGAGAGATAAAAGATAAGGCAAGGACAGCTAAAATTTTATCCATAGCATTAAATCTTAAAGAAGATTTCGTGATTGAGAAGTTATCTAAAGATAAGGGCTTCGTTTGGATTAAGAGAAAGATCACCACTAAGGAATCATTGCGGCTTAAAAAGTTAAACTTGGCAGGCGTAGGTTTTATCGAAGAGTCAAAGAGATTTTACCCGAATACAACCTTAGCTTGTCATCTTCTAGGTTTGGTAAATATAGATAATAAAGGTTTGGAAGGCATCGAGGCAATTTACGATAATTACCTTAAAGGCCAGGGCGGCTGGCTCATTGCCACGCAGGACGCCAAGAGAAAACTATTAAAATCCTACCAGGAAGAGTTCCTCACGCCGAAGAACGGTTATAATCTTGTTCTTACGATAGATGAGGTAATCCAAAACATTGCTGAAAGAGAAGCGTATAAGATGTATGACAAATATCACGCAAAGGGCGCTTCGATAATAGTCATGGACCCTAAAAACGGCGATATTTTAGCGTTTGCGAATTTTCCGAATTTTGATCTGAACGATCCTAGTAAAAGATCGCCAGAATCCATAAGGGATAGAGCCGTAAATGATTTTTTTGAACCCGGAAGTGTTTTTAAGATAGTTACCGCGAGTACGGCGATAGAGGAGAACGCTGTCAATCTCAATGATAAATTTGATTGCGAAAACGGCGCGTGGAAGATCGGTAAAAGAATATTGCACGACCACATGCCGCACGGAATTCTTACTTTTAGAGAAGTCATAGAAAAGTCCAGCAACATCGGCACTGTTAAGGTGGCGAGTCGTTTCGGCGCGGCAAAGATGTATAAGTATATTCAGGCCTTCGGTTTTTGTGAAAAGACGGGGATAGACTTACCGGGAGAAGTGGTTGGGATGAACAGGCCGCTCTCCAAATGGACTTCTACGAGCATGCTTGCCATACCAATGGGGCAGGAGGTTACGACAACAGCGATACAGCTTGCGCGGGCCATTTCTGTCATAGCCGATAACGGATTTTTAGTTAAACCGCGCGTAGTAAAGAGTATAATAGACGAAGATGGAGAGACTATAAAGGAATTTCCGCTGGAGGTTACAAGGAAAGTAATATCGCCGAAGACCGCGGCAAAGATGAGAGGGCTTTTGATGGGCGTCGTTGAGTCAGGAACAGGTAGGAAGGCAAAGATGGAAGAGTTTACCGCCGGTGGCAAGACAGGAACGGCTCAGAAAGTTGAACCTAGCGGCGTATATTCGCATAATAGATTTATAGCTTCGTTTATAGGTTTTGCACCGGCCGCTAAGCCGGCACTTGCCGTTGTCGTATGCGTTGATGAACCGTATCCGGTATACTTCGGCGGCGATGTCGCCGCCCCCGTATTTAAAAATGTCATGGACCAATCTTTGAAATACCTTAATATTGAAGAAAAGGCCGTAGCAGCAAAATAGAGCTTATGGTTAGAATAAAAGATATTTTTAAAGGGATCAAATATAAAACGGATGAAGACCTGTCCAATCTCGCGATCAAAAAGATCGCGATCGATTCGAGGAAGGTGGGAAAGGGGAGTCTATTCATAGCTATGCGCGGCTACAATACCGACGGCTATAAATTTATAGATGAAGCGATAAAGAAAGGCGCGAAAGTAGTCGTTGCAGAAAAGGATTTTAATACACCTTCCGGAGTAAAAAAGATATTAATAGCGGATACGCGCAAAACTATTCCTATCGTAGCGGATAATTTCTACAGGCATCCTTCAAAAAAATTGAAAATAGTAGGCGTGACCGGAACTAACGGGAAGACCACTATAACCTACCTGATCGAAAATATCCTCAAATGGGCAAGGAAAGATAGCGGCGTGATCGGGACTATAAATTATAGAATCAAAGGTAAGGGAGAGCCTGCAGCGAACACTACACCCGGCGCCTTGGAATTACAATCATTGCTCAGCAAGATGTTAAAAAATAGAGCACGATACGTGATTATGGAAGTATCAAGCCATTCACTTGATCAAGGCAGGGTAGACCAGGTATTGTTCGATGTCGGAATATTTACGAATATTACAAAGGAGCATTTAGATTACCACAAGACTATAAAGAATTATTTTAATGCCAAGGCAAGATTATTTGATAAGTTAAAAAATAGCGGTATCGCGATACTCAACAGCGATGATAAGATAGTCAGAGCTCTAAAGAAACGGATAAAGAATAGAGTGCTTACATATGGGATTGAGAATAAATCCGATATAATGGCTTCGAGTATTTTCCTTTCGATGGATAGCTCTGCCTTTAGCATAAAAACACCAAAATGTTCTTTTAAAGTAAAGACAGCCCTTATAGGCAGGCATAATATTTCTAATATTTTGGCCAGCGTTGCGGCGGCAATCGCTTTGGGCGTTTCGGTTGAGGCAATAAAAAAAGGAATTGAGTCTTTTACTTCTGTGCCGGGGAGGTTAGAGATAGTCGACTTGGGACAACCTTTTAAGGTCTTTGTGGATTATGCGCATACGGAGGACGCCCTCTATAATATATTGAGTCTTTTGAGGGAAGTTACAAAAAATGGGCGGATAATAACGGTCTTTGGTTGTGGTGGAAATCGCGATAGAAGCAAGAGGCCGTTGATGGGTAACGTTGCATGTAGATTCTCCGATAAAGTTGTAGTAACTTCCGATAATCCCAGATTTGAAGATTCGGCTGGAATTATATCAGAGATCGAGACGGGCATAAAGAGAAAGTTCTCCAATTATTGTTTAGTTGAAGATAGGCGCGCTGCGATAGATAACGCTTTGAAATCGGCTTCCAAAGGCGATGTTGTGGTGATCGCGGGAAAGGGGCACGAAAAATATCAGATAATGAAGGACAGGGTAATGCCTTTCGACGATCGTGAAGTAGTGCGCTCAATATTGAAGGGCAACCCGCGCATTCTCAAAAAAGAATCAAAAAAGAAGGCGCGATAGTAACGGCCCAAACTTAGAAGGCGCTTTAGGTGAAAGTTCAAGAGATACTAAAAATAACTAAAGGAAAGCTTCTCTCGGGCGATTCGACAGCCGAAATCGATCTCGCAACTATTTTAACTGATTCAAGGAATATAAAAACAGGCGAGTTCTTTCTTCCGCTTAAAGGAAACAACTTTGACGGAGAAGAGTTCATAGGCGAGGCATTTAAGAAAGGCGCTGTTGGCGCATTTACTATACGGCAAGGGGCGAGGGCTCAAGCCTGCCTGCCCCGTACCATATCGGCGCAGGGCCTGCCAGCTCGCCTCTCGGCGTCCGCCTCGGCGAGCCAAGGGCGAGACGGGAAGCCGAGGGCAGGCGTGGGTCAGGAAAAAATTATAATACAAGTCAAGAATACGACAAAAGCTCTGCAAGAAATAGCTCATGAACATCGGATAAGATTCGATATTCCGGTAATAGGCGTGACCGGAAGCAATGGGAAGACGACGGTCAAGGACATGACGGCCAAGGTTCTTTCATCAAAATATAAGGTATTAAAAAACGAAGGAACAAAGAATAATCATATCGGTTTGCCGCAGACGCTCTTAAAACTTAAGAAATACCACGAGATTTGCATTCTTGAGATGGGGACTAATCATAAGGGCGAAATAAGATCGCTTGCCGATATTGCAAGACCCAATATAGCGGTAATTACAAATATAGGGCCGTCTCACTTAGAATTCTTAAAGGACTTAAAAGGCATATTCGAATCTAAGAAGGAAATATTTGAATTCTTGGATGAAGATTCCCTCGTCATATTGAACGGAGATGACAAATATCTTTCTAAAATAAAAAATAATAAATTTAAAATAATGCGGTTCGGCTTTAACAAAGTGAATGATTTTCGAGCTTCAATCGTATCTACGGAAAAGGACAAAATAGTTTTCTTATTAAACAATAAGTCGCCTT
>MHFG01000008.1:0-10817 GCA_001804065.1 Omnitrophica bacterium RIFCSPHIGHO2_02_FULL_46_20
CAAAAGATCCAGGGCGACCTCATAAGTGACGCAGTTGCCTATTATAATCGGGATATTCATCTTTTTACAGAATTTTTTAAAATCAAGCGCTTGATAATTCTTTGAAACATGCTTAACCGTGGAAACTGTGGATTGTACCACAAATATATCCGCGCCCGCCTCCTGAGCTATCGCCCCGAACCGCTCCGCTCTTTGGGGGATGGCGCTTACTATGGCCGGTACATTGTATTTTTTAATTTCCTCGATACGCCTTGACACAAGATTCTCTTTTATCGGTTCAACATAAACACTCTGGACAAGGCCTGTTGCCTGGTCAGGCGGCGCGTTAGCTATTCTATCCAATACTTCTTCGGCATTTTCGTAGCGTGTTTGGACACCCTCAAGATTTAATACGGCTATTCCGCCTAATTTACCCATAGCAATAGCGAATTTAACATCGACAACCCCGTCCATGGCCGCCGCAATTATTGGAACGCGAAATTTCTTGCCGTCAATCGACCAAGAAGTATCAACATCCGCCGGATCTATGGTAACTCTTCCCGGAACGAGGGCTATCTCATCAAACCCGTAACACCTTCTTGCTTTTCTCTCAACACCGATATAAAATTGCCCCATCTCTCCTCCATAAGTGAAGCGAAGTTTCCCTTCGCGAGATTGTGTTGTTATAATATATAATTAGGTCAAATTTGTCAATACAAATAGAGTAGGCCGGGTTTAAACCCGGCCTACTTATAGCTTACAGCTTATAACTTACGACTTTTTTAATACATCCCGCCCATTCCGCCAGGAGGCATTCCACCGGGCATAGCAGGCATTTTGTCTTCCTCAGGTATATCGGTAACTATCGTTTCAGTCGTTATCATAAGAGCGGCGATACTGGCCGCATTCTGCAGCGCCGAACGCGTTACTTTTTTAGGATCGATGACGCCTGCCTGAATCATATCGCAGTATGTGTTCTTATCGGCATCATATCCTTCGTTCGTTTTCATATCTTTTACCTTATTAACGACCACAGAACCTTCAAGGCCGGCATTATTCGCTATCGTCCTTATCGGTTCTTCCATGGCTCTCTTTATTATATCCGCTCCGATCTGCTCGTCCCCGGAGAGTTTCAACTTGTCAAGAGCGTCTACGCATCTCAATAAAGCAACTCCGCCGCCCGGAACGATTCCTTCCTCAACGGCCGCCCTCGTAGCATGCAGCGCGTCTTCAACACGAGCCTTCTTCTCTTTCATCTCGGTCTCGGTTGCGGCGCCGACATTAATAACAGCCACACCGCCGGCTAGTTTCGCGAGCCTCTCCTGCAGCTTCTCTTTGTCGTAATC
The DNA here is from genome assembly GCA_001804065.1 of Omnitrophica bacterium RIFCSPHIGHO2_02_FULL_46_20. Taxonomy (GTDB): domain Bacteria; phylum Omnitrophota; class Gorgyraeia; order 2-01-FULL-45-10; family 2-01-FULL-45-10; genus MHFG01. Next base: position 1,326 of record MHFG01000008.1, read on the forward strand.
GGAATCTGTGCCTTCAATCTGCTTTTTGATCTGCGCAATCCTTGCCTGAATATCCGCGGTCTTCCCCGCACCCTCAACTATAGTCGTGTTATCCTTGTCGATCCTGACCCTCTTTGCGCGGCCGAGATCTTCTAACTTCACGTTCTCTAACTTTATACCGAGGTCCTCAGTTATAGCGTTTCCACCGGTCAGAACCGCGATATCCTCTAACATGGCTTTACGCCTGTCGCCGTAACCGGGGGCTTTTACCGCGGCGCATTGAAGCGTTCCTCGGATCTTATTTACTACTAATGTTGCCAGCACTTCGCCTTCAGTCTCTTCAGAAATGATTACTAAAGGCTTCCCTGCTCTCGCCACCTTCTCCAACATGGGAAGTATATCCTTCATCGCGGATATCTTCTTCTCATGAATTAAAATATAAGGGTCGTCAAGGACGCATTCCATCTTTTCAGCGTCACTAACGAAATATGGCGAAAGATATCCCTGATCGAACTCCATGCCTTCAACGAGTTCCAACTCTGTCTTGGATGCCTTGCCTTCCTCAACCGTTATAACGCCGTCTTTTCCGACCTTGGTCATGGCTTCGGCGATTAAATCACCGATCTCATGATCGCTATTTGCCGCTATTGACGCGACCTGCGAAACTTCTTTCTTATCCTTTACATTGATGGGCTTTGCGAGCCTCTTCAACTCTTCCACAACTCTCTCAACTGCCTTCTCTATGCCTCTCTTTAGCGCCATCGGGTTCGCGCCCGCGGTGACGTTCTTCATACCCTCTCTAAAGATCACTTCTGCCAAGAGAGTCGCTGTCGTTGTGCCGTCACCGGCCGTATCAGAGGTCTTTGACGCCACTTCTTTTACGAGCTCCGCGCCCATGTTCTCATAAGGGTCCTTTAACTCAATCTCTTTCGCTACGGTAACACCGTCCTTAGTGATAGTCGGCGCTCCAAACTTTTTGTCGAGGACCACGTTCCTGCCCTTAGGACCTAGCGTTACCTTAACTGCCCTGGTGAGCTGTTCAACGCCTCTAAGGACGGCTCTACGCGCCTCCTCGCTGTATAATAGTTGCTTTGCCATTTTCCTCTCCTTGTTATGCTATTTTTAGCGCTTAGTCTACCCTATAACGCTATTTTATAACCGCCAAAATATCTTCTTCTTTAAGTATTAGATATTCGTTTTCGTCAATCGTTATCTCTGTCCCGGAATATTTTCCGAAGAGAATTTTATCTCCGACTTTTACTTCCGGCGGTATTGCCTTTCCCTCATCCGAAATCTTTCCTTTTCCTACCGCCACGACCTTAGCCTCCTGCGGCTTTTCTTTAGCCGTGTCGGGAAGAACTATCCCTCCCTTTGTCACTTCTTTGGCATCTAAGACCTCTACCATGATCCTGTCAGCCAATGGTTGAATCTTCATACTGCATCCCTCCTTTGTTTGACGCTATAAACGCCCCGGTTTATAACTTACGATTATATTTAGCACTCACCGAAATCGAGTGCTAACAAGTCAGTATTATACAAAATCCGCGGAAGTTGTCAAGAAAAATCTGCCCTGCTGCCCTGCGGGCATATTTTTCTTGATCCTGACCCCGCCAAGCACTTCAGTGCGCCCGGCGGGGGAAGGATCTAATACAGGTAACCGAATATAATTTCTTTTGCTATCAAGCATTATTTACGAGATTGCTGAAAAACTGTCATTGCGAGGACTGCGAGCCGAAGGCGAAGCAGGACGAAGCCTGCCTGCCGGCAGGCAGGCTATTTTTTGAGATTGCTTCGCTCGCCTAAAGGCTCGCTCGCAATGACGCGAAGGGCGACCTTTTCAGCAATCTCTTTATGGTTTATTCTTCCAGTAGCTTGTTAAAACGTAATCCCGCCATCTTCTTTCAAATTCTTTCTCCGACAATAAAAATTCATCGTCGATAGCATTTGCTATGTGCTGCGAGCCGGCGAGTCTTTTCAATATACCCTGCAAGCCCGCCGCTCCCCATTTATCTAAAATATAATTCACAAGCGTGTACGATAACAGATAACATAACGCCGTGTCCTTAGCGGCTTCGCTTGTTTTAAAAGTCTCGTCTAAGAAGCGTATGGATATATCCGGCGCGGGGTTAATCTTTGTCAAAAAACTTTCGATCGTCTGACGTTGTCCCCTGTATTCCTCCCAAAGCGCTATCCCCTCGTTAAGCCAGATCGGACAATTATTATTTGTCTTAGCTGAGATTAAGGCATGCGTGTATTCGTGATATATGTAACGCCTGAATTTTTCGGTATCCAGGCGGGTATCAGGCGCGGGTATCTTTATACTCCCGTCGTAAAATGCGTTTACAATATGCGGCATATTAAATACATTCCGAAAATCTTCTTTTGAATAAAAAAATACTTTTGTCCTCGCTTTGGGAAAATACGCCAGGTCACCGCCTACATCCGCATAAGCCCTTTCGAGTATTCCAGCTGTCAACTGTTTATCTATCGGCAGATTCTTTTTATACCTGATCTCGAAATGCGGAAGCCTATCCTGGCCTTCCTTCGCGGCGAGAGCCATCTCCTTGCCTATCTTTTTTAATCTTACGGCTAATTCCGCGTTATCCGGATTAAGCATTTTTGCCCTGTGCCAGTAAAAACGCGCCATCTTAAATTCAGCGCGCTTATAATACATATCACCCAACAGTTCGAATGTCCGGCCTTCTTTACTTACAAGCGATGATTCCTTCAGGCATAAAATAGCCATGTCTTCCCTGCCGAATTTATATTCACTTACTCCGTCGTTGTATAATAAGACGCCGAGATTCTGGCTGACAATTCCTGATCCGCGAGCCAATTCGCGCATCTTCGCGTATAAATCCCCGGCCTTGGACAAATAGCCTTTTTGCGCTTCATATAGGGCTTTTTGGGAATACATCATGGCCAGGTTTTGCGTAGCGCTGGTGTTCGGCGTTATATTGTATGATTTGATGAGATAATCTATCGCCTCGTCGTATTTATCGCTTCCTGCCAGCGCTTTACTATAGGTAGAATACGCATATACCAGATATGATTTGATCGTTTCATTCTCCGGGGATGAGTCATACGCCTTTTCGAAATACTTAACGGCCTTTGCATATTTATTCTTCCCGAAAAGATATTCGCCCTTCCTTATATATTCGAAGGATCCGGACATTTTTTGCGGAAAGACGCCGAAATTAGGGCGGATTACAGCTACAAACAGGACAATGACGGCGGCGAGAAGCAGCAAGAGCAGAAACTTGAGTGAAAATATCTTCATGCAAAATTTTTCACTTCGAGTTTCGGGTCTATCTTCTTTAGCAATCCTTTTAGCACCTGACCCGGCCCTATCTCCAAAAATACCTTTATCCCGGACCGGGCGACTAACTTGACGGACTCTTCCCAAAGTGTCTTCGAATTAATCTGCGCGATAAGGTTTGCTTTTATCTTGGCGGGATCTGTTTGGCCGAGAGCGTCTACATTACTGATAAAATTTAGTTTCGGAGGAAGGAACTGGATTTTATCGATATAATCTTTCAATTTATCGCGCGCCGGCGTCATCAAGGATGAGTGAAATGGCCCGCTGACATCGAGCATCAAAACTCTTTTTGCCCCTTTATTTTTGGCGAGGCCCGCAAGCAGCTCTATATTATTAGTCTTGCCGGAAACAACGACCTGGCCGGGACAGTTAAGGTTCGCGATCTCGCAGCCAATACCCTTGCACAGATCCTCAACGGCATTAATATCCATCCCCAGTATGCACGCCATCTTCCCGGGATTCTTTCTCGACGCCTCTTCCATTAATTCGCCGCGCTTTCTTACGAGAGTAAGCGCGTCTTCAAAAGAAATGCTTTCGGCGGCGACGAGCGATGTATATTCGCCGAGGCTTAAACCCAGGCTAAATCTTGGCGTGAATTGACCCGCAAATGCCGATGATTCATAAACTCTTAAAGCCGCTATGCTGGCCGTGAGGATCGCGGGCTGGCTATTTGCGGTTGTCGAGAGTTCTTCCTGCGGGCCTTCGAAACAGAGCTTCTTGATATCTATCTTTAAAACAGAATTTGCCTTATCGAAAACCTCTTTTGCCGCGGGAAAATTATCGTAGCTATCTTTTCCCATCCCGACGGCTTGAGCGCCCTGCCCCGGGAATATATAGGCTACTTCGACCATTCTATTACCATCGCTCCCCATGTAAGGCCGCCGCCGAACGCGTCCAGGACTATTTTGTCGCCTTTTTTGATCAAACCTTTTTTGACTGCTTCGACCAAGGCTACCGCGCTCGAGGCTGCTGACATGTTGCCGTATCGCTCTAAATTAAGGTATATCTGATTCTGTTTTAAGCCCATCCTTTTTGCGGCGGCATTCAATATCCTTATATTCGCCTGATGCGGTATAACTAATTTAATGTCTTCGGCTTTCAATCCCAAAGGTTGAGTGGCGCCCAAGGCGGCGTCTGCCATGATCTTAACCGCATGTTTAAATAATTCGGAACCGTTCATCTTTATGAAGTGCAATCTTCCCTCGATAGTTTCTTTTGTCGCGGGAATCCTCGAACCGCCTGCCGGAAGTTTGATTAAATCCCCCTTCCCGCCGTCTGCCCCCAAATGCGTCGAAAGTATGCCGCCCTCATCTACCGGCCCTAACACTGCGGCGCCTGCGCCGTCTCCGAATAAGACGCATGTAGAACGATCGCTCCAGTCAGTTATCGCGGATAATTTTTCCGCCGCTACCACCAGCGCATGCTTATAAGTCCCTGAACTTATGAATTGGCTCGCTATGGCAAGGCCGTATATGAAACCAGAGCATGCTACGCTGATATCAAATGCCGGCACAAGCCTGGCGCCGAGCTTTTCCTGCACGAGGCACGCTGTCGCGGGGAAGAACATGTCAGGCGTTATTGTAGCGACGATGATCAGATCTATGTCTTCGGGTTTGAGGTAAGCGTCCTTTAAGGCTTCTCTTGCCGCGTTAACAGCCATATCGCTCGTCGCTTCATCGTTACGCGCTATTCGTCTTTCTTTAATTCCGGTGCGGGTAAATATCCACTCGTCTGTCGTATCTACCATCTTCTCGAGTTCCTTATTGGTCAATACGTTGTCCGGTAGATACATCCCCAGGCCTATGATTCCTGCTTTTTTAGATTCACACATAAGATCAATAACTCTCCAGTTCTTCTACTATATGTTTATTGACATCCTGCTTCACAAATTCCGATGCTGTCCTTATCGCGTTCTTTATCGCCTTCGCCGAAGATGAGCCGTGGCTTATTATGCACCTGCCGTCAACGCCGAGCAGCGGCGCGCCGCCGCGCTCCGAATAATCCATTTTTCTCTTCAACTCATGAAATGCCGAGCTCGACAACACAGCGCCTATCGTCGCCAGAAAATCAGCCTTTATCTCCTGCATCAGTGACTGCATTATGGTATCAGCGACGCTTTCCGAAATTTTCAATATGACATTTCCGACGAATCCATCGCACAATATAATATCGACCTTCCCCGCGTAAACGTCGCGGCCTTCTATATTACCCTCGAAGTTAAGCTTCGATTCACTCAGGAGCGTGTGCGCCTCTTTGATGAATTCGGTTCCCTTGGATTCCTCTTCGCCGACATTCAACAGCCCTACCGTCGGATTTGATTTACCTAAAATGTACCGCGAAAAGGCATCCGCCATTATGCCATACTGTAAAAGATGAATAGGCTTAGGCGTTATATTCGCCCCGACATCTATTATAACCGACACGCCTTTTAACGTAGGTATAACTATAGCTATGCCCGGCCGCTCGATCCCTGGCAGTAATCGTAAAGATAAAGTTGCGGCGCAGACTACGGCGCCCGTGTTTCCGGCGCTGATGAATGCGTCCGCCTGATTCTTCTTCAATAAATCCATGCCGACGACAATAGAGGAATCTCTCTTGCGTCTTACTGATATAGCGGCGGGGTCATGCATATCAATGACCTCCGACGCGTGCTTTACCGTTATTCTTTCCGACGAGAAACGGTGCTTTCCGAGCTCTCTTATTATGCGCGCCTCATCTCCTACGAGGATAAGGTCATGGCCGAACTCTTGCGCCGCCTGTATTGCGCCTTCAACCTCAACCGTGGGGGCATTGTCGCTGCCCATCGCATCCAATACGATCTTCACTTAAGCGCCTCCTCGCCTTGTATTACCTTGCGGACAAGACTCTTTAGACTATTTCTTTTTCTTTTCTTTTACCTTAATAATAACCACCGGCTTCCCTTTATAGTATCCGCAATGCGGACATACCCTATGCGGAAGCGTCGGTTTCTTACACTGAGAACATACGGATAAATTCGCCGCGAACAGCTTGCTGTTCATGGATCTTCTCTTATCGCGTCTCGACTTAGAATGCTTCCTCTTTGGTAAAGCCATATCTCACCCTTTCTTGATTATCTCGTAAGTATCTCTTGCGATCAACAATTCTTCGTTGGTAGGCACCACAAGAAACTTAACCTTTTTATTAACAACATCATTCAGGTCTTTCTTAATCCGTTTAACGAGCCACGGATTGTGTTCGCCTATCCCTGCGGTAAATATTACAGCGTCAAGCCCTCTCATCGCCGCCTGATACGCGCCGATGTATTTTTCAATCCTATAAATGAAGATATCGAGCGATAGCTTCGCTCTCCCGGACCCCGGACCCCGTCCCATAGCTCTTTTTAACAAGTCTCTCATATCATTGCTAACGCCGGAGATGCCCAAAAGGCCGCTTTCTTTGTTCAGGATATCGCTGATGCGGGCGGGCGATAAATTTTCTTTTTCCATCAGATAAAATACGACTGCAGGGTCGATATCGCCGGAACGCGTTCCCATCAAAAGGCCTTCCAGAGGCGTAAACCCCATCGACGTATCTATAGACTTGCCTTTGTCCACAGCCGTCATGCTGCAGCCGTTGCCTAAGTGGCAAGTAATTAATTTTAACCGGCCAAGCGGCTTGTTTAACATTCCCGCGGCGGCTTGCGCAACGAACCTGTGGCTCGTCCCGTGAAAACCGTATTTTCGTATACCATATTTTTCGTAGTACTTGTAAGGAAGGCCGTATAGAAAAGCCTTTTCAGGCATCGTTTGATGAAACGACGTATCGAAGACCGCTGCCTGCGGGACGCCTTTTAATACAGCAAGGCACGCTTTTATTCCTGAAAGAGATGGCGGGTTGTGCAGCGGCGCCAGCTCGCTGTACTTTTCTATCGAGGCAATAACCTTCCCTGTGATCAGCGTAGATGTTTTAAACTCCTCGCCGCCGTGAACAACTCGATGGCCGATCCCGCCTATTTCACTCTTCGACCTTATGACGCCTGCTTTCTTATCGGTTAATCTGCTTATTATTAATCCAATGGCATCGTAATGATTTTTGCAGTGGCCGGCCCGGCCTATGCGCTCGATCAATCCTTTTTCCAAAGAATGGCATTTTTTTATATCAAATAATTGATATTTCGCGGAAGAACTTCCGCAGTTTATCACCAATATAAACATTGCGCTCATCTTATTAACGCCTTTAAGCCATTACCGCGGTTACCGCCACCGCGTCGACAATATCCTCCGCGCTGCATCCTCTCGACAGGTCGCTCGCCGGCTTCCTGAACCCTTGGAGGAGCGGGCCTATCGCCCTGGCGTTGGCAAGCCTCTGCGTCAATTTATATGAAATGTTTCCTGAATCAAGATTCGGGAATATCAATACATTGGCCCTGCCGGCTACAGGATTATCGCCGCACTTGATCTTAGCGACTTCCGGCACTATCGCGCTGTCTGCCTGAAATTCTCCGTCTATAAGCATCTCCGGCGCGATCTCTTTTGCCATGGTTACGGCTTCTCTTATCTTATCAACGAGCTCGCCTTCAGCGCTTCCCTTACTCGAATAACTTAAAAAAGCCACAGCCGGGCGCTTCCCGACTAATTTCTGAAAAAGCGCCGCTGAAGATACCGCTATGCCCGCGAGCTGACGGGAGTTCGGCTGCGGATTAACGCCGCAGTCCGCAAATATGAATACGCCATTTTCGCCGTAAGGACAATTCGGCACCTCCATTAAAAACGCGCCCGAAACAACGCCGATCTCCCTATCTACGGCGAGACAGCGTAAAGCTACGCGTATAACACTCGGCGTAGTGTGGCTCGCGCCGGCGACGAAACCGTCGGCAATTTCCTCTTTCACGAGCATTGCCCCGAAAGTTAGATAGTCCGTCAGCACCGTTTTGTGAGCCTCTTCAAGCGTCATCCCTTTAAGTTTGCGCAGTTCATAATATTCCGCGGCTATTCTTTCTATATCTTTATAATTCTTGGGATCGATCACTTCAAGGAGCGAGGTATTTTTAGATTTGATCTTCTTTCTGACAGAATCATCGCCTATCACGATTAATTTTGAAATCTTATTATCCAGAATCAACCGAGCGGCTTCCATCGGCCTCTCGTCATTGCTCTCGGGAAGCACGATTCTTTTTAAATTTTTTGAAGCCCTATCTCTTATCTTTTCGAGGATACCCACATTAATCCCGCGTTATTTTCGTAACTTTTTCTTCAATAAAATTTGAACTTTTTTTGGAATGAAATTTTTAACGTCCGCGCCGAGAGAGGCCGCTTCCTTTATCAGCTTGCTCGAGATGTATGAATAAGATTCGTTCGGCATCATGAATATAGTCTCGATCTTCTCAGACAATTTCCTGTTGGTGAGCGCCATTTGAAACTCATGTTCGAAATCTGATATCATCCGTAAGCCGCGTATCATGACGCTGGCGCCCTTGCCTTTCACATAATCCACTACTAAGCCGTCGAAATCGTCAATGATGACGTTCTTTAATCCACCTATTGAGTCCTTAAGCATGGAAACCCTCTCTCCCACGCTGAAGAGGGGGCTCTTCTCATCATTGTGGGCCACCGCGATGATAACCTTATCGAATATCCTGGCGGCCCTTCTTATTATATCTATATGCCCGTATGTTACAGGGTCAAACGTGCCCGGATATACCGCTATATTAGATTTTCTCATATGCCAACCCCCTCACGATGAGCATGCGGGACTTTTCTTAAAATTGTTATAACGGTGTCCCCATATCTTCGTTCGTCCAGAAAAAGAAAGCGCTCAAGCTCCACGTCGAGCGCATCTTTTTTAAAGTGCTCCACAAGAACTAATCCAACGGGCGATACTATATCATAAGAGCCTATATTTATCAAGCAAATTTTAGCCATCCCCTTATAATAAGGCGGATCCAGAAATATAATATCGAACTTTTCTTTCTGTTTTGCCATGCGCGGCAGGGCGCTTAAGGCATTTGCCCTTATAATATTATATTTAGAGGCATTGACATCCAGCGATCCCAGATTAGCTTTAATGGCCTTGGTACAGCGAAAGTTATTATCGACAAAAGTAACGCACTTGGCTCCGCGCGAAATGGCTTCTATTCCGAACGCGCCGCTGCCAGCGAAAAGTTCCAGCGCGTTCTTTCCGCTGACATCGCCCAGGATATTGAATATGGCTTCCCTGACCTTGTCCTGCGTCGG
>MHFG01000008.1:10913-11055 GCA_001804065.1 Omnitrophica bacterium RIFCSPHIGHO2_02_FULL_46_20
CCTGAATCTCTCAAATAAACTCTCTCTTAGCAATCGATGATGCTCTTCAACTAATTCGGGATCTTTTTCTATGAGCGCGAACGCCTCCTTCCTTGCCGATTCCATTATGCCGAAATCTTTAGCTATGTTGCCGAATCTTATC
>MHFG01000009.1:0-5981 GCA_001804065.1 Omnitrophica bacterium RIFCSPHIGHO2_02_FULL_46_20
GCTCTCGACGTCCCTAAAATAGCCTTCTCCATTTTTCGTAAATATCTCGTTTATGGTGGCGTTCTCTTTTTTTTCTATAAGATCATCCGTCGAGACATAGCGCATCTTAAGTAAATGCGATAATTTCATCGCTATCGTCGTTTTTCCGGTCCCCATGAATCCAACTAATATGATATTACGCATCAAGAAAATTCCCCGCTAACGCTCAGGCGACTTTTAGATAGGAAAGTATTTTACCTGTGCCCGTAAGGGTATACTTTCCTATACCATTAAAATCTCTTTACTTGCGACATGTATCCCTCGTAATTCCTGCGCATCTCGGTTAGGGAGTCTCCTCCGAACTTATCCAGCATCGCGTTCGCTATCTCTATCGCTGATACGGCCTCGCCTATCACGGCCGCCGCGGGGACCGCGCATATATCTGACCTTTCTACAGCAGCCTTTACGCGTTTTTTTGTTCTGATATCTACCGTAGAAAGAGGTTTTCTTAATGTCGAGATCGGTTTCATGGCAGAGCGAATAACAATGTCTTCGCCGTTCGTCATGCCGCCTTCGACGCCGCCGGCATTATTGGTCTTCCTGTAAAATCCTTTTGACTTACCGTAGAAAATCTCGTCGTGCGCGAGCGATCCTTTTAAGGCCGCTGATTCAAATCCTATGCCAAAACTCACCCCCTTGATCGCATGGATCGACATTATGGCTCTCGCGAGATTAGCGTCTATTCTTCTATCCCACTGGGAATAGCTGCCTAACCCTTGAGGGACACCGTGTATGATAACCTCAAAGACCCCGCCGAGCGTATCGCCTGATCTTGCCGCCTTATCTATCTCTCTACGCATATCAGCCGAAGCCTTCATATCAGCGCATGTCACCGGCGACTTGGCAGAAATAGCGCTTATCTTATCAAGAGACAAGCCCTTAGTTTTTGAGACAACCCCGCCTATAGCCACAACATGACTTATTATCTTTACGCCAAACTGCGCCAATAAAATCCTGCAAAGAGCGCCTATCGCAACCCTTGAAACAGTCTCTCTTGCGCTTGCCCTTTCCAGAACGTCGCGTATATCGTTTAAATTATATTTCAACGCACCGCTTAGATCAGCGTGTCCAGGACGGGGTTCGTATACCTTTGGAAGGCTGTCGATCGAGTGGTCTATGTTTTTAACAAGCAGCGATATGGGACTGCCTATGGTCTTTCCGTTCCTGACTCCGGAAAGCACCTCTATCCTGTCGGACTCGATCTTCATGCGTTTTCCGCGGCCGTAGCCAAGCATACGCTTTGCAAGCTCATCATCGATGATGGATTTGTCGACATTCAAACCTGCCGGCATGCCGTCAACTATCGTAAGCATGCATTTTCCGTGTGATTCACCGCTTGTCAAATATCGCAGCATAATAGCCTCCTCTTTCCTCAAAACATTCCATAGGATAAGAAATGCAAAATCTTTTCGCCCCAAAATATAGAAATTATTGCCGCTAGTGAAAGATACGGCCCATAGGGAATAGTATCTTTCCCGTCTTTTATCTTTAAAATTATGCCTACCACCGCGCCGAATGCAGGCGCGATAAAAAAAGTCAGCACAGTCAGTTTCCACCCTATGAATGAACCTATCATGGCAAGAAGCTTGACATCGCCTCCACCCATCGCTTTCTTCTTAAACGCGAATTCACCCAGTATGCCTATAGCGTAAATCATCGCTGCGCCAGTTAATGCGCCGAAAAATGAACTTAAAAAACCGTTCAACCTTGTGCCTTCATTCAGGACAGAAGGAAAGGCGGCTGATAATACAAGCCCGACAACAAGGCCTCCTATGGAAACTTCATCCGGTATCTCCTGAATCTCGAAATCGACGAATGTAGCGACGATCAGCCCTGAGACAAGAATAGCGTAAGCGAAAAATTTCGCGCTGCTCCCAAAGAAAATAAATAAAATAAGAAACGCGGCGGCTGTTAATGCCTCGACTATAAAATATCTAAAAGATATCTTTGCCTTGCAGCACCTTGCCTTTCCGCTTAAGAATAAGAAACTTAATATCGGTATATTGTCGTACCAGTGTATCTTGGCGGTACAATTAGGGCAATGCGAACCAGGGAATATTACGCTCCGTCCCTTCGGGAGCCTATAAATGCACACATTCAAAAAGCTTCCGATTATTGAACCTAATATAAAAACAATAGCTTTGCCCATGCCTTAAGCCCCCGCCGCTTTAAGCGCTCCTTTCAATGCCCTCTTCATCACATCCACCGGCGCCTTTTTTCCTGTCCATAGCTCAAACGCCATGGCGCCCTGATACAGGAGCATCCCTAATCCTGTCGTTGCGTGTAATTTTTTTTTCGTTGCTCCTTCAACAAGTTTTGTCATCGGATTATTATATACGAGATCGTAAACTCTTAAGCCCGGATGTAATAGCTCTATGTCTATGGGCGGCGGATCGCGAGAATCCATGCCTACCGGCGTCGCCTGTATAAGCAGGTCCGCCGAGTTTATGGCCTCTCTTTTCCCGCCTTTCTTTACCACCTCCAGCTTATGCCGGTCATAATATTTTTCATAATGTTTTTTTATTTCTTCGGTCATGCATGCTTCGATATCGTCAACGTATATCTTTTTCGGGCCGTTGCCGAGATACATTATTATGGCTCGCGCAGCTCCGCCAGCTCCGAGGACAAATACGGTCTTGCCTTCAGGCTCGAATTTTAAATCCTCTACTAAAGAGCGGTAAAATCCGGGGCCGTCGGTATTGAAGCCTTTCAATTTCCCGTCTTCCACCTTTATTGTATTGACGGCGCCCAGCCTCTCGGCGTATTTATCCAATACGCCGTTCTTCTCGATATATTCCTTAGCCTTGACCTTATGCGGAATAGTAACATTAGCGCCCGCAATATTATTCTTTACAAGATCTCTTAAGAACACTTCTAAATTATCAGGCGCGACGTTAAAGAGCTTATATTCAGCGTCTATCTTGGCTGCCGCGAATGCCGCATTCTGCATCGCAGGCGAGAGCGAGTGCTCTACCGGATGTCCTATGAGTCCATAAGTCAGTTCAGCCATACAAGAATTTAGCCCTCGATGGTGAAGCTTGCGGGGGCGTTGCTGAAGCGGCGTTGAAACGCGTGCGCAAGTTACGCCAATAGTTGAGACCTGTCCCCTTGGGACCTGACCCCAATCACTTGACTATCTTATAACTTAAAGCTTATGGCTTTCCTTGTGGAGAAGCCTATTCACCGCATTAATGTAAGCCTTGATGCTCGCCTCTATTATGTCGGTGCTTGCGCCCCTCCCTGAAACCACGTCGCTCTTTCGGCCTATCTTTATCGAAACCTCGCCGAGCGCGTCCTTGCCGCTCGTCACAGACTTTATCTGGTAATCTATAAGTTTTCCGTCTATCTTGATAACCTTGTCTATGGCCCTGTAACAGGCGTCGACAGGCCCGTCGCCGTTAGACGTGCTTTCGAAAAATTTACCTTTATACTTAATCGCAATCGTTGCCGTAGGTTTTATCCTATCCCCGGACGCAATATAGAAATGGACTAACTTTAATTCTTCCGGGATCTTCGAGATCTCTTCGTTAACTATCGTCTCCAAGTCCTCGTCGTAAATCTGCTTCTTCTTATCGGCCAGTTCCTTAAATCGATCGAATGCTTTCTCTAATTTTTCTTCCTTTAGTATAAAGCCTAATGCTTTAAGCCTTTCTTTAAACGCATGCCTTCCCGAATGTTTCCCCAAAACTAAATTCGTTCCCATAACTCCGACATCTTCAGGCCTCATTATCTCGTAGGTGAGGCTCTCCTTCAAGACCCCGTCCTGATGAATGCCGGATTCATGAGCGAAGGCATTTGCGCCGACAATGGCCTTATTCGGCTGTACCGGCATGCCGGTCAGCTTTGAAACAAGCCGGCTCGTCTTAAATATTTCCTTCGTATTTATGCATGTCTTTATACCTTTGAATATATCGTTGCGCGTCCTTATAGTCATTACGATCTCTTCCAGCGACGCATTTCCCGCGCGCTCGCCTAAGCCGTTAATCGTGCACTCTACCTGCCGCGCGCCATTTAAGACAGCCAAAAGAGAATTCGCGACTCCAAGACCAAGATCGTTATGACAGTGGACGCTGATAACGGCTTTCTCTATCCCGACGACATTCTGACGCATTCCTTTGATGATCTCACTGAATTCATAAGGCGTAGAATATCCTACTGTGTCAGGAATATTGACGGTCCTTGCGCCTGCCTTGATTACGGCATCAACGACTTTATACAAAAACTTATCTTCAGTTCTCGAAGCGTCTTCAGGAGAAAACTCCACATCCTCACATTTATTTCTGGCTAACTTTACGGCTGCCACGGCAAGGCGTAGTATCTCATCCTCTGCCTTCTTCAATTTATACTTCATGTGGATCTTAGAGGTGGCCAGAAATACATGGATGCGCGGCCGATGGGCGGACCTCACGGCATTGTAAGATGCGTTTATATCTTTAGGAATAGCGCGAGCCAGGCCGCAGATTATCGGCCCCCTTACTTCCTTTGCTACCCGCTTAACGGCTTCGAAATCGCCCGGGCTGGAGACAGGAAATCCTGCCTCAATAACATCAACGCCAAGTATAGCCAGCTGCTTTGCTATCTCGATCTTCTCGTTAATATTCAGGCTTGCGCCCGGGCACTGTTCCCCGTCGCGCAATGTTGTGTCGAATATTATTATCTTCTCTTCGCCCATCGCTTTTGTTTCTATCCTTAGTTTTTCCGTTTCTCTCTATGGTGGAACTTTCGGTGGTCCGCCTTCCGCCGCTGTTACCCCTTTCCTCAAGTAAAAGTTTTCGCTCCACTTGCAGGCGAAACTTGCGGTGGATACGCCTGAAGCGGCGTTAACAAATTTTTACACCTTATGGCGGTATAGCAAAAAATTTAAATTCCTGAAACTTCGCATCGCGCTCAATAAAAGTTCCATATGCAATTGTAGGAGAGTTAGCATATGAAAGAAGTTAAATTTTTGTAAAAATTTGTTCGAGCAAATTCACATGCCAAATGTAAATTTGCGTCCGCGGAAGGCGACCACCGCAAGTTACGCTGCCTCCGCTGAAGCGAAAAAATTTTACGCCTTCTTCATCCATGGCATCATTTTTCTTAAATTCTCTCCGACCTTCTCTATCGGATGTTCGTCGCCTTGTTTCAAAAGATTATTAAAATTGCACCTGCCCATCTCGTTCTCTTTGATCCATTCGCGCGCGAACTTGCCCGATTTTACCTCTTTGAGCATCTTTTCCATTACTTTCCGGGTCTTTTCCGTAATGATCTTTTTCCCGCGAGATAGATCTCCGTAGCAAGCGGTATTGGAAACACATCGCCTCATGCCGCTTATGCCTTTTTCCTGGATCAGATCGGTTACCAGTTTTAACTCATGCAGCACTTCAAAATAGGCTATCTCCGGCTGATATCCCGCCTTGACGAGCGTATCGAATCCCGCCATAATAAGCTCGCTCACGCCGCCGCACAGAACAGCCTGTTCTCCGAATAGATCTGTCTCTGTCTCCTCTTCGAATGTCGTCTCTATAACGCCTGCGCGTGTCCCGCCGATACCCTTAGCGTACGCAAGCGCGACCTTTAACGCGTTGCCCGTAGCATTTTGATATACCGCGACCAAACACGGGACGCCCTTACCTTCTTCGTACATTCTTCTGACCAAAGCGCCCGGCCCTTTTGGCGCTATCATGACAACATCTATCTTCTTAGAAGGCTTTATCTGTTTAAAACGTATATTGAAGCCATGAGAAAATATGAGCACCTTTCCTTTCGCCATATTCTCGGCTATATCGTTTTTATAAACTTTGGCCTGGACATGGTCTTCGGTCAATATCTGCACGATATCCGCGGCGGCGGACGCCTCTTTTGCCGAAACCGGATTAAATCCGTCCTGCTTGGCCTGTTCATAATTCTTCGTTCCGGGAAGTTCGCTCACAATTACATCGAATCCGGAATCGCGAAGATTA
>MHFG01000009.1:5995-16960 GCA_001804065.1 Omnitrophica bacterium RIFCSPHIGHO2_02_FULL_46_20
CGAAGATTAAGGCTTTGCGCGCGGCCCTGGATACCATATCCAATAACCGCTATTCTTTTGCCTTTCAAGATGTTTAGATCCGCATCGTTGTCATAATATATTTTCGCCATTTGTGCCGCTCCTTTCGCTCTTTTTCATTATTCATTCGCCTTAAGGCTTACCCTCTGCCTCAAGGCCTTTTTCACTCGTGTCCATCGCGATCCTTCCTGTCCTAACAACCTCAATTATCCCGAAGGGGCGCATCAGCTCCAAAAGAGCTTTTATCTTATTTTGATCGGACGAGATCTCAATGCTCAATGATTTTGAGCCGGCATTCACTAACTTTGCGCCGATGCTGCTGACCGCTTCGAGGATATCCTTGCGCGTCCTTGCGCTCACAGAAACTTTTATAAGCATCAATTCTCTGTCGATAAATTCGCCTTCCTTGAAGTCCGCGACCTTGATAACATCAATAAGTTTATTCAATTGCTTCTTTATCTGCTCGAGCGTCTTCTCGTCGCCTTCGGAGACAATCGTCATCCTCGACACGGTCGGATCCTCCGTTTCGCCGACTGCCAATGAATCGATATTGAATCCGCGCGCGCTGAATAGGCCCGCTATCCGCGCTAAAACTCCGAATTTATTTTCAACTAAGACTGATATCGTATGCTTCATAAGCGTTTTCCTATTTTATGCCAAACCGCCGCTTATCATTTTATTTATCGCCTCGCCTGCCGGAACCATAGGAAAGACGTTCTCTTCCTTTTCGACATGAAAATCTAGAATGACTGTATTGTCTGTCTTTATCGCCTTATCAATCGCGGGCCTCACATCGCGCTTCTTGGTTATCCTCATTCCGACAGCGCCGTAACTCTGGGCGAGTTTAACGAAATCAGGGCAATCCTCGCACAGGGCAGTATGGGAATATCGCTTATTATAAAATAGCTCCTGCCACTGCCGCACCATGCCAAGATAGCAATTATTTAATATCGCGATCTTAACAGGTATCTTATTTATAACGGCTGTCGCAAGTTCCTGAATATTCATCTGTATAGAGCCGTCGCCTGCTATATCGAAGACATCCGCCTTGGGTTTTCCGACCTTTGCGCCGATAGCCGCAGGAAACCCGTATCCCATAGTTCCGAGACCTCCGGATGAAAGTATCGTCCTTGGCTTTATAAATTTATAGAACTGCGCTGCCCACATCTGATTCTGTCCGACCTCAGTCGTGATGATCGCCTCGCCTTTTGTCGCTTCATAAATTTGCTCCACAATATATTGAGGACGCAGTTTATCATCATCCTTATACTTCATCGGATAGGCTGTCTTCCACTCGTCTATTTTCTTCAGCCAGTCCTTTGTATCGCAATTTTTCACATTCTTGTTAAGCTGAGCCAAAATGTTCTTTGCGTCACCGACAATAGGTATATCGACATTGACATTTTTCGAAACACTTGTCGGATCTATATCAATATGAATGACCTTGGCATGCGGGGCGAATACATCCAGTTTTCCAGTAACACGGTCATCGAAACGGGCGCCTACAGCTATGATAAGGTCTGATTCCATTATCGCGTGATTAGCATAAGCTGTGCCATGCATTCCGAGCATACCGAGCGATAGCTTGTGCGTCATTGGAAATGCGCCGAGTCCGAGGAGTGTCATAGTAACCGGGATCTCATTTTTGATCGCGAGACTCCGCACCTCTTCCGAGGCATCTGATATTATAACGCCGCCGCCAACATAAAGTATGGGCCGCCTGGCAGTTTCAATAGCCTTGGCCGCTCTTTTGATCTGGCCCGGATGGCCGACATATGTGGGATTATACCCGCGCATATCCACCTTTTCCGGATAATGAAACTCTGTCTCGTGCATCTGAATGTCGCTCGGCAGATCTATCAAAACCGGCCCAGGCCGTCCTGTGCGCGCAATATGAAATGCCTCTTTTATTGTCCGCGCAAGGTCCTTCACGTCCTCTATCAGATAATTGTGTTTAGTGACAGGCCTCGTTATTCCGGTGATGTCGGCTTCTTGAAAAGCGTCATTACCTATTAAAAATGACTTTACCTGTCCTGTAATAGCGACTATCGGGATAGAGTCCATGTACGCAGTCGCGATACCAGTTACAAGATTGGTCGCGCCCGGCCCTGATGTCGCGAGGCACACCCCGGCCTTGCCCGTCGCCCTGGCATATCCGTCAGCAGCGTGAGCCGCTGCCTGCTCGTGACGAGTCAATATGAGCTTTATTGGCGCGTCATACAATTGGTCAAAGATAGGCAGGACCTGTCCGCCCGGATAGCCAAAAATGACTTCCACATTCTCTTTCTTTAAAGACTCTATTAATATTTTTGCGCCTGTCATCTTCATTTCTAGACCTTTAAGATCGCCCCTAGAGACGCTGACGAAACAAATTTCGCGTAACGCGCCAGATACCCTTCTTTCTCTTTGATCTCAGGGGCGCGCCACTTTGCGAGACGCGCTTTTATTTCCGCATCGCCCAATTTTAATTCCAATCTTCTCTTCGGAATATCTATCGATATCTCATCGCCATCTTCAACAATAGCGATTGCCCCGCCTACCTGAGCCTCAGGAGAAATATGCCCCAGGCATGGCCCTTGCGTCCCGCCCGAAAATCTTCCGTCGGTGATCAACGCGACGCTATCCGCCAACCCCATTCCGACTATCGTTGACGTCGGAGAGAGCATCTCCCTCATGCCCGGGCCGCCCTTCGGCCCTTCGTATCTTATAACGAGGCAGTCGCCTTTTTTGACCTTTCGAGCCATTATAGCCTGCATGCATGCCTCTTCCGAATCAAAGACGCGCGCCAAACCGGTAAATTGCATCATCGCTTTAGAAACAGCTATCTGTTTTATGACACTGCCTTCAGGCGCCAGGTTTCCTTTTAAAACCGCTATCCCGCCCTCAGGATGATACGGATTTTTTGGATCGCGGATGACGCTCTCATCGAGGACTTGGGCCTCATTCGCGATCTGGCTTATGGTCTTTGAGCTGGATGTCATGATATCATTTAACGAATTCTTCATTCTCTTCATTATCGCGGGAATACCGCCTGCGTATTCTAGATCCTCCATAAAATGTTCGCCGGCGGGAAGAATATTCGTAATATGGGGAGTGAGCCGAGATATGGAATCGAACATATCTAAAGAGATGTCGACGCCGAATTCTTTTGCGATAGCAAGTAAATGCAAAACTGTATTTGTAGAGCCTCCGAGCGCCATATCTATCTTTATGGCATTCTCGAATGCCTCTTTTCTCATTATGGTGCGAGGCAGGACATTTCTTCGAACTAAATTCACTATCCTTTCGCCCGACTCCTGCGCTATTCTGTCCTTCTTAGCTGAAACTGCTAATGCGGTAGCGCATCCTGGAACGCTCATGCCGAGCGCCTCGGTTATACAAGCCATTGAGTTCGCGGTGTATAGGCCCTGACAAGCTCCCGGACCGGGACACGCGCACATTTCAAGCGCATTGAGTTCTTCCTGTGAAATATCGCCCGACTTAAACCTTCCGACAGCCTCAAAAGTGTCTTTTACAAGCGAAAGGCGCCTGCCCTTATAATTACCGCTCAACATCGGACCTGCCGTAACAAAGATAGATGGTATATTAACTCTTCCAGCGCCCATAAGCATACCGGGCGTGATCTTATCACAATTCGTCAAACACACTAAACCGTCAAAGCAATGCGCCTTTACGATAGTCTCGATCATATCGGCTATGAGTTCACGCGAAGCAAGCGAATATTTCATGCCGGTATGGCCCATTGCAATGCCGTCGCAGATGCCGGGAATACCGAAGAAAAATGGCACGCCGCCGGCCATAGCGATACCGCGTTCGATAAAGCGTTCCAAACGGCCCATATGCGTGTGGCCAGGGATAATATCGGCCCTCGACGTGGCAACCGCTATGAAAGGCTTTGCCATATCTTCTTTTGATATGCCTGTGGCATATAATAGGGACCTCGCCCCCGCCCTTTCGACACCTTTCTTTATCTTATCACTTTTCATATGCCTACCCCCTTACAATTGCATATGGAACCTCTCCCGAATACAATGTGAGATTTCATGTGCCAACCCCCTTACGATTGCATATGGAACCTTCTCCTGAATGCAATACAGGGTTTCATCTCTTCCCCCTAATTTGACTTCGGCTTAAAATTATATACTATACCTTAACGGATTGTCAAATCAATAAAAATAGAGGCTTTTTAATACTTGTAGATACGAGGAACTCGGTTGGATATTGAGCAGATAAAGTCGTAGGCTATAGTGCCCGCGAGTCGGGCCAGTTTTTCGATGCGTATCTCATGACGGCCCTGCTTCCCTATCAGCACTACTTCATCGCCGATTTTAACCCCTTTTATATGGCCGATATCTATCATTGTCTGATCCATAGTAACCTTGCCCACAACCGGCGCGTATTGTCCGCGGACCAGCACCTCGGCCTTATTTGAGAGGTTTCTATGATAACCATCCGCGTAACCTATCGGCAAAGTGGCTATCCTTGTATGTTTTTGCGTGATAAATGTCCTGCCATAACTTATTGAACGGCCTGGCGGTATATCTTTTATGAATACGATCTTTGTCTTTAGAGACATTGCCGGTTTTAACTTAATCAATTTCGGGAATGTATGCTTAGGATACATACCGTAAATGATAAGTCCAGGCCGCGATAGGTTAAGGTGCGCCCTTTTGAAGTCGACTGTTGCTATGGAATTCGCGGCGTGCCTTAAAGGTATCTTTATCCAATTCTTTTCTATTGAAATCAGAAGGTGTTCAAAAGATTCGATCTGATAATTTGTAAAGAATTCGTCACGTCCGGCGCTTGAAAAATGGGTATAGACACCCTCGAGAGCTATACATTTTTCATTCGCGACATCTTTCACAAAAGAGAGCGCTCCTTCGTGCCAGACACCAATGCGGCCCATACCGGTATCAATTTTGATGTGGACCCTTACTTTCGTATCGCTGTCCGTATCGTGTTTCGTTAACCTTTTTATCTCATTTAATATTTCATGGCTGCATAACGTTAATGTAATATCGCGGTCTTTGGCAATCTTGACTTCTTCCGGCAAGACTGAGCCCAATATCAATATCGGCGTCTTTATACCGTGGTCCCTTAAGCGTACCGCCTCGTCCGTAGTTGCTACTCCGAGATAGGCGACGCCCATCTTTTCCAGCGCCTGAGAGATCTCTACAGTGCCGTGGCCGTAGGCATTCGCCTTCACAACCACCATCAACATCACGTTTTTCCCGACGAGTCTCTTCACCTGCGCATAGTTATATTCTATCGCGCCCAAGTCTACATCCGCCCATGTAGGACGATAACGCGCCCGCGTAACCCCGTTTCTTGTCTTTACAGCGATACTTGTCATTTGCCTGTCATACCACTTCCTTCGGCGCGCTATCGACCTGTAATGTCGCACTCTCTCGAATACAAATAGAGCGGCTCGAGATCTTCCGGTTTCACAAATTTTTTCTTATTGAATATTTCCAGCCCAAGCCTTGCGGCTATTTCAGCTTTGGGATGCCAACCGGAGCATCGCGTAGTTTTGTTGTCGAATGCGAAGGCGGGCCAGTCTCTGCCGAAGTTATGCTTTTCCACTATATCTCCTAAAAATAAAACTTTATCATACTTTCCAATTTTCTTCAATAAATCCGCTAAAGGAAACAGTAAATATTTCGAAATCCTTTTGATTGTTTTTCTGTCAGATTTATACAGGCAGGCGTAAACTTTATTTTTTCTCGCGTCCAGAACCGCGCATATGATACCAATAAAATCTTTAACGTTATTTGCTATGACATCAAGGGTCGGCACGGTAACGATCGGTTTTTTTAACGCGAACGCCATGCCTTTCACAACCGTAACACCGATTCGTAGCCCTGTGAATGAGCCGGGGCCGATGCTTATCGCGAAACAATCTATATCTTTGAGTTTGAGCCCCGAGCTCTTGAGTAATTTATCTATCATGGGAACAAGCAGGATAGAGTGCCTCATGTCAGCTTTTTTATGAAATTTCGCCGCCACACTATCACCCCTTAATATGGCAAGGCTTAAATAATCTGTAGATGTATCTATGGCCAATACGTTCACCCCGCTCATTCTCCTATACATTATCCCGCCCTTAAGAAGGTGCGTGGGTCACCTTCTCCTGATCTCTATCTTTCTGTTTTTTTCACCCACCGCTTCCATGACAACTTCCCAGTATTTCTTAGGCAGCAATTCTCTTATCTTATCCGCCCATTCTATGACAGTTACACCATCGCCATAAAAATATTCGTTATAATTCATTTCATCAAACGACGTGTAATGGTCAAGCCTGTATAAATCGAAATGATACAGAGGCACTCTGCCCTTATATTCTTTTACGATGACAAATGTCGGGCTGTTGACGTAGCGCGCGTTCTTTACGCCGAGTCCTTTTGCGATGCCTTTCGTAAATATAGTCTTGCCCGTTCCTAAGTCTCCGACGAGCGCTAAACAATCGCCCTTTTTAAGCTTTTTGGCTAATCTTTCGCCAAGCCCTATAGTCTCTTCTACATTGTTAGATATTATTTTCACCCCGCTCATTCTCCTACTCGTTACCCCGCCTTTAAGAATGGGCGGGGTTCATCTTTACTAAAAGTGCAGATATCCTATTGCCTTTATTTTTTCTTTTCTACCGTCTTGCCTGATTATCTTATAACCCTTTTTCTTATCTACTATCTCTCCGATAAGCGTGAAGGGGGTCTTCATCTTTTGATAAGCCGTATTAACCCTTCGACCATGCTCAGGGTTGATACTGAACGAAGTCGAAGTATTAAAGAACCTTCCTGCTTCTTTTGCGCCCATAGTAAACAAAAGTTCATAATCTTCGCCATCATATAACGCGTTTTTTAAAGACCGCGCATCTTTTGAGATTGGAATCGCGCCCTCATATATGTAAGCCCCGACTGAACTTGCCTTGAGAATTCTGTATAGATCCAGCGCAAGCCCGTCAGAAATATCTATCATGGAATTTATTTTAAACCCTTTTAAAATTTTTCGCGCTTCGCTGATCCTCGGCATAAAATTTAAATGTTTTCCTTTTATCGAGCCGCCCAAAGCGCCTGTTACAAGTATAACGTCTCCTTTTTTTGCGCCGCTGCGTAAAGTAAGTTTATTTTTTTCAACCTCGCCTATCAATGAAATATCTATAACTATTTTTTTGGCTCTTGACATGTCGCCGCCTACGATGCTTACGCCAAATCTATCGGCGAGGTTTTTAATACCTTTACAGATACCATCCGCAACCGATATATTCAATTCAGGACTTATCCCCAGAGAGACAACGGCATATCTTGGGACACCGCCCATCGCCGCGATATCGCTAATATTGCGGCCGAGCGCTTTCCACCCTATTTGAAAAGGCGCGGATTCCTTCAAATTAAAATGCACATCTTCGATGGCCATGTCGCAGGTAAATAGAAGGTATTTGTCTTTTGTCCATCGAATTACAGCAGCGTCGTCGCCAGCGCCTTTTATAACGGATCTATCGAGACGAAATCCTTTCGACAATCGCTTTATTAAATTTATTTCACCTAAATCTTTTATTTTCACCCCGCACCTTCTTTATCCATCCCGCGCCTTTAAGAAGGTGCGGGGTTCATACGGTTTTTTGAATATGCCTTTTTCGGTGATGATCGCTGTTATTAACTCATTCGGAGTAACATCAAAAGCCGGATTATAGACTTTTACGTTCCGCGGCGCTACCATCCTGCCGCAAAGAGCCCTTACCTCATCGCCGTCACGCTCTTCTATGGGGATCTCTTTACCTGTCTTTATACGAAAATCGAACGTTGACAGCGGTGCGACAACATAAAATGGAACTTTATGGTGATGAGCGAGCACCGCAAGATTGTAAGTTCCGATCTTATTCGCGGCATCGCCGTTTGCCGCGATACGGTCTGCTCCGACGAATATCATATCTATCTTACCTTGCGCCATAATACCTGCCGCCATATTATCGCAGATCAATGTCGTATCAATTCCAGCGCGCATCAATTCCCACGTAGTGAGACGCGCGCCCTGTAATAACGGACGTGTCTCGTCAACATAGGCCTTTATGCGCTTACCCTGCTTATTCGCTTCAAATAGTACGCCGAGCGCTGTGCCATAATCAGCTGTGGCAAGCCCTCCTGCATTACAATGGGTAAGGATCCTTGAGCCTTTCCTGACAAGGCTCGCTCCATAACGGGCCATACGGCGGCAGTTCCTTTTGTCCTCGTAGATTATCTTAAGCGCTTCTTTTAACAGAATATTTTTTATGCGGCTTATCGATTCTTTCCTGTGCCTGTACGCCGCCCCCTTCATCCTCTCGAGCGCCCAGAATAGATTTATTGCCGTGGGCCTTGAGGAACCGATGTATTTAGTTACTTTCTTTAATTCTCCAAAAAACTTTCTAAAATCCTTTGCCTTTGAATCTTTTATACCGACAATTGCGCCAAGCGCTCCGGCTATGCCGAGGGCAGGTGCGCCGCGTATCTCGAGGGCCTTTATTGCCCGCCAAAGCCTATAAATATCGTCAGTAGAAACGTATTTTAGTTTATGAGGCAATAGCGTCTGGTTGATGAATCTTACCTTTCCGGATTTCCAGTAAATAGTCTCTACCGGCATATTAGCCCCACACCATCTTGGTTAAAATATTGCGCTTGATGCTTATCGCCCTATAAGGGCAAACCTCGTGGCAGCACAGGCATCTTACGCACTTTTTGTAATCGATCCTGCAATAATTTTTTTCTATCTCTATACAGCTTACCGGACACGCGATCTTGCAAAGGTTGCATCTCCTGCAAATTTCAATATCTATATACGGCTTAAACTTTATTAAAGACGCGATGCCGTTCATAACGCTCCTCGGTAAAAACTTTAAGGGCGTCGTCTGGGGCAGTTTAAAATCTTTAGCGATAAAAGTATCGAGGTCGTCCCCCATGACCTCTATTTTTGACATATCCGCTTCGCCCAATTTAGCCTCATAAGCCTCTTTTGTGACAAGTATATCTAATGGCTTCACGCCCATGATCTTCGCAAGGCATGAATCTATGGCAACCGCGTCCATGCCTGCCATGATAAGATTCATCTTTCTTATTGCGCCTGATGACGGGCCATCGCCTTCCATAGCGATGATTCCATCCACGATCGTAAGATGCGGCCTCGCTATAGAATAAACTTTGGCTATGATCCTGCAAAAATCTTCCTCCTTTGGCGCGCGCGAATGGCATTGGGCCTTATAAAGGCCCACCACCGCGCCAAACATATTTTTAATGGCTGCTGTCAATACGGTAACGGAATGAGTCTTGAGCTTAGGTATCGAAATAACGCGGTCGGAGTCGAATATCTGGCGAGCTATCGGTGTCCCGTTCACGAATCTGGATGCTGTAAATCTCTTTAGCTCAACGCCTTCCTCTTCGGCCATTCTTTTAATTCCTGATTTTTCAAATACCTCGTCGATATTCTTCCCGTACCCGCCAGGGGAGTCACCTATGCAAGGAACCGCGCCCGCGCCCTTAACAAGACGAACAACCGCCCTGACCACTTCAGGGTGCGTATCTACAGCGTCGTCAGGGACACGCGCTGAGAGCAGATTCGGCTTTAATAACACCTTCATGCCCGGCTTAACAAACGTATCGATGCCGCCTATTAAATCCACGGCCCTTTTAACAGCATTGAATACATTCGCCGTTTCATAATCAGGGCATCTAATAATAGAAACTTTAGCCATACCCGACCTGTTTTATTAAAAAAATTAAGAAGACCATGCTCAAATTATGTATGATATGCGCGGTTATCGACGAAACAAGCGTGCCTGTCTTCTCATAAATGTACGCTAATAGAATTCCGAGCGCCATTATAGGGAGAAAGCCTACAATCTGCGTATGCAGCGCGGCAAAGACAGCCGCCGTCATAATCATCGCCCATAATACTCCTAAATATTTCTTCAATGCGCCATACATGAATCCCCTGAAGAATAGCTCTTCTATTATAGGGCCGATTATAGCCGCGAATAGGCTCGAGTAGGCAAGGAACGCAATATCCTTTTCTTTCAAGAACAATTCCACAACCGGCTGCCTTTCGGGAACGTATTTTATGATATTTATGACAACTGCGGTTATAATCAATAGCGCTATAAGAATAGGTATCAGGGCAATATACCCTACGATACCGTAAAAGACATTCTTAAAAAAATCCTTAGTTGATAGCCCGAGCGCTGCCAACCTCTCCTTATGCCGGTCGATTGTAAAGTATAATATTAGAGCCGCGGCAATTATATCAAGCAGCGAGGTATTGACTATCATTCTGAAATTATCAACTTTCAATATCGGAAAAAGTCTCGAGAGAAATACCTCTGAAAGTATTAAAAGATAAGCAAAAAATAAAAGTAATAGAACTACCTTCCCGACATCCAATAACCCCCATCTAACCGGCCCGGGAATGCGGGTATGCACATCCAGATTCTTTCCTGCTAACTTTGAAGAGAAAATTATCGCGTCGATGACCAGGCCTAGTAATATGAGTCCGAGGATGAGGATAGCGGCAAGGCTGAATAAAATAAGCGCTTCTTTATTCTTATGAAGCGCTTTCTCCATCTCCTGGCGCCTTACTAAACTTTCTTCGAATTTTTTCGCCTTGGCCTCTTCAGCGCTCAAGACGCTTGTAGGTCCGGGGACTACCTTCTGTTTTGATTTTGACTCTCCATGTAAAATGGCGGCTAAATTAAACAGCAAAACGAATACTAATATGAGTATGTATAAACGCTCCCTTTGAATAAATCCGATTATTTTATTCATATGGCCTAACCTACAATCCCTATATATCTTGATCTAAAACTTGCTCCCAAATACTCCGCTATCCTCTCGCATTCTTCAAGATTTACGCCCGGCAGATTCAGACAAGTCACTTCCGCTTTTATATTATTAGCAACGCAGTCTTTGATAAAGTTCATGACCGCTT
>MHFG01000010.1 GCA_001804065.1 Omnitrophica bacterium RIFCSPHIGHO2_02_FULL_46_20
CCCCTCTTTCTCATAATTTCATGGGTTTGGGCAGTTGCGCCATCTAAACTTATCTGAATCGAACGCATGCCTAACTTAGCAAAGCGTTTCGCCTCCCTATCGCCGATAAACATCCCATTCGTTTCTACTTTCAGGCTCACACCGTTTGAGGTAAGAAGCTCGGCGAGCTCAAAGAAATGCGGGCATAACATCGGCTCTCCGCCGGAGATAGCCGCATAGGGAATCTTTAAGTCTATAATCTGGCGGCAAAAATCAATGGCCTCATCAGTATCCAACTCATCCGGCATCTCGTGCCCCGCCTCTTCACAACAGTGAAGGCAATCGAGGTTACAGGCAGAGTTCAATTGCCATGCGATAAATAAGGGTGAGTCAAAATCTTCGACATTGGAGCCGGTTATACCTATATCCTCGAGTTCTTCTATGATGCCCTGTGCCTTATTCATATAATAAACAGTTCTCTCTTCCGCAATTCATCGACGAAGTTATTTACTTCCACTTTTAATTGCGCGGGATTTCCATCGTAGCTTTGGCTTAATTCATCGCAGATATCACCAATAGACTTTTCCTCACCAAGAAGGCGCAGTATGTCCGCGCCTGTCGGGTTTGAAACAAACACCTTTTCTTTTAGCGTATCGAAGACAACTGCCCCGAACCGCTCCTGTCTTACTTTAACATATTTTGGGAAGACCATATATTAAGTAAATCTGATATAAGGCTGGGCCATTATTTTGCCAGAGACATCTTCTATCTTTGGGGTTTCCCAGCTCTTCTTGGAGGCCTTTTTTCCAGCGGGCTCGCAGTCACACGATGTCTTATTGTCTACATCCGCGTTCTTCACCTTGACATTTCTTGTCATAATCCCCTCCCATAATAATGTAGCGCAACTGTTTTCTTACGCTACTTCGTTAATATTACCCTTGTATTAAAGATTTAAAACAGCATACCATATCTTGCAAAAATTTCAATAAAAATCCGCCAAAGGATCCTAATTTCCGAATATATAACCGGCCTCTACTTTGTGGCCGCATAGGAAGGCATCGGTGTCAAGCGGCTTCTTACCCTCAATTTGGACATACTGTATCAATAGATTGCCCGAACCGGTCTTCACCACTATGCCTTTATGTTTTAAAATCGCGACGACTTCGCCATTTTTCGCTTTTTCTTTCAACTCTTGCGCGACTTCTGTTTTTAAGATCTTTAATATTTTATCTTTAAAAGATGTGTAAGCGCCAGGCCACGGCAGCAGCCCGCGAACTTTACGATGAATCGTAAGCGCCGGCTCATTCCAGTTTATCAGTCCATCCTTTTTCTTTAATTTCGGCGCATATGTCGCGGCCGAATCATCCTGTTCTATAAGTTTTACTTTATTCGATTCGATCAATTCGATGGTTTCCATCAATGAGCTGGCGGCGAGATCGGATAATTTTTCACTTAAAGTAATGTTTGTATCTTCAGCGTCAATCGCTATCTCTTTTTTAAATATGATGTCTCCTTCGTCCATACTTTCGTTCATTTTTATTACCGTGACGCCGGAAGTCCTGTCGCCATTAATTATTGCCCAGTTCGTAGGCGCGGCGCCTCTATACTTTGGCAGAAGTGAGCCATGCACGTTTAAGGAGTAATTTTTGGGCATTTCCAATACTTCTTTCTTGAGGATCTGCCCAAACGCCGCAACGACAAATAGGTCGGCCTTGAGCCTTCTTAAATATTCCAGCGAGTCCTTGCTCGAGGCATTATCCGGCTGATAGACGGGGATATTTTTGGCCTGTGCCAGGACCTTCGTCGGAGGCGGCGATAACTTAAGTCGTCTGCCCTTCTGCTTATCAGGCTGTGTCACTACCGCCAATATCGCATGTTTTGAATCTATGAGCCTGCGCAATATAGGCATCGTAAACTCTGATGTGCCAAAAAAGACTATATTCATGCGGCTCTCCCTTTAATTTTTCTGGTCCTCACCGCTTTAAACCTAAAACTCGTTATGGTGAGCACAAAGTATTTTGTTCACAGCCTGAATTTTTCGCGTCAACCATCAAAGTAGAGGCGGCTACTTTTGCGGCCAGCCTTCCGCTGACATAAATTGGCATTTAAGCATGCCAATTTATTCTGGAAAAATTTTGACAAAATTTTAACTTCTTTTAGGAATTTAAAATTTTTTACTAAATCGCTATAATGTGTCAAAATTTTTGACAGCAGCGTAAGGCTTAAGCCGCAAAAGTTCTGTCAAAACGAGACTCAACACAAAGGGCTCACGCAGAGAATTCATTCGTCGTCTATGGAATTGACTAAAATACGGCCTTGTGATATATTAGGTTTCTGTTTACGCTGATTATATTAATAGGACTATGAAAATAAAAAATACGAGGAAGAATATAGGGATAGTAGGCGATGGCGGATGGGGCACTACCTTAGCCGTCATTTTGGCTAAAAAAGGCTGCAACGTGACCCTGTGGGGCGCGTTTCCGGATTATATCAAGATATTAAAAACAAAAAAGGTTAACACAAAATTTTTGCCGGGGATAAGGATTCCTGATGAAGTCGAGATAACATCTTCTTTGGACGACGCGATCAACAGAAAGGACATTGTCGTGCTTGCGGCGCCTTCTCAATATATGAGGCCAATCCTCACAAGGCTTGCCGCATACAAGACATCCGATAAGATATTTGTCAGCGTGACCAAGGGTATAGAGAATAAGTCGCTGAAGCGCATGTCAGAGATAATCCGTGAAATTTTGGGCGAGGCGCTTATTTCGGTTTTGTCAGGCCCGACGATTGCCCGCGAGGTCGCGCAAGATATTCCTACAACCATAGTAGCGTCTTCGCAGGACATCGCTATAGCGAAAGAGATCCAGTCCGTATTCATGACGGATCGTTTCAGGGTCTATACAAATAGCGACATCGTTGGAGTGGAGCTCGGCGGCTCATTGAAGAACACTATTGCGATAGCAGCGGGCATCTCAGACGCGCTCGGTTTCGGGACGAATGCGAAAGCGGCGCTTCTCACGAGAGGCTTAGTCGAGATGGCGAGGCTCGGCGTTGCGATGGGAGCGAAAAAAGAGACATTCTACGGCTTAAGCGGCCTCGGCGATCTCGCGACGACATGTATAAGCTTATATTCGAGAAACAGGCGCTTCGGCGAAGAGATCGGCAAGGGCAAGACCTTAAAAGAGGCGCTCAAAGAGACTGAGATGGTTGTTGAGGGAGTGGCAACGACAGAGTCGGCTCATGAGCTCGCGAATAAGAACAAGATCGAGATGCCGATAACCGAACAGATTTATAAGGTTCTTTACGAAGATAAGGATCCGAAGAAAGCAGTCCATGATCTGATGACCCGCTCGCCGAAAAAAGAGGGGGTTTATTGATACTGCCGTGTCGAAAGGCGTTACTTATATAGAATAATTAAGGGCAGCAAAGCACGGTATGGGTAAAAAATTTGTTGTATGGAATTTCTACGGGGGGTGGCGCAGCCCGGTTTAGCGCGCTTGCTTGGGGTGCAAGAGGTCGTGAGTTCGAATCTCATCCCCCCGACCAATCTAATCATCGCGAATTTTTTGTCACAATATAACGATATGCTATGAAACCTCGCATTGCATTCGGGAGAGGTTCCATATGCGATCGTATGAGAGTAGGCATATGAAAAAGATAAATATAGGATTGATAGGATTTGGTCATATTGGATCGGGCGTCATAAAGGCGCTGCAATCTAAGAGAGCATTTCTGAAAGATAAAAGCAATGTTGATATCAATATCGCGAGAATATGCGACAAGGATATTAAGACCAAGCGGCCTGTTAAAGTCAGTAAAAATATTTTAACAAAATCACTCGGCAAGGTTCTTTACGATCCTGATATACATATAGTTGTTGAGCTTATGGGCGGATTGAGGCCTGCCAAGGATATTATACTGGAAGGTTTGCGGCATGGAAAACACGTTGTAACCGCGAATAAGGCGCTGCTTGCGGATAGCGGTTACGAAATATTCAATCTCGCTAACACGCTCGGGCTTACCGTTGGTTTTGAGGCAAGCGTTGGCGGAGGCATCCCCATAATAAAATCTTTGAGGGACGGATTCATAGCGAACAGGTTTGAATTGATTTACGGAATCATCAACGGCACCAGCAATTTTATATTATCGGAAATGGCGGAGGGCGGCCATAATTTTAAGGATGCGTTAGCCCTCGCCCAAGAAAATGGTTATGCCGAGAAGGATCCGCGCATGGATATAAGCGGCATGGATTCGAATAATAAGTTAGCCATTCTTGCCCTGCTCGGCTTCGGGGTCCCGGCGAGGCCATCGGACATATATACTGAAGGAATAGCTGAAATAGAGCCGGGCGATATTCAATATGCCAAAGAGCTTGGCTATTCTGTCAAGCTTCTTGCGATAGCAAAAAGATCGAGAGACGCGCTCGAATTAAGAGTCCACCCGACGCTGATCCCGAAAAGCCATCTATTGGCAAACGTCAACGGCGTCTACAACGCCATATTTGTGAAAGGCGATCTCATAGGTGAAAATTTATTTTATGGCGAAGGCGCCGGCGCTCGGCCTACTTCAAGCGCGGTCGTATCTGATATCATAGGGATCGCGCGGCAGGTATCGTGCTGCGGAAGGGGTCAAGGCGCGATTGCCTTTAAGAAAGATGTCCGCAATATAAAGAATATTGACGAGGTGAAGACAAGATATTACATAAGATTCTCCGCGATAGATAAACCGGGAGTCTTGGCAAAGATAGCGGGCATTTTGGGAAAACACAATATAAGCATAGCAACCGTCGCCCAAAAAGATAAAATGGCGGCAAAGGTTGTTCCGATAGTGATGATGACGCATGATGCGCTCGAAATAGATTTAGCAAAGGCCTTAAAGGAGATTGATAATCTAAATGTTATAAAGAGAAAGACCGTCAGGATAAGGGTGGAAAATTAATATGTGGAAAGGTATCATAGAAGAATATAGGAAATTTCTCCCGGTCACGGATAAGACGCCGGTAGTGAGCCTCTGCGAAGGCAATACGCCTTTAATATGCGCCCAGACTTTGAGTAAATTAGTGAGTGATGAGGTTTACCCCCACACTAAAAAATCCAGTGTGGGGGTGTATCTAAAATACGAAGGTTTAAATCCTACGGCGTCGTTTAAAGACCGCGGCATGACGGTAGCGATTTCCAAGGCTGTAGAGGAGGGCCGAAAGGCCGTCATGTGCGCCTCGACCGGAAATACTTCCGCGTCAGCGGCTGCTTATGCGGCGCGCGCGGGAATTAAGTGCGTTGTCCTCATACCCGAAGGCGCTATTACCCTGGGGAAATTGTCGCAAGCGCTCATTCACGGCGCAAAGGTCATAGCTATCAAAGGAAATTTTGACGATGCGCTGCGGATAGTGCGTGAAATTTGTGAAAAACATCCGATAACGCTGGTCAATTCGATTAATCCTTACAGGATAGAAGGGCAGAAGACAGGTTCATTCGAAATCTGCGATTCATTGGGTGACGCGCCTGATTTCCACGCGATCCCGGTAGGCAACGCGGGCAATATTACCGCTTATTGGAAAGGTTATAAAGAATATAAGGCCGCCAATATTTCGAAAAGACTCCCCAAGATGCTCGGTTTTCAGGCGGAAGGCGCCGCGCCTATTGTTCTCGGCCACCCTGTTAAGGAACCCAGAACAATCGCTACCGCGATAAAGATAGGAAATCCGGCAAGCTGGAAACAGGCAGAGGCCGCGCGTGATGAGTCAGGCGGCCTTATCGATATGGTGTCCGATGACGAAATACTGGCCGCTTATAAATTGCTCGCGTCGATGGACGGCATCTTCGTCGAGCCTGCGAGCGCGGCAAGCGTAGCGGGAATATTAAAACTTGCTAAAAAAGGATTTTTTAACGTACGCCGCCAAAAACCAGACGAACAACGGATGCGCATCGTATGTGTGCTGACAGGCCACGGCCTTAAGGATCCTGATAGGGCTATAGCAAGCGTTGATAAGCCAAAAGTTTTAGAGCCGAATGTGGATTTGGTATTAAAAGAGATGGGGCTTTAGCGGAATGAAGATAGTTATTTTAGTCGGTGACGGGATGAGCGATTATCCGATCAAGGAACTTGGCAGCAAAACTCCGCTCGAAGTGGCGAAGATCCCGAATATCAATGAGATAGCCAAGGTTGGCATGATAGGCCTGGTCAAGACTGTGCCGCGCGGAATGAAACCCGCAAGCGACATAGCCAATCTTTCTATTCTTGGCTACGATCCTAAGACATATTATACAGGCCGCGGCCCGCTTGAGGCGGCGAATATAGGCGTGGAGATCGCCGAAAACGAAATTGCTTTTAGATGCAACCTGGTTACGGCAAATAACGATACGATGGCGGATTATAGCGCGGGCCACATAACCGATAAAGAGTCAAAACTTTTAATGGAATTTATCAATCAAAAACTCGGGACCGAAAGGATCAAGTTCTATCACGGCAAAAGCTACAGAAACCTTTTGGTTTTGAAGACAAAATCGCGGGATGAGTTAAAAGGCCTCATGAAGACGCTCTGCATCCCGCCTCATGATATTACCGGGAAGAGTATTCCCGCGAACATGCCTAAAGGCAGGGCCGCGGGCCCTTTAATAAAATTTATGGAGGATTCGAGGGGCTTATTGGAAAAACACGAGATAAACAGGGTAAGGGTAGACTTAAAAGAGAATCCCGCGAATATGATATGGCTTTGGGGGCAAGGGACGAATCCTAACATGCCGAGCTTCAAGGGAATCTTCGGCCTCGACGGAGCCGTAATCTCAGCCGTGGACCTTGTTAATGGTATCGGTAAACTTATCGGCCTTGAATTGATACATGTGCCGGGCGCGACAGGTTATTATGACACGAATTATCAGGGCAAGGGCGAATATGCTGTTGACGCGTTAAAAGAAAAAGATTTTGTCTTTGTCCATGTCGAGGCGCCGGATGAGGCCGGCCATAACGGAGACATGAGGGCAAAGATTACGGCAATAGAAAATTTCGATAAATATGTCGTCGGCGCTGTTTGGAGATTTTTAAGAGATACCGATGATTACAGGATAATGGTATTGTCAGACCATGCAACGCCGGTAGCGGTCAGGACACACGTATCAGATCCCGCCCCTTTTGTAATGGCGGGGAACAGGATTCAGCACAACGGCTTTGACGCTTTCAACGAAAATAACGCTTTTCTTAGCAAGATAAAATTTAAATCAGGCGCCGCGTTAACAGAGGAGTTGATTAAGAAATAAGATCATTGCTGTCCAAATGATGCTGTTTCCCCCTCACCTTTTTCCTCTCCCCCGAAGGGGGAGAGGGCAGGGTGAAGGGGAGATAGAAAATTGAATCTCAAAATGTATTTGCCGACGGTAATCATAGTCCATTTTGGACACGAATGAAATAACATGTCAAAAGGAATCGTAGTTCAAAAATACGGCGGAACCAGCGTAACTGACATAGGCCGCATAAAGAGCGTCGCGAAGAGGGTTGTAAATACCCGCCGCGCGGGTTACGAGGTAGTCGTGATCGTTTCCGCTCTCGGACATACGACCGATAAGCTGATAGACCTGGCCATGAAGATTACAACCAGCCCGCCGGACAGAGAGCTGGATATGCTGCTCTCTACCGGCGAACAAATGTCAAGCGCCCTTTTGGCCATGGCTATCCATAAGCTAGGCCAAGACGCGATATCGTTTACCGGCGCTCAGGTAGGGATTGTTACTGACGGCTCGTTTACAAAAGCGCGCATCATCGATATTAACGCCAAACGCATAGAAGAAGAGCTTAAAAAAGGCAGGATAGTCATAGTGGCAGGGTTTCAGGGCGCGAGCGTAAATCAGGACATAACCACCTTAGGGCGAGGCGGCTCTAACCTTACGGCGGTGGCGCTTGCAAAAGTCCTCAACGCCAAGATGTGCGAAATGTGCACTGATGTGGAGGGCGTATTTACCGCTGATCCGAGAATAGTGAAGAATGCCCGCAAGATAGACAAATTAAGTTACGAAGAAATGTTTGAACTCGCTTCCTTGGGCGCCCAGGTATTACAGCCGCGCTCGATCGAATTTGCGATGAAGTTTGGCGTTCCCATACATGTGAGGTCGAGTTTTTCGAACAAGTTAGGCACGATAATCTCTAAGGAGGTAAAGGCCATGGAACATATCGTGGTTTCCGGTGTTGCGTTGAATAAGAATGAGGCAAAGGTCACTATCTGCGATGTTCCGGATAAGCCCGGTATCGCGGCCAAGATATTTAAGGATATCGCGAAAGAGAATATCAACGTCGACATGATCATACAAAACGTGTCAAGAACAGGCGCTACCGACGTATCGTTTACGGTCATGGGAAGCGAATTAAACAAGACTATCAAAGCGTCAAAAGATGTTGCCGGAAAGATAGGTGCGGGCGATGTCACGGTCGATAAGGACATCGCGAAAGTTTCGATCGTAGGTATTGGTATGAAAAGCCACTCAGGCGTCGCCGCAGACATGTTCGAAGCGCTTGCCGAGAAATCCATCAATATCGAGATGATATCGACCAGCGAAATAAAAATATCCTGCATTGTCAAGAAGAGCTTGGGCGAAGCCGCCGTAAGGGCGATACATGAAAAGTTTGGGCTGGCTAAGAGCAAGAGATAGGGTGAATTCGTGATGAATAAAATCGAACTGTACGATACCACTTTACGGGACGGCGCTCAGTCAGAGGGAATCTCATTTTCTGTTGTAGATAAATTGAAGATCTGTGAGAAATTAGATTTGCTCGGCATACACTTTATCGAAGGAGGATGGCCTGGAGTGAATCCCAAGGATTTGGAATTTTTTAAAAGGAGTAAAAATTTAAAATTAAAAAATTCCAAAATCGTGGCTTTCGGCAGCACTTGCCGCGCAAAGGCGCCTGTCAGGCAGGATAAGATCTTAAAAGGCTTACTAGCCGCCGATACAAAATATGTCACTATCTTTGGTAAGAGCTGGGATCTGCATGTGAAGGACGTATTCAAAGTGGACCTTGACGAAAATCTGCGGATGATCGCGGATTCGATCAAGTTTTTGAAATCCAATGGTAAGACCGTATTTTACGACGCGGAGCATTTCTTCGACGGATACAAAGGCAATAAAGATTATGCTGTTCTGACATTGAAGGCGGCGGAAGAGGCCGGCGCCGCGAGGATTATCTTTTGCGACACGAACGGCGGAACCATAACATCTCAGGTCTTCGAGATAGTCGAAGAAGTCAAGTCTATCATCAAGGCGCCCATAGGCATCCACGCGCATAATGACGCTGAGATGGCTGTCGCAAATTCCGTGGCGGCTATACAAGCAGGATGTGTGCAGGTCCATGGCACCATTAACGGATATGGAGAGAGGTGCGGCAATGCAAATATCGTATCAATTATCGCGAACCTTAAACTTAAGCTTCGCATAGACTGTATTTCAGATATTACTTTAAGGGAATTGACTGAAGCGGCGCACTTTGTCGCTGAGATATCTAATATGAAATTGCAGGATAATCAGCCTTTTGTGGGAAACAGCGCGTTTGCCCACAAGGCAGGCGTCCATGTCAATGCTATCTTAAAAAATCCGAAGACATATGAACATGTCGATCCGGCGAGCGTAGGAAACCGCAGACGGCTGCTCATTTCAGAGCTTTCAGGAAAATCCACGATACTCAAAAAAGCCGAGGATATGGATATCGGACTTGGTAAGAATAATGAAAAGTCGAAAAAAATATTAAGGATACTTCAGGGACTGGAGAACAAAGGTTACCACTTCGAGGCCGCGGAGGGATCCTTGGAATTATTGATCAGGCGCGTTATGAAGACATTCAAAGATTTCTTTGAGCTTGAAGATTTCAGGGTAATCATCGAGAAGCGAAAAAGCGGCAAGATGTCGACCGAGGCGACGATCAGGCTTAAAGTCGGCAAAGAGCTGGAGCGCGCGGCTTCGCTTGGCGACGGCCCTGTTAATGCGCTCGACAGCGCCTTAAGAAAAGCGCTGAAGAAATTCTATCCAAGCTTGGCTGAAATGCACCTTACGGATTATAAGGTTCGCGTGCTGGACGAAAAGGAAGGCACCGCCGCCCGCGTGCGTGTTTTGATTCAATCACAGGATAAGGATGCTTCATGGTGGACCATCGGTGTTTCGGAGAATATCATCGACGCGTCATGGCAGGCGCTCGTAGACTCAATTGAATACAAATTATTGAAGGATTCGAATAAGGGGCTACGGCAGATTGGAGAGGATATAATATGATTACGCATATGGAAATTTTTAACGGGGTGAAATGGATTGCGTTGTTATTGATTCTATCTTTATTAGCGGGGTGCTCAAGTTCGCAGATAAGGCAGGAATTTATAGGATTGTCTATAAATGATGTCAAAACTTCGAAGAATAAACAGATCCAAAGCTTTGACATGAGCTCCTCGGAGTGTATTAACAAAATAAAAGGCGCGCTTAATGAAATGAGGGCCATTGTGAGGGAAGATAAAAAGAAGCAATTCATAACCGCCGACAATTTGCAGAAAGCGTTTCGCTCCGCTATAGATACGACTCAGGTCGGGATACTCGTTACATCAACCAAGCCGAATAAATGCGAGGCGGAGATAGCGTCCGGTAATATTGATCTCGCCGTTTTTGTCTCGAAGGAGCTTGCAAAAAAGTTAAAATCGGGGCTGGAAGTCCAAGGCGCCGCAAAAGATCGAAGAGAGAAGGCCATATGATAAAAAATGTTATGCTGGGTGAAGAGATCACTATTACGACAAGAAATAAGGTAGGCATACTGGCTGACGTGGCTATGATGCTTGCTAATAAAGGTATAAATATTGAAGCCGTCCTGGGTTATGAAGTCGGGATCACTGGAAAGCTGCTTCTCATTACAAGCGCGAATATTATTATTATCAATGAATTGAGAAAGAAGAGATACAAGCTGGTAAAGGAGAGGGAGGTTATCCTGGTGGACCTTGAGAATAAGCCGGGAGCGCTAAAAGTAGTAGCCACAGAGATGAAAGAGAATAAGATAGATATAAAGTACGCGTATGTAACGCCGTGCACCTGCGCTAATAAAGGGTCTTCCAGAATGGTTCTTCAAACGAGTGACAACGAAAGAGCGATGGTGTTGCTGAGTAAGTATACGGGCGAATAATGAACGAATTGCCTAAGGCGTATAATCCTAATGACGTCGAGGACAATATATATAAGATGTGGGAGGAAAAAGGTTTCTTTTCCGCTAAGCCAAACCCTCAAAAGAAACCATATTCAATAGTCATCCCGCCGCCAAACATCACAGGCATCCTTCACATGGGCCACGCCCTCAACAATACTATCCAGGACATACTCACGCGTTTTAAGCGAATGCAGGGTTTTGAGGCGGAGTGGATGCCCGGGACAGACCATGCGGGCATAGCGACCCAGAATGTCGTCGAGAAAAAATTAGCCAAGGAAGGCATAAAGCGTCAGGAGATCGGAATAGAAAAATTCGTCGCGGAGGTTTGGAAATGGCGCGAGGAATATGGTTCAACGATAATAAGGCAATTAAAAAGATTGGGCTGTTCCTGCGATTGGCAGCGGACGCGTTTTACTATGGACGAGGGTTTGTCCGATGCCGTTCTGGAAGTTTTTATAAAATTATACGAGAAAGGCCTGATATACAAAGGTAATTATATAATCAACTGGTGCCCTCGCTGCCAGACGGCGTTATCGGATGAAGAGTCGCAGCATAAGGATGTCGAGGGCATGTTATACTACATAAGGTATCCGATAAAAGGGTCAAGAGTCGATGGGCGGGGGGCGGGAAAAGAAGGCGAAGGATTTATAGTTGTAGCGACGACAAGGCCCGAGACGATGCTGGGCGATGTCGCGGTCGCGGTCAATCCGAAAGATAATCGATATAAAGAATTAAAAAATAAAACGCTTCTTCTGCCTATATTGAACAGAGAGCTGAAGGTTGTGCGCGACCCTTTGGTCGATATGAAGTTCGGGACAGGCGCGTTGAAGGTGACCCCCGCTCATGATCCTGTCGATTTCGGACTGGGCTTAAAATACGGCCTGGAGCAGATAAATGTAATGAATAATGACGCGACGATAAATTCTATCGGCGGCGATTACGAAGGCATGGACCGGTTCGAAGCGAGGGAAGCTATAGTGGAGGATTTAAAAGAACGCGGCCTTTTAAAAAAAACCAAGGCGCACCGCCATGCGGTCGGCCATTGTTACCGCTGCCACACGATGATAGAGCCAAGGCTTTCGCCGCAATGGTTTGTAAAGATGAAGCCTCTTGCGAAGCCTGCTGTCGATGTCGTCAAAAATGGCAGGATAAAATTTTATCCTCAACGCTGGACCAAGGTATATCTCGACTGGATGGACAATATCCGCGACTGGTGCATTTCGCGCCAGATCTGGTGGGGGCACCGCATTCCGGTCTACTATTGTCAAGATTGCGGCGAGGTCATTGTATCAAAGGCGAGGCCGGAAAAATGCTCAAAATGCGGCTCGGCTAAAATAGAGCAGGATCCGGATGTGCTCGATACCTGGTTCTCGTCGTGGTTATGGCCCTTCTCGACGTTCGGTTGGCCCAAGAGCGAGCCGGAGTTAAAGTATTTTTATCCTACCGATTCGCTGGTCACGGCGCAGGAGATAATATTCTTCTGGGTTGCGAGAATGATAATGGCGGGAATGGAATTCATGGGCGACATCCCTTTTAAAGATGTCTATATACACGGAACCGTGCGCGACATGACAGGAACGAAGATGTCCAAGTCTCTGGGCAACATCATCGACCCGCTCGACATGATTAAGAAATACGGGGCCGATGCCCTTCGATTCAGCATAATATCAATAACTGCCCAGGGGCAGGATGTATTCCTCTCAGAGAGTAAATTTGAACTCGGAAGAAACTTCGCTAATAAGCTATGGAATGCCTCAAGATTTATTCTGATTAATTTAAAAGAAGGGATTAGCGTTGACTTATGCGTATTCTTTAAGGATACAGATCTTACGCTCCCTCAAAGGTGGATATTGTCGCGCTTTTACTCAACGCTCGCCTATGTCCAGGAATGTATCGATGAGTATAAATTCAACGAGGCCGCGAACGCTATATATGAATTTGTATGGCACGAATTCTGCGACTGGTACATCGAGATAGCTAAGTCTACGATATCAGAAAAAACCACTCAAGTGATGCTTTACAAGATACTGGAGAAGTCCCTAAGGATGCTTCACCCGTTTATGCCGTTTATCACGGAAGAGATATGGCGGAAGCTGCCTCGAAGCAAAGATTCCAAGTGCGATTCCATAATGGTCCAGCCTTGGCCGCATATTCAACAAAATATGATCTCCAAGGATGCGGAAAACGCCATGAAGCGCCTGATAGATGTTATCACCTCTATAAGGAATATAAGGGCCGTGTGGAATATAGAGCTTAAACGCGAGATAAGCGCTGTAATAAATATTCACGAGAAGAAAGACGAGAAATTCTTAAATGACAATAGCGATTTTATAAAGAAGTTGTCTAAGGTAGCGGAACTAAAAATAGGAGCGAAGATACCCAAGCCAAAAAATTCCGCTGTCAGCGTTGTCGGAAGGCTCGAACTCTATATTCCGCTTGAGGGATTAATAGATTTTGAGAAGGAAAGGATGAGGCTTCAAAAAGAGGAAGATAGGCTGAATAGCGAGATAAAGGCGATAGCCGGCCGCCTGAAAGACAAAGATTTCGTTTTAAAAGCGCCGGAAGATGTCGTTGAGAAACAGAGGATGAGAAAGACAGAGTTAGAATTACAGATGAAGAAGCTAAGAAAAAATTTGAAAGATATAGGATAACCAGGCCATTCGATAGGCTCATGGCCGAGTCCTTCGACCGTTGACCTGCCACCCCCCTAACCCGTTCACTTAGCTACTTCCCCTGCTACCGTTAAGGCAAAAAAAGTTATCTAAATTTCTATTGCCTTAACTAAATATTATGATATAATTGAAACTATAGTATTCTATAGTAAAGCCCCGAACCCCTTGCTTCGTTCGGATGGGGGGCTGCGGTTTAACTTCTATTGATGGCGAGTATACATGCAAAAAATGTTTAAGAAAAAGTTTTTTAAGACGATACTTTTAGCGCTGCCCATTCTCATTGCGCTGCAAGACGTATCCTACGCGCTCTCTCCCACTTCACGGTTCAGGCCTATTGTGGATTCGCAGGAGCAATCAAATCAGCCATACGTTGCGCCGCCCCAGGCGGAAACGGTTTTTCCGAACACGTCAGATACAAATAAACCCCATTTAAGCTCCGCCGCTTCGCTGATAAAGAATATTTCAAAAGAAAATGAAGCTGTCCCCGTTTCTCCTATTTCCACCTTAAAAGAAAGCGATGTGGGGAAATGGCTTAAGGATGGTGAAGGTTCTCCTTTAGTGATTAATGCTACAGATGGAGCTGAGTTTAGCTTTGTTTATCAAGTAGAAAAAGCTAATAACGGTGGTAGCTGGATACTTCTATCAGTATATTTAGGAAAAGAGCAAATCGGCTATGGGCATACCAGAATAATTGACGGCATAGCAGAGATGGATATGTCTAAGCCATATACTCACCATGCTGACGCTAGAATAGATGCAATGACCCTAGAAATCATGGGAATCTTAAGAAAATATTTTAATGTTTCCATGGCTGCTATTGAAGTTAATGAAGAAAAAAGGTCTTTATATAGAGGAATCGGCACAGCTATAATTTATCTTACCGCACTTATTGTTCAACAGAGAGGGGCAAAATTATTACGCGGAAAAGGCGCAAGGTCAAAAGGATTTTGGAAACAATTCAATTATCAAGAAGGAAAAGGATGGTCTATAGATTTGACCGGGAATAAGATAGAAGATTTTATTAAGAGATTAAAAATTATTAGAAATAGGGACGGTACTAATTTAAGCTCCGCCGACTTGCCGATAAAGAATATTTCAAAAGAAAATGAAGCTGTCCCCGTTTCTCCCGCCGCGCCGGCCCATATGGAAACAACGAAATTAGCGGTAGAGCTTGAAGATATAAAGAAAAGCTTAAGAGAGAAGCTCTTTGCTATGGAAGCTGTAGGAGAGGCCCTTGTAAAAATTTTGGATGAAATAATTAAAGGAGAGCTGTCTCCCGGCGGCTTCATAGAAGAAGGAAGGATCCCCCAGATAAAAAAGCT
>MHFG01000011.1:153-10316 GCA_001804065.1 Omnitrophica bacterium RIFCSPHIGHO2_02_FULL_46_20
CTTCGACCCCGCCTTTTTTAGCCTCATCCGCGAGGGCCGGAGCGTCTTCTATGTTAGTGAATGTGACTGCGACAGGAACGGCATTTTCTTTGGCTATTTTTACAAACTCATTCAGCTTGGCGCCGTCAGGGCATATAATGAGCGGTCTTTTATCTTTACAAATTTTCAACGCGTCTAGAATCTTGGCCGCGTCATCGCTGTATAAAGCTATATTCAAGCCGCAATTTGATATTACCGATAGAACTGCCTCTATAAATTTATCCTTATCGTTTGAAGAATTTTTAATACACACGAGATCCGCCTTTATCGTCTGGCCTACCCTTTCGAAACTTAAACTATTGATCTTGGAGGCGGCCTCTTTAATCTCGTCCCGTTCAAGAGTATCTTCAATCAGAAAACCTATGCCCGTGGGATGATAAAACTTTTGCTCATGACGATACATGACCGTTTCGTTCCCCATCTCTAACTTTCTCTCACCTGCGCCTATTGTAACGAGTTTGATCGGGGGCTGGCTTGCGCTCTCAAGGGCCTCCTTTGCCTTGAGCGTTACGTGAGGGCACTTGTCGAGCGATACCTTCTTCTGGGCAAGCGCCATCGCGAACGCCAAACACGTAGCGAACCCGCAGTCCTTGCAGTTAGTCTTAGGAAGCAGTTTATAAATGTCGAGTCCCGTCAAAGCCATCTCTTTACCTCTCGCCCCCTACATCAGCGGCGGCATGTCGAGCGCCGGATGCTTAACCTTCTTTAAATACGCGGCCAATTCCTGCGCATCGGTCGTAATCGTCTCATCCGCAATCTTGTCAAAAAGGTCCGGCGCGCCTATCTCTATGCATCGCTTGTTAAGCTTATCCGACAGCGCCTCTTTAAGTTCTTTTGTCATCCACACAAGCCGTTTCAATCCATCTTCCGCGGATACGAATTTTTTACTTGTTAAATACAACCGGCCGACTCCCATGAATCCCGGCGTCTGATTTCCGCCGCCTACCGATCCGGCCAGGACGGCGAACTTCATTCCGCACGGCGTCATTCCAGAATATCCCCTGTTTACTATCATTAATCCGTTAGTCTCAGGGATAACAGCCAATATACATTCAAAACATCCGCATGATGTCGACGGAGAATCCATAATCGAATACATGCTCACCTTCGATATCGTCTTATTCGACTTCTGATATATATATTCAGTGACACCCTGCCATTCGCCTTTTACCGGGTCCAGGCACTGGCCTTTCAAAATAGGCTCATTCCCGCCTAATGGATTTATCTCGGAGGCTGCTTTACCGTCCAGCCAGTTATACGCGCCGCATAACCCGAGTTTTTCAGGGCTTATTACACACACATGCGTCGGCGCATAAGACTGGCACAGTTTGCATGAATAGAAGACATCGACGCTTTCATCGGTCATGCCGGCAAGGCGCTCGTCTCTTTCCTGATACGCGGCTTGAGCCTCCGGCACCAGCATGGCCACATCCTCTAACTTCGTATAGATTGTAACCTGCGCCTTATCCACTATCGATGGAAACTCTTTGAGGAGTTTCGCGTGCACTATGACGCCGAAATGTTTAAATAATAATCCTGCCTTGCGGGCTTCTTTACTTACGCGTATCCAAACCATGTCGCGCTGGCCTGTATGCATTATACCCATCGCCTCGCTTAAAAAATTATGAAATCTTCTCTCAAGCACTGATTCGAAATCAGGCTGCATCTTCCTGCCGGCGACATCGACTATCATCGCGTATGGAGTAGCTCCGCCTTCAGGCACTGTGTCCAGCTCAGGCCCTATCACCTGGATCTTGCCGTTCTCGACATCCCCTGCCTTCTTAATCCTTAAAAATTCAAATGCCTTTGAAAATTTGCCGCCTATCTCGCACGCGGTCTGAGGCCTCCTAACGCGCTCTCCTTCAAACGCAGGGCCGTATGGAACGGGTATATCCAGCTTATCTATCGATAATTTTAGGCCGCGAATTTCAATCGCCTTATCAACCATCTTTTCGCGGGCAACCGGAGAGACCACATGTTCATAACGGCATACGCCTGTCGGAAGAATTTGGTCGATATCAGTATCCGCTACTACCGGAAAGCCGAAGCTGATTGCGCCGGCGGCCGTGGCATGCTTCTCATCATCCACGTCGCCTAATGCCAGGACAAACGCGTGCACTCTATTTTTATTGTAAAGAAGTATCTCTCTGGCCTCTTTTATTCCTTTAGGAGTAATGCCTCCGAATGTCATAGCTGCCCTCGCCGCAAAATTTAACGCGTAGACGGTCGAGGCGATGTCATTTCCGTGCGGCACGAGGAACGTCTCCCAACCCATCTGGACCCCTTCTTCATTAAGCTGCTGGGCTATGCACTTTCCATCAGATGCGGCTGACATAAAAACAAGAATATGCCGCTCCTGAAGTTCACGGACCATCCTGACGGCTTCAGCATTCGTCGGCGCGGCCCCGACAATAGCCGCGAAACCCGGCATCCTGCCGTCGACTAATTTTATTCCCTGCTCGCGCAAGATCGCGTCGGTCGTGAAACCAACCCAATAATCGTGCGTCGGGGTTACGGCATTCCCGAAAGAATACTTCAGGACCTCTATTATCTCTTCCGCGAATAGCGTGGCCATTCCGGCATCAAGGGTCGGGCCAAGATACGGCAGCCAAATGTTCTCTGTGGGTATAGGCGGCAGTAAGCTTTCGGCGTATTTCAATATCTCGAGAAGATCTTTTGCTTTTTGCGCTTTTATTCCAAGCATGGCGTAAGCGAACGGCAGATAGTAATTGGTATCGGGAAACGCCACGGGCGAATCTATGCCTGATTCGTCTATCGCCTTAGTCAAATCCTCTTTCGCCCTCGCGACTATCTTGTGAGCGCCGCGTATTGCCTTAGTAGCTATGATTTTGGACATTTCAACAAACCTCCAATTTTGCA
This sequence comes from Omnitrophica bacterium RIFCSPHIGHO2_02_FULL_46_20, assembly GCA_001804065.1. GTDB lineage: Bacteria > Omnitrophota > Gorgyraeia > 2-01-FULL-45-10 > 2-01-FULL-45-10 > MHFG01. The sequence continues at coordinate 3,073 of MHFG01000011.1, forward strand.
AAGCAAAATTGATCCTGACCCCGCCGAGGCGGGGGAAGGACCTTAAACAATACAAAGCAAAATTCCTGCCTGCCAGCAGGCAGGGATACTGAAGCGGCGTTAAGCAACCCGACGAATAGGAGGATTGTAGCCGCTGAAGTACCCACTTCAATTTAATATAATGGCGAATATGTAACGCATGTATCTTTATATTCCGGCCTGATGAAAAGATTCGTTTGCCTCTTTATGAGCGGAATTACCTTGCCAAAATCAAAGTATTCATCGGCCAATATATCCTTGATATCGCTTATATCTATTTTCTGAAGAGCCAGGTGCAGTAATATACCATGCCTTTCCACGTCATTTATCAATACTCCGCCGACTATTCTTTCGCCTTTTACGACGATCTTCCTATATAAGCGTCTCTTCGCATCGAGCGCTATCAACTCCTCAAAACCGCCGCCTTTAGGCTTCACGACTCCGAACGACATAACGGCAAGATCGAAGAAATCCAGCGAATTAGTTCCATAGGAACCTTCATATTTTATTTCTTCGCCGGCCATATTAAGGCCAGCTATCTTGCCCTGCCGTATTGCCGCCGGCCATATCTGGTTCACATTGTTCTTTTCTTCCAACACGTCATAGGCCTGGGCCGCGTCGCCCGCGGCGTAGATATCTTTCCTGTCTGTCTCAAGGCGCTCATCCGCGAGTATCCCCATATCGGCCTTAACCTGTCCCTTCACTATCCCCAAATTAGCCGCCACGCCCTTGCCTATTATAATTAATTGGCAGTCTAGCCTGTTCCCATCGTCCAATATAACGCCATCGACCGAATCTTTGCCTGAGATCTCCGCTGCCTCGAGTCCCGTGGATATCTCTATGCCGTTTACTTCAAGATGCTGCCTCATGATGTCAGCCGCCTCAGCGTCTAACATCTGGGAGAATATGTGCTCTGACTTCACTATGACATGAACGGCCACGCCTCTTCTCTTCAACGCGTATGCCGCGCGCAGCCCTATGAGCCCGCCGCCTAAGATGCAGGCATTTTTAACATTCGGGAGCATCCTTAGTATCCCGTCGGCATCCTCAAGCGTCCTTAAGACGAAAACTCCTTTTTTATCGGCGCCTTTAATATTTAAGAATTTTGCCGATGCGCCTGTCGCTATCAGTAATTTGTCAAAAGAGATTTTCTTTTTACCTGAAATCTCAAGCGTTTTATTCTTAATATCCGCGCCTGTTACGGCAGTATTTAACAAAACCTCTGTATCATATTTCTTATAATAGTCCTCCGGCCTGATCCAAAGTATATCCTTATCATATTGACCGGCCAGATAATAACTTAAGAGGCATCTTGAGTACGGCCTCTGCGGTTGATTCGATATATTGACGATTCTTGAGGACTGATCGACGCGCCTTATGGATTCGATGGCCGCCAGGCCGGCGGCGGAGTTTCCGATGATCGCATATATGTTATTTTTTATGTGAGTGGGCATAAACCTTCTTCGCTTGTTTTATACGTTTTAAAAACTCGTCTCTACTCTCATAGGCGAGAGTCTTTGTCGGACACGCGTCGACGCAAGCCGGCGATTCCCTGTCCGGGCACAGATCGCATTTCAGCGCTTTATTCTTATCGGTTATATCGCGCGATATTATCCCAAACGGGCAAACCATGATACACATCCAGCACCCCACGCATCTTGAGCGGTCTATATCAACCTTTCCTGTTTTCTCGTCTTTGCTGATGCACCCCGACATGCATGCCTCCATGCACGGAGGCTCTTCGCAGTGCTGGCATGCTGTCGAGCGCGAAACATCCCTCTCAAGAAAAAAGACAAACGCCCGTTTTTTAGGGCGGGGCCTTTCGAGCATGCCTAAAAAAAGATCCTTTGTAATTGAGTGCTCCACAGCGCAGGCGATTTCGCAAGTCCTGCAGGCTATACATCTGGTTATGTCGCAGAATATCTTTTTCGATTGAACCACCCCGCACCTTCCTTATTTTATCTTGATCTTCTTAATTATGATATTTAATGCAAACCTTATTATCAAATCCCGCGTTTTCTATCGCACAAAACAGCATAAGAAGGTGCGGGGTTACACCTGAACGGGGAAAGACTGCGCGTAAAGGAGCGGCTGCAGCTTCAGCGCTTTTCTCTTTTTATCTATGTGGGCTATCATCGCGTGCGCGCATTCTATCGGGTCTTCTATAAACGTCCACTTCCCGCCGACAATATTCTCAATATCCTTCGTTATATAATCGGTTAATGCCTGGCTGCCTGTCACTCTCAATGGAGTCCCGAAAGCCACCAATAGCCCTGAGGAGACGAAATACCAGCCGATAGCCATCGCCTTCTCAGCCATCCATTCGATCGCGGCTCCGGCGACAGGAAGTTCGTCGAGGCCGTTCCCGACCCCCCCCTCTTTCACCATCTCGCAGCACGCTATCAAAATCCTTGAGTTATCCACACACGATCCCGCGTGGAGGACAGGCGGTATGCCCACAGCCTTGCAGACCTCTTTTAAGCCGTCTCCCGCCATCTCGTATGCTGTCTCAGGGCGCAGCAGGCCCTCCTTGGCGCATTCTATCGCCGCGCAGCCTGTCTGGACGACAAGGCAATTATTTTTAATCAATTCTTTAACCAATTCTACGTGATGGGCGCCGCTGCCCATTTTAGGATTATCGCATCCAACAACGCCGGCAACGCCTCTGATACGGCCGTTTATGATATTTTCGTTCAGCGGCTTGTATGAGCCCCTAAACCGTCCTCCCAGGTGATAGAATATGTTTTCCGCCGTAAACCCCGCGACAAGCTCCATCGATTCTTTGGGTATATTCATTCTTGAACGATCGCGGTTCTTATAATTCTCTATGGCTAATTTAATAATGTGTTTGGCGGTATCCAGCGCCTTATCCTCATGGAATGGAATGGCCTCCGCGCCCGGTATGGATGCCTTCGGCGAGGTAGAGATCACCTTGGTGTGAAAATGTTTTGCGGCCTGTGTGACGCCGGGCATTATACATTGTATGTCAACGACCATCACCTCAATGGCGCCTGTCAATATCGCTAATTCCTGTTGTAGAAAATTTCCGGCCACAGGAAGTCCGCGCCTCACTAATATCTCATTGGCTGTGCAGCATATGCCTGCCACGTTTATGCCTTTCGCGCCATGGGCTTTCGCGAAATCCAAAAGCTCCTTATCCTGCGCCGCAGTGGCTATGACATCTGAAAGTGTCGGCTCGTGGCCGTGTATTATTACGTTCACCTCATCTTCTCTGAGAACTCCAAGATTGGCGCGCGCCCTTATGGGCTGAGGCGAGCCGAACAATATATCTGAAAGCTCCGTCGCTATCATTGAACCGCCCCATCCGTCAGCGAGCGCGACGCGCATCGTAGTCTGAACTAAGTTTTTGTAGTCCTGGTCCATGCCTTCGTGCGTCCGCGAAAGCGTTTCAACTACTTCTCTATCGATTCCGCGCGGAATTATATTCTGCGCCTTCCATATATCCTGCTGCTTTTTCGGCGCGCGCTTTGAGAATACCAGTTCGCCTTCCTGCTTTCCGAATTCTTCCAAAACCTTCTGCCCTAACTGCAGCGCAATCTCATTATCTTTTTTATTTTCTACCTCAATTCCAAATTCACTCGCGACCCTCTTTAGCTTAAATGGGTCGCGAATAGCATAGCCTTGCGTCTGGCCCTTGCCAACCGCGATGAGCGTCATGGCAAGATCTCTGGCATGATCGGAATGAGAAGCGCTGCCGGCGGCGGTCGCCCTCGCCATGTCGCGGGCGGCAATCGTATCAGCCGTTGCCCCGCACGCCCCGGCCTTCGGCCCCGCGCCAAAAGGGTCTATCCTGCACGGTCCCATATTGCACATACGGCAGCATATGCCTAACATACCGAATCCGCATTGCGGGGCTTGAGCCTCGAACCTGTCCCATACGGTCTCGATCCCGGCTTTTTTGGCGGATTCGAGGACCTTTAGATTGGCTTTATCTTGTAACTTTTTTCTGCTCATCCCGCTCCTTTGGCAAATATATTGTTACCTTTGCCTATTATATTTTGTTTGTTTACCTATCATGTTTAGCCTCGCCACTTATGGCATTGTGCCAAAGGGGCGGGACTCATCCCGTTACACCTCCAAGTATATGAATACACTCCACTTTAATCTTATAGTGAATTAATAACCTCTTTCGCCCCCTCACCCTATCCCTCTCCCCCAAGGGGGAGAGGGAATTATGAGCGGGATAATAATTTCTCTTTAATTCCTTTGACTTGTAATAGAGGCTTCTCGTCTCCCGCGAGGTCCATAATAGAACCGCCTCTATCTATATCGCGCATGGCGTCATAATATGACACTATCCCTACCATAGAATCGCTCCCCAATTTCTCATGCAGCCAATCTTCATCCTGGCCCTCTCTTACTTTATTTCCAATAAAAAGTGTCTTAATCTTCAAATCTTCTGCCAATTTTCGCACACACATGCCTGTCTCTACGCTGGCGAGCGTCGGTTCGACAACCGCCAAAAGACAATCCATTGACGCGGCGGTGGATCTGCCGAGATGCTCTATGCCGGCTTCCATGTCCATTACGATATCCTCGCCATGGTTGAGCACAAGATGCTTTAAGAGCTCTCTTAAAAACGTGCTCTCAGGACATACGCACCCTGAACCGCCGGCGTCTACCGTCCCCATCACGATGAGGTTGACGCCCGATCTTTTTTTTACAAATTTCTCCGGAATATCGTCTATCTTGGGATTCAGTTTATAAAATGAGCCTTTTGGATCCTGCTTTATCCCCATCCTCTCATATATAAGTCCCTTCATCTCTACTATGGGTTTAATTTCGCGGGCCTGCGGGAAACCCAGAGACCTTGCTAAATTAGAATTTGGATCCGCATCGACGGCAAGCACCCGCCTCTTATCCTCGGCAAGAAGCCTTACCATCATACTGGCAAGCGTTGTCTTCCCCGTCCCGCCTTTACCCGCAAACGCTATCTTCACCCAGCTCATTCTCCTACTCGTTACCCTGCCCTTAAGAATGGGCGGGGTTCACCCAGCTCATTCTCCTACTCGTTACGCCGCCTTTAATTGAGACCTGTCCCCTTGGGACCTGACCCCAATCACCCCCTCGTTACCCTGCCCTTAAGAATGGGCGGGGTTCATTTTTAAAGTTCTGCCGCGCTTAGCACCAAAGGGACTTTCCGGTCCCAGCCTATCGGCATTATATGTATGCCCTGACAAAGGGGCTTTAAATCTTTTATCAAACGCGCCGCTATCTCTATCGACTGGGCGCTCTTATCCTTCGTCTCTTCCATCTCTTTAATAAGGCTATCCGGAACGAATACGCCAGCTACATTCTTATTCATATATTTAGCCATGCCGGCGGATTTCAATAATACTATGCCCGCGAGTATCGTCGTCTTTAAATGCTTCGCCGCGTCCAGAAATCTTTTGAACAATTCGATATCGTAAACGGCCTGCGTCTGAAAGAATAACGCGCCGGAAGATATCTTCTTTTCCATTTTAATAATTTCCGGCTCTAATGGATCGGCGCCAGGATTTACTACGGCGCCAACACAGAATTTCGGCGCGCCTTTAAGCGCGTTGCCTTTCATATCCTTCCCCTCCTGCAGGGTTTTGATGACATCGAGAAGTTCAATCGAACCTAGGTCAAACACAGGCTTCGCCTCAGGATGATCTCCGAGCGTCGTATAGTCGCCGGTGAGAGCAAGCACATTCTCTATGCCGAGCGCCGCCGCCGATAATAGATCCGATTGCAGCGCGAGCCTATTCCTGTCGCGGCATGCTATCTGGAATATCGGCTCGATGGATCTATCCTTCAATAGATGGCAGACCGCAAGCGAACCCAGCCTCATCACAGAGCTCTGCAAATCCGTCACATTTATCGCGTCAACCTTACCCTTGATCAGATCGGCATCTTCGAGCGCCTCCTTTATGTCGATGCCCTTGGGAGGCCCTATTTCGCTTGTTACAATAAATTTATTTGCCTTAATCTTATCGCAAAAAGTCATTTTACTCCTCTACCTTTGAGTTTTGAACAACTCGACTGTATTTCTCATCAGCATCGTAGTAGTAATCGAACCTACTCCGCCGGGGACCTGTGTGATACACAGCGCCTTCTGCGACGCGCCCGCGAATTCAACATCGCCCACTATTTTGTCACCGACTTTGTTTATCCCGACATCAATTACTATCGCGCCGTCTTTTATCCAGTCGCCTTTTATGATACCTGCCTTGCCCACGGCGACTATGAGAATCTCCGCTCTTTTTACATGGCCCGGCAGCGCGCCGCGCTCGCCTGTTCCGATATGGCAGACTGTCGTTGTCGCGAATTTATTTAACAGCATCAATGAAAGCGGCTTACCCACTATCTCTGAATGGCCGACTATAACCGCCTCTTTGCCATAAAGATTAACTTTCGTCGATTCCAATAATTCCATTACCGCCATCGCCGTGCATGGGCCGATTCTGTATCGGCCTAATAGAATTTTTCCAAGATTCTGCGGATGCATTCCTTCGGCGTCTTTTTCGGGCGATATCAAATTTACCAATTTCTTAGCGTCCATCCCCCTGGGCACAGGCATCTGTAATATTATCGCGCTGACGCTTTTATCATTATTTAAGCCGTCTATCAAATTTTCCGCTTCGTCCTGTGAAGTCTCCTGCGGGACAACCTTTAACTCATACTCTATCCCGACACTGTCAGCAGCCTTCTTCTGCGCTTTCACATATACTGCGCTCGATGCATTCTGGCCTACCTCGACCGCAACCAATTTCGGCGCTCTGCCGCGCTTCGATTTTAATACCGCGACCTCTTGTTTTATCGCTTCCTTCAGCCTCTTGGCAATTACCTTCCCATCTAACAAAACCGCCGCCATGCCTTTCCTCTCCTCTTTCGCGCCTTCAAGAGCTTCCTGAATGACGCTCTTTTATCGTATCACATCCTCGCACTTCTCGAGAATCTCTTCTTTTAGTTTCGGCAGTTCCTCTTCAAGCGGCTGAAGGACATGATGAACTTCCCCGATGAAAGACATATCCTTTATATATTTAAGATTTATGTAGACATTGAACTTTGCCGCAAAAAACGCGCCTTCGAGCATTATTGCCGCTATCGCGGTGTCAGTAATAAGATTCTTATTACCGCATTCAACTAAAGTGTCGCATAACTTCAGGCACTCAGCCGAAATCTTACAAACTTCATAAGCCGGCCGCAATGCTTCTTTGTACGCCGCGTCCATCTGGCCA
>MHFG01000012.1 GCA_001804065.1 Omnitrophica bacterium RIFCSPHIGHO2_02_FULL_46_20
AAGATGGAAAAATGGTGTCTGTCCCTATTTTGTGTAGTACTCACTATTCTTATAACGCTGCAGGACGTATCCTACGCGCTCTCTCCTCCCTCACGGTTCAGGCCTATTGCGGTGGGTGATAATAGCGGCCCCCCCGCCTCGCTGGCGGTTGAATCTGATGGCGATGCGCTACGCCAGCCAGACGCAAATGCTTTCACATCACAATATATGTTTGAGATACTAAAGAGATACAAAGCGCATCTTTATGCAAAGGAGCTGGTAGAAGGCGAACTTGAAGAGTTAGGCGGAATGTTAAAGATCCTGGAGGAATACCTTGCAAAATCCAGTAAGACTGCCGGGCCGCCCGAGATTTTTAAGGTGATTGATGGTAAAATACGCTGGTTCGTTTCAGAAGAAAAAATAAAAGGCATTCTGAATAGAAAAAAATATAGAAAAACAACAATAGACCTTCTTATTCAGCTCGCCCAGCTTCATATCTTATACCCCGCAGAAAAAGAAAGACTCCCCGCGCAAATAGTTGCAATCTTGGCTTATTTATCTATTATTTATTTTGATAATCTCGCTAATCCTGATAATCCTGCAGTTATTCTTTTTATCACACAACATTTAGGTATGACTCGCCAAGATTTAATCGCAATCGGTCCCTCTGCGGTTCCTGTTCTTAGACATATTCTGAATACAGCCGATCCGGAACATATGGGACGCGCAGCAACTCTTGCCTTGGGTTTGATTGATTCCCCCGAGGCAATTTCTGTCCTTGTAGCTGCTTTAGAAACAGCTCCTGAGAAAGTGCGCAAATGGGCAATTATAGCTTTGGGTTTACCTGAATCTCTTTCGGTAAATGTCGTTTCCAGCCTCATTGATATTTTAGAAACTACTATTGATGATGAGCTGCGCTATGCTCTTGCAATTACCTTATGTAGCCTTACCTTTAAACATCCTGAGATTAAAGAAAAGATAGAAAGATGGATGCATAATTTTGTTTTTAATTCCGATGATAGTCCCTGGGCTCCTAAAGGAATAAGATATGCGGAGTTTCCTGAGCTGTGGTTTGAAGGTTCAAAAGATATTTTGAGACAGAAAATGCCCACCCTTATAAAGATATTAGAGAATCCATATTGCCTTGCCCGCTTTTTATTTGTATTAAGTGTCTTTCGCACAAAATTCAAATATTTCATAGCGAATGATATCCAGATTCCTCCGATTGCCTATGCAAGACAAGCAGGTATCAGGTTTAAGTTAGGCGAATTACACATTGTTCCTATAAGTGAATCTTATCGCAGGCACATTATTTATGCCGAAGATGGTGACGGCAGAATATTCGCTATTGAAATTAAGATACCAGGACAACATGAAGACAGGAATGTAATCCAGGAGGCAAATTTTAGTGTTGCTAGAGAGCTGTGGAAAAAGTATCCGTCTGAGCCGGGAGTGGTAAAGCCGCTTTTCTTTATAAGACTTAATGGTCAATTCCCGCTTTACGGCAGAGATATAGATTTTTCTAAAGAAGAACCCTTAGGCATAGCCGGTTTTGAGTATGAAGATGGAAAACGTTTCAGGAATATAAGAGATGAATTTTTCGCTGAGATTGTCCGTAAAACAGGCATGCCATTTGAGGAAATTATGCGTTCAGTTGTAATAAATATTTTGGCTGCAGCTATACGGATACACCATTTAGGATATAGAGGCAGTAGTGACGCAGGCACAGATATGCACAATGAGAATCTAAGAATTCTTGATGATGGGAGGGTGGTCTTTGTGGGAGACTTTGGGGCGTTTGAATATACGGGAGAGGTGCCTCTGGATGTGCGAAGAGAAGAGACGGCGGGTTTATTGGGTATGTTTGGCCCTGTGGTTGATTGGCTGCTTCTGGGGGTAATTGAGAAAGTTACAAAAGCTGAGCCCATAAAAGAAGTCCGTGCCCAGATGGCGCTGGAGGCAATATTAGAGTTAAATAGACAGAAGGAATTGCAATCATTGATGGAAATACTTGAGAAAATTCAAAAAGGTAAAGAGGCCTTATCCTTCGTAGACCATTCTTTAAGCGATATTGAAAGAGAGATACTTACAATGGTTAAGAAGCAGAAAAAGGCTTCAGTATTTTCTTATTTCTTGTCTTTGTTCAAGGAAGAAAAAGGGGGCGGCTCTGTTTTCTCTCCCGCCGGCGAGGCGGCGAGAGAAAAAAATAGAACCGTCCCCATTTCTCTTAGTGAAAACCTGAAATCCATTCTTAAGAGGTATAATGACCCGGACGCAAAAGCTCCCCCAGACTTCAGCGAGGGTCAAAATTTTATCCGTCAAATCTTGTTTGCAGCTGAAGAACTGCCTGAGGCAGAAGAAATCAAAAGAGAGGTAGCCCATGTCCTGGCGAAATGGTTATTAAAACTCTTGGAGACGCTGGTAACACAGATAGAAAAGATGCGCAAAGATGATGATTTTAAAGGTATTATCAAAACAATAGACGAGTTTTTAAAAAACCCATTGATTACGAAAATCTGGAATGAGGAGCATAGATTACCGCTTTTTAGGAAATTTGAGATTCCTGCAGGTAATCATTTTCTGGCATATATTCGCGGCGGCCCTCTTGGCGTGGTATACGGGTATGCTCAACTTATCCATGGAGTGCAGCCAGCTGATAAGAAATATAGCGAATATAAAGAAAAAATCCGAGAAGCCATTAAAGATACCGAGTCGTCACTTGGTCAATTCCGAGATAAACTGGCAGAAAGCCTCTATGAGAAAAAGGGAGAAAAAGGGGACAGTCCTGATTTTCACAATAGAACTATCATCGCAAAAGATATATCTTCGGGAGCCGAGGACAATAGGGATTTAAAGCCTTTTTTCAAAAAGCACGAGTTAGGGTTTAAAAATATAGCCGCAGTAACTATGGCAGCGAAAGCATTGAAATATCTTATTATAGATAAAAATGAGAAAGAACGCGCCATCCGTAAGAAAATCGAGGAACTGAATGAATCATTTCACAATAGTGAAATAGAGATAGAAATAGAGAGGCAGATTAAAACAGGCATCTTTAAATGCAGCGGGAAAGAATATAAATACGCGGTCTTTCATTTCAAAGAAGAAAAAAAGACAATCAACGTATCATTCCTTGAAGACCGTGCCGCTCTTACTTCTGCCGAATTGGCGGAGCTAAGGATCCAAGATACGGAAAAGCACCATCTCGATTGTCCTGGGCTCGAAGGGGTGTGGTTTATTAATTCTGTTTTGAGTCAAAATAGTCAAAATAGGGACAGCGACCATTTTTCAGACAGGACACCGGATAGAAAAATGGTTGCTGTCCCTATCTTGCAAGCCGCAAGAATACATGTCGAGAACCTTAAATATGCGCCGACTATCCCAGAGAAAACCATGCTTTGTCATATTATTGCGGATTCCATCCTTCCTATTGGGCAAAGAAATATGTTAAAAATGCTTGAGCAGGACATGAGAGGTAAAGAATATAGCGAAAAAGTGGTTTCTCTGTCAGGAGTTAGCCATGATAACTCAGAAGAATTTATTGCGGCCCTATCAAGGGTAAAGGCAGGCGCAGAAAAAATCTATAGAGAACAAGGCATTGAGCGAGTTGAATTTGTTGCTGCCTGTCCAAACACAGCTCTTGTAAGCAAGGTACAAAGCGTATTAGGAATCAAGGCTATTGCTTTCAAGCCTTGCAAGGAAGGCGAAGTTGATATAATACAGGTTGAAGGTATTACGCTGGCCTTAAGGGCCCTCCATTCAGGCAAGATAGAAACCCTTAAAGCAGCGTTTAAAATCATTAATGGCGAAGATCTGCCTCCGGATTTATTAAAGATAACCGATATAAATGAATTAGCCAGAAGAATAATATTTATCTTACCCGCCGCTAAAGCAGTAGATTATGGTGAAATCAGAGAGTTGAACGATATTATCAGAAAGAATATCGAAGCCGCAGCGTAATCTTTAGCCAAACGCCCACATCTTTCAATAAAAATCTGGCCTTCGGCAGATTTTTCTTGACAAAATGATATCAAAATAGTATCATTATCCCGATTACAAATACAGCAAGCAAGGATAACTCTCTAGAGAGATGAAGCTTATTACGAGAAATACGGATTATGCGGTGAAGGCGCTCAGATATATCTGCAGAAATAAGGGCAAGATAACTTCGGTTAAAGATTTAACATACAAACTGGATATCCCCCGGCCTTTCTTGAGAAAGATACTGCAGATATTGAATAAAAAAAAGCTGCTCAAATCTTTCAAGGGCAGAAGAGGCGGTTTTATGCTTTCCTCTCCTCCGGGGGAGATCTTTCTGATAGATCTGATAGAGATATTCCAGGGGCCATTTATGCTGAGCGAATGCATATTCAAGAAAGGGATATGCTCCGATAAATACAACTGCGCGCTGAAACGAAAAATAGATGACATCGAGAAGAATGTGGTCGCGGAATTGAATTCGATCACACTCGCTTCTCTATTATAAAGAAGGAAAGGGAGAGATCGAAATGGTTTTCGAGTGCCCAGGTTCGGGGCAGATTAAGCGCCCTTCCCCTGAGAATATAAAATGTCCCTTTTGTTCACAGGATGTAGAGATATGGACGGATGAGATTGAAGCGGTCTGTCCGAATTGCAAACGGCCCGTTACGCGCGTTCAGGAGCAAAGCTGCCTTGAGTGGTGCGGTTACGCGAAGGAATGCGTGGGCGAAAACAAATATAGCGCATATATGAAAAATCGGGCCATGACCGTAAAAGATAAACTGTTAAAAGAATTGGAAGAGTTTTTCGGAAACGACATAAAAAGAATAGAGCACGCAAAAAGAGTTTTGAGTTTTTCGGAAGAGATGCTGAAATCCGAAAAGGCCGATTGGAATATTGTTATCCCTGCCAGCATACTGCATGATGTGGGGATAAAAATAGCTGAAAATAAATATGGATCGGCCGCGGGTAATTACCAGGAGATGGAAGGCCCTCCGGTCGCGCGGGCCATCCTTCTTAAGGTAGGATTTAAAAAAGAGAATATCGACGAGATATGCCAAATCATTGCTCATCATCACTCTCCGGGAAAGGTCAATACGCGGAACTTTAAGATATTATATGACGCGGATTGGCTGGTCAATTTAAAAGATGAGGTAGATATGAAAGATAAAGAAAAATTGAGCGCAATGATCGATAAAATTTTTCTTACAGAAACAGGAAAAAAGATAGCCATGCGGATATATTTATCCCGTTAGAAAATATTTTATAAAGGAAAAAAGATATGAACGGAAAGACTATTCATCTGGATATAAGGAAGCTCGGCATGGCCGATAGGCCTACGAGGATATTTGACGCGTGGAGGGAGCTAAAAAAAGGCGGCCGCCTTGTCATAACAAACGACCATGACCCAAAACCGCTCCAATATATGCTAAAGGCGCAAGACCCCAAAGACGCGTTCAGCTGGGAGTATAAGAAGCAGGGGCCGCCGGAATGGACGGTGGAGATAACAAAACTCCCGCCGCGAGAGAATCTCGCCCCGGCGCAGCTGGAGAAGAGAGAAAAATTAAAAGAGGCGCTTAAGAAGCTTCATGAATCCAGCCCGGATGAATTGGAGAAGGTCAAAAAAGAAGTGGAAGTATATTTTAAAGAGACCGACCCCAAAGAGCTCGCGATGGCTGAACAGGAGCTGATCCGGGAAGGGACGACTCGCGAGGAGATGAAGAGGCTCTGCGATGTCCACCTTGAGGTGATGAAGAACTCACTCGGCATAGAGAGCAAAAAAATAAAACTGCCGGCCTGGCATCCAATACGGATATGCATGGATGAGCATAAGGTAATAAAGAAAAATTTAAAGAAACTCAAACGAACCCTGGAGAAGATAAAAATGCTTGGTTCTTTTGAAAAATCTAAGCGGGAGGTCAACGCGCTAAAAGAGTTATCGCATTTCTTCATAGAGACCGAAAAACACCATAAACGCGAAGAAGAGGCGCTCTTCCCCCGCTTGGAGGCCCACGGTATAACTGAGCCGCCGCAGATATTCAAAGAGGATCATGTTGAATTTTTGGCGAAGAAGAAGGAATTCTATAACACCGTGATGGCCGAGTATAAAGATTTCAAAAAATTTGTGGATGCCATTACGCCGATAATAGAATTTTTAGCGAAAAATTTAGATGAACACATATATAAAGAAGATAATATACTTTATCCCATGTCTCTGAAAACATTGGAGAAAAATGAGTGGAAGGAAGTGCGAAAGAAATTCGACGCGATAGGGTATTGCTGTTTCGCCCCCGCTGACCTCAAAAAGGAGAAGAGATGATTCTATGGAGAAATACCTTAACGCACCCATAAAGGAGATAATTACGAAGTTTCCGGAAGTCGGCAGGATACTTGAGGAATATAAGATAGGCTGTGTTCCGTGCACATTGGGGTCGTGTCTTTTAAAAGATATAGTGGCCATACATAACCTTCCTGTGGACCAGGAGGCGCAGCTCATGTACCGGGTAGAAAAGTCCATCTATCCGGACAGGGATATAAAAAAACCGGAAGGTAAAGCCTCGGCCCGCAAAACACCCAGCGGAAAAATAAAATATTCCCCGCCGATAAAGAGGCTGGTGGATGAGCATGCCTTAATAAAGAAATGGCTGGAGCTGATACCGGCCGTCCTTGAAAAAGTCGACATCGAATCGAAGATAGGTAGGCAGTTAATACTGGATGGCCTTGATTTCATCCGATCCTACGCGGACAAATTCCATCACGCGAAAGAAGAAGATGTCCTATTTGGTTATACAGATAAAAACTTGGATATTATCAAAACCATACTCGCCGACCATGAGACAGCGCGAGGTCATGTGAAGGCTATGCTCGAGGCTTTAGGTAAAGGAGATGAAAAAACGGTCTTCGAGCACCTTAATGCGTATAAAGAGCTTCTTACCGAGCATATAAAGAAAGAAGATGAGATTCTATATCCATGGATCGATAGAGGCCTGTCCACAGCCCAGGTTGGGGAGTTATTTGCAAAATTTGATGAAGCAGAGGTAAAAATAGACAAGGAGGTGGTGGAAAGATGTCGAAGATTCGCAGAAAAAGCGGAGCAAAGAATAGAAAAGATAAAAAAGGAGGTAACAAAATGACTAATATGGGAATGGGCGGATGCCCTGGTTCGAGGATGCAAGATTTTAGAGAGGACACGAAGGGTGGCAAAGAAGAAGTCGGAAAGCGCCAATCGCAGTTGAGACAGTGGCCAATCCAGCTTCATCTGGTTTCTCCTGAAGCGCCGTACTATCAAAAGTCGGACGTACTTTTGGCCGCGGATTGCGTGGCCTATAGCGTCGGGGATTTTCACAAGGATTACCTTAAAGGGAAGAGTATTGCCATAGCATGCCCGAAATTGGACGAGGGGCAGGATGTATACGTTGAAAAGATAAAATCTTTTATGGACGACGCGAAAATTAACACCCTTACGGTTATGACGATGCAGGTTCCGTGCTGCGGCGGGCTGGTGGCAATGGCCGAGCAGGCCTTGCAGTCAGCTAAGAGGAAGGTGCCTGTTAAATCTATTGTCGTAAGTTTACAGGGAGACGTGCTTTCGGAAGATTGGGTTCAGTAATTTTTCCCGATAGGAGGGAATATGTGCGAGATCGGTACACGATGGAGAGAGTCTTTTTATGCTGACGTAAAGCCTATACGGCTAAAAGAACCGCTGGCGGAATTTTTAGGCGCGGTCAGCGAAGGGGAAGAGATCATCTATACATATCAGGACGCGGTGAAGTTAGCGGGCCATTCCTGCCCTGCCGTATCAGGCGCCTACAAGATAACCGAAAAAGCCCTGCATGAGCTCTACGGTGATAAGTTGCCAGTAAGAGGGGAAATCAGCGTGAGGGTTTTGGGCGGCGCCGATAACGGCGCCAACGGCCCGATGGCGCAGGTGATAAGCCTGATAACAGGCGCGGCGCCGGAAACGGGGTTTGCCGGTCTCGGGCCGAGGTTCTCGAGAAGAAACAAATTGGTATTTGACACGGAGAATGAGGAACCGCACACCTTCGTATTCACCCGGGATGATAATCAGAAGAAAGTGAAGGTCAGCTATCATCCAGAAAATATTCCTACGGTAGACAGGATGAGCGACTTTCTCACAAAATGTATTGTCGGAACCGCTACAGAAAAACAGAGGGAAGAATTTAAAGCGATGTGGCAGAAACGGGTCAGGATAGTCTTATTCGAAGAGGCGGGCGGGTTATTTAGCGTCAAAAAACTATGAATGTATTAGAAAACGCGGTCAACATAGCAAAGAAAGAGAACATATCAACTATAGCGGTCGCTTCCACAACCGGAGATACGGCCCTGAAGCTTTTCGAACTGGCAAAAGGCAGCAAATTTCAACTGGTCGTGGTTACTCACGACGAAGGAAGAGTTCCACGAGAAAGAAGGTTTAAAGAAGATATACGCCAGATTCTTCTGGCTAACCATGTGACAGTTTATACTCATAATCCTCGCGCCATAATTTTACGAAAGATTATCAGCGCGATTTTTGAGAAGCTCGGTTTGCCAACCTGGTATGAATATTTAAGACAGATGAGAGAGAAATACGGCCCGGGGATAAAGGTATGTCACATTATCGTCCGCATGTTAATTGAGGGAAATATCTTGAGGGACGAAAGAGTTATGGCAATCGCCGGTAAAAAAAGCGGCGCGGACAGTGCCGCCGTATTTCTCGTTGAGCCGCGAAATAAACGGCCAATATTAGAGAAGGTTATCGCATCTTCTAAGGAGGAGGGCGAATGAGCGCTTTCGATATACGGGAAAAGTTCATAGGGTTCATAAAAACGGCTTCCACCGCGAATAAGGAGGAGCTTAAGTCTTTGCGGAGGATGGTGGTAGCTGTTGTAGAGACGATTGGCGCCAAGAATTTTGTGACGCTTACCGCTGATATCCTAAAAAAGGATTTATACATCGAAGGATGTAATGACATGCGCCAACCCCTTAAGCGTATTTTCACTATTTCTCTGGAAGAATTACGCCAAGACCTCTCTAATGATATATATGCAGGGCTAGGAGAACACCCCATACATCTGCTTTCAATAGACCATAGAGATAATATCGAAAGACTCGCAGCCCTCAATTCCTCGCTCGAGAAGACGGACGGTATTTCTAACGAAGACCTTTGGGATATACGAGATAAATTTAATAGCTATCGCATTGAACTCGAGTTGCATATAAAAAAAGAAGAGGAAGTTCTGTTCCCTCTGTTGGAAGCGCAGGGGATGTCTGAACACCCGGATAGTCTGAAGAAAGAACATAAAGAATTTAAGGAAATTTTAACTGAGACATCAGGTGTATTCACGGACGCCGCCGCAAAAAGACTCTGTCCAAAAAGCGAAAGTTTTACGAAGTTCATAAAGGAGTTTATTCCCGCTATTTCTAATCATATATTTCGCGAGACCCACATCTTCTATCCGGCGGCGTTGGAGTTCATCACAGACAAAGGACAATGGAATGATGTAAAGAAAGGATTTGGGCTGATTCAAATAAAGTGAAAATTGACACAAAAAATCGAATGCCCTCGAAGTTATTATACGCCGCTAAAGATACGGAACAAAATAACGCGTCTGTCCTTTTAGGTTTTGTCAAGCGGCGATGAGCTGGCTATGCCCGCATCAACTAGGCGAGCTTTGCAAGAGGGTGAAGAAGACATGCGAACCCGGCATGAAGGGTTGCGTCTTGAAAGGAAGAGTCAAATTTGTTGAGTTTGGGAAGGGGGTGAGTAAGTTGGACAAGGATATTCAGATATTGGATTTAAGATCAATGCCGCCGTTTGAGAGGCATGAAAAGATATTCAGCTCTTTCGATAACTTAAAACCAGGCCAGACATTGAAGATAATCAATGACCATGACCCGAAACCATTGCGCTATCAATTCGAAGCGGAATATAAGAATGTGCATGAATGGCAATATGAGAAAGAGGGGCCGAAGGATTGGATTGTGAAGATAAAGAAGACAGAAGGAGGCAAGTAAGATGACTGCGTTAGATCCGATCGTAGAATTTAGAAACGACCACAGAAAGGTAAGGGATGGTCTCCTGGATATCATCGATGCTTTGAAGGCGAAAGATGTTGTAAAGGCAAGAAATATACTCGGTGATATCAACACGGCGGTGGGGCCGCATTTCAGATATGAAGAAGAAAACCTTTATCCGACGTTAAAGATTTTTTTGGGCGAATATGTCGATCAGTTGATAAAAGAGCATGACGGTGTTATCGAAACAGCCCGCGCCTGCGCCCAGCTTCTACAGAAAGATAAACTTACGGACGAAGAGGCCGAAACCGCGGCGAATGCGGCAAGGGCGCTCTTAGTTCACGTCTCAAACTGTGATGGATTAGCTATATTATCAGAGAGATTAAAACCACAGGAGCTTAAAGAGTTGGGAGAGAAACTTGCGCGAGCGAGAAAAGCGGCGGTATCTTTGCTCGATTGGGCTGAAAAAATAAGGAAGAAATAGGCCAGCTTTTCGTATGAAAATTATGAAGGCAGGAAAAGAAGGCATGGCTTTAATTTTTCACAGCGGTTCTTACGACCGTATCTACCATGGATTATCTATCGCGCTGGCAGCCTTGGCGCTGGGCAGAGAAACGAGGTGTTTCTTTACCTATTGGGCGTTAGAATACGTCAAAAAAGACAGAGGCCCCGATCTTCAACTTAACGATGAAGGCAAAGCTCAGGAAAAACTTATAAGAAAGAGCATAGCAGATGGGCACATCTTAAATGTTAAAGAGCTGCTCTCCCAACTAAAAGCGATGGGTGGAAAGGTATATGCCTGTTCAAGCTCCATGGGCCTTTTAAACATCTCGAGGGATGAGCTGACCGCAGAGGTTGATAAAAGCATGGGGCTGACGACCTTCTTAACGGAGACCAAAAACTCGCAGATTCTATTCATCTGATGAAGGAAATAGAGACAGAAGGTGGAAGGATAATAGTAGATGAGACCGTAGATGCCGTCGGCCTCTTCTGTCCTATGCCGGTTGTGAAGCTCAAGCTGGAGATGGAAAAGTTAGAACCGGGCAATATAGTAGAGCTCCTTGCAGATGACGCCGGGGTGCTGGAAGATCTGCCTGCATGGTGCAGAGAAACGGGAAATATCCTTCTATCGCTTAAAAAGAATGAAGAAGGCGTCTTCACAGCTTATGTGAAGAAAGGGCAATAACGATGAAATTAATTAATTTAGACCACTTGGCTTATTCACCAGTCTTGCCGGAAGCAAAAGAGCTGATGATGTCGCTGCTATCCGCAGATACCGGCAACCCTTTGAGCAAGCATGCATTAGGGGATAAATCGAAAAAGACTCTTGAGGAAGCGCGAAGTAATATCGCGCTCCTTATCGGAAGCAAGCCCGAAGAGATAATTTTCACGAGCTGCGGCAGCGAATCCAATAATCTTGCGATAAAAGGCGCGGCCAGCGCCCATGCGAAGAAAGGGAAACATATCATAGCCAGCCCCATAGAACACCACTCTGTTATCCACCCTTTAAAAAATCTGGAGAAACAAGGATACGAAGTCTCGTGGCTTAGGGTCGACGAGAAAGGCTTTGTCGACCCGCAAGAAGTAGAAGCCATTATCAGAGAAGATACGATATTAATCAGTGTGGCATCTGCATCAAATGAAATCGGGACATTGGAGCCAATTGAAGAGATCGGAAAGATTGCCAAGTCTAAGGGAATACCATTTCATACCGATGCCGTTGCCTGCGCCGGCATAGTAGAGATAGATGTGAATAAATTGAACGTCGATCTATTAAGTGTAGCCGGCAATGTTTTTTACGGGCCACTCGGAACTGGGGCTTTGTATGTAAGGAAAGGGATTAAAATTATGCCGCTCATAGAAGGAGGAGTCCAAGAGATGGGATTGCGTGCCGGGACTCACAACATAGCGGGTATAGCCGGTATGGGTTTAGCGGCGAGAATCGCTAAGGCGAAACTACAAGAACGTAGCCACCGCCTTCTCGATCTAAGAGAGAAGATAATTGAGGGCACACTGCATAGAGTATCTGATTGTTTCCTGACAGGCGACAGGCTCCGCCGGCTGCCGGGTCACGCCAGTTTTTGCATTAAATTTATTGAGGGGGAATCCATATTGCTCCATTTAAATTTTATGGGTATAGCGGGGACAAGCGGCTCCACCTGTTCTTCCGAAGCCCTCAAGGTTTCGCATGTCTTGGACGCCATGGGCATTGACCCTGTCTGGGCTCAAGGATCTGTCGTCTTCACCGCAGGCATCGATAATACAGACGATGATGTAGAATTGTTTCTGAAAGAACTGCCTTTGGCCGTAGAAAATTTGAGGAAGATGTCGCCATTGACAGCTTCAAATATCAACGAGTTCAAAAAGATGAAACACTAAAGAAGGAAGCAAATTAAACCAACAATGACCCTCACCCCTAGAAACTCCGGTTAACCTCCCGCCATAGCGCTTTTAATGACCGCGCGTAAACAGGGGCGCGCAATAAGCTATTGACATAAACCTGCTTTTTAAGTAAAATTGCTATTAAACTTCAGGAGACTCATGAGAAAAATTACGCGTAAAGAATTTTTAAAGATATCCACCGCGTCAGTCGCAGGGCTTATGATCAGCTCGCCGCTCCTTGCCGCTTTAAAGTCTATCTCAGAGGTCGATAATCCTTTAGAATTTTACCCGGACAGGGATTGGGAGAAGATATATCGCGACCAATATAAATACGATGATGTCTTTCACTTTTTGTGCGCCCCCAATGATACGCATAACTGTTTATTGAGAGCATACGTAAAGAACGGCGTTGTGATAAAGATAGGCCCAAGCTATGGCTATGGGAAGGCCCGCGACATCTATGGCAATCAGGCGTCCCATCGATGGGATCCTCGGCTTTGCCAGAAAGGCCTGGCGATGATCCGCAAGGTATATGGCCCGCGCAGGGTGAAAAACCCGATGGTGAGGAGAGGCTTCAAAGAATGGCATGACGCGGGATTTCCGCGGGACGGCAGCGGGCGGATCCCGCCTCAATATTTAAATCGCGGGAAAGAACCATTTGTGAGAGTTACCTTTGAAGAAGCCTGCATGACCGTCGCGAATGCGATGGTGAATATTGCCTCTACTTATTCCGGCGACAAAGGCAAGGACTTATTAAATAAGCAAGGTTATGACGAGGCGATGATCGATGCCGCGAAAGGCGCCGGCACGCAAGTGCTAAAATTCCGCGGGGGGATGCCCCTATTGGGCGCAACCAGAATTATGGGATTTTACCGAATGGCGAACTCTATGGCTCTCTTAGATGATTACATACGCAAAATCGGTAAACCCGATGCCCTTGGCGGCAGGGGGTGGGATAACTATTCCTGGCATACCGATCTACCGCCGGGACATACTATGGTCTGCGGACATCAGACGATCGATTTTGATCTAGCTGTCGCGGAGAACGCGAAGATGGTTATCTGCTGGGGCATGAATTGGATCGCCACAAAAATGCCCGACGGCCATTGGCTGTCGGAGGCGAGGGTTAAGGGCACAAGGGTTGTGACTGTGGCTTGTGAATACCAGGCAACTTCAAGCAAGGCAGACGATGCAATTATAATCCGTCCGGGAAGCGATCCGGCATTTGCGCTTGGCCTTGCCAATGTTATTATTAAGGAGAAGCTGTACGATCCTGAGTTTGTGAAGGCGCAAACGGACTTGCCGCTTCTGGTGCGCCTAGATACCCTGAAGCTATTAAAGCCGCAGGAGGTCTTGAAAGACTATCAGGTTAAAGAATTAAAACAATCGTATCTGCTTAAGGAAGGAGAGAAAGCGCCCCCTCCGATAAAGCAGCAGCATCAGGTGATCTTAGAAAAGTTACGCCGGGAATGGGGAGATTTCCTCGCATGGAACTCGGATACCGGTCAGATCGAAGTCCTTTCGCGAGACGATAATGGCTTGAGCGGGAATTTTGCCCTGGAAGGGGAATTCACAGTCACCACCGTTGACGGCAATAAAGTAAAGGTGCGTCCGGTTTTTGATATGATAAAAGAACATGTTTCGCATTTTACTCCCGAAGTGGTAAGCGATATATGTCATGTGAATAAAGAAGCTGTAGTGGAGCTGGCGCGAGAGATTGCCCAAGACAAATCCAAGGCCTTAATAGCGGTAGGTATGGGGCCGAATCACTTCTTCAATAACGATCTGAAAGACCGGGCGATATTCTTAGTCTGCGCCCTTACGAAGAATATAGGCTTTCACGGAGGCAATATCGGCAGTTTTGCCGGAAATTATCGCGGCGCTTATTTTAACGGGCTTCCTTTATACATTACCGAGGACCCGTTTGATATCGAGTTGGATCCAAAGAAGAAGCCGCGCGTGAAATCCTGCTATAAAATGGAGTCGGCCCATTATTATAACTATGGCGATAGGCCGCTTCGCGTCGGCAATAAACTATTTACCGGCAAAAGCCATATGCCGGCGCCCACAAAGTTTGCGTGGTTCGGCAACAGTAATTCAATATTGGGCAATCTTAAATGGCACCATGATTTCGTTATGAATACGCTTCCCAAGATTGATTGTGTAGCGGTCAACGAATGGTGGTGGACGGCCTCCTGCGAATACGCCGACGTAGTCTTTGCGGTAGATTCGTGGGCGGAATTTAAATTTCCGGACATGACAGCCGCTGTTACCAACCCATTTTTTCAAGTCTTCCCTACCACGCCGCTTAAACGGCTGCACGATACCCGCTCAGATATAGAGGCCCTTGCCGGAGTCGGTAGGGCCCTGGCCCGGATCACTAAGGATAAACGTTTTGAGGATTACTGGAAGTTCGTACACGAGAATAACGTTGAAGCATACCTTCAGAGGATTATCGATAATTCTTCCACTCTAAAGGGATATACAATAGAAGACGTGGCCTCCGATGCGAAGAAAGGGATCCCCGCGCTGCTCATGACGCGCACCTACCCTAAGATTATGGGCTGGGAGCAGTCCAACGAAAATAAACCGCACTACACAAAGACAGGCAGGCTCGAGTTTTATCGTGACGAAAATGAATTTATCGAGCATGGCGAGAATATCCCTGTTCATCGCGAGCCTGTGGATGGCACATTCTACGAGCCTAATGTGATCGTCTGCGGCGCGACGGATCTGATCCGCCCGAAGGGCCCGCAGGATTACGGGCTCTCCAGAGACGACCTGTCGGTAGAAGTCCGCCAGGTGCGAAACGTAGTTATCAAACCAGCCGACCTTACTAAGACCGTCCATCCAAGGAAAAAAGACAACTTCAAGTTTATCTACATAACGCCTAAATACAGGCATGGCGCGCATACTACTCCCGTTGACATTGACATCATGTCGCTATGGTTCGGGCCATTCGCGGATCCTTACAGAAAAGACAAGCGCATGCCATGGGTCGGAGAGGGCTACATCGACATAAACCCGCTTGATGCGAAAGAGCTGGGCATCGAAGACGGCGATTATGTCTGGGTGGACGCCGATCCTGAAGACAGGCCGTTTCGCGGCTGGCAGAATAAGAAAGAAGATTACAAGGTGCATCGATTAGTTTTACGGGCAAGATACTATCTGGGGATCCCGCGCGGAGTCGCTCGCTCATGGTTCAACATGTATGTGGCCACATACGGGTCGGTAGAAGGCCATGAGAATAATCCGGATAAACTCGCGAGAAATCCTCGCACAGGTTATCAGGCAATGTTCAGGTATGGCTCGCACCAGTCCACTACCCGCGCATGGCTGAGGCCCACTTTAATGACTGAGTCTCTGGCGCGTAAAGAATATTTTGGCCAGGTTATAGGAAAAGGATTCGCGCCGGATGTTCATTGCACCACAGGCGCGCCCAAAGAGTCTTTCGTGAAGATCGAAAAGGCGGAAGATGGAAGCGTTAGCGCAGATAAGTTATGGCGTCCCGCGAAATTAGGGTTAAGGCCGACCTATGAGAGCGAAGCGATGAAGAAATTTCTTAAAGGAGGCTTCGTTCAATGAGTGTCAAGGTTCATAACTGGCAGATAAATCGAAAAATGGACTATAAATATCCTGAGAGCCGGCCTGAAAAGCAGGCAGCGTGGATATTTGATACGAATAAATGCATCGCCTGCCAGACCTGCAGCATTGCGTGCAAGAACGCCTGGACCTCCGGCAAGGGGCAGGAGTATATGTGGTGGAATAACGTTGAAAGCAAGCCATGGGGTTTTTATCCATTAGGATGGGATGTCCGGATATTGGAAAAACTCGGGTCACAAGAGTGGAAGGGCGATAAATACATAGGTAAGACGATCTTCGAGCAAGCTCCCTACGGAGAAGAGATATTGGGATTTATTCCCGAAGAAGACGATTGGCTGGCTCCGAATATCGGTGAAGACGAGGTAAGCGCCGAAGTGAAACACAAGGATTATATAAAGATTCCGCACCAGCCATGGATGTTCTACCTGCAAAGGATCTGCAATCACTGCACCTACCCGGCGTGCCTTGCCGCATGCCCCAGAAAAGCAATCTACAAAAGAAAAGAAGACGGGATCGTGCTTATCGACCAGAAGAGATGCCGCGGTTATCAGGAATGCGTTCGCGCCTGTCCGTATAAAAAATCGATGTTCAGGCCCTATACCGAAAAATCAGAAAAATGTGTAGCCTGTTATCCCGGCGTAGAGGAGGGCTTCCAGACGCAATGCGTAATAAATTGTATCGGCAAGATCAGGTTATTCGGTTTTAAGAGCAGATATGATACTCCGAGAGAAGATAACCCTGTTGATTATCTTATCCATTTTAAGAAGATAGCGCTTCCTCTTTATCCGCAATTCGGTCTTGAGCCGAACGTTTATTATATACCGCCGATAAATGTGCCGGAGGAATTTAATAGACAGCTTTTCGGGCCGGGCGCCAAGCGCGCGGTCGAGCTTTATCGAAAGGCTCGCGAGGACAAAAGACTTATAGGTCTTCTGATGCTTTTCGGCTCAACCGATAAAATAGTGAGAAGTTTTAAAGTGGAAGGCGATGTAGATGAAGGCGCCGCTTTCGGTTATGATAAAGACGGGAACGAAGTCGTAAAAGTTCCGCTTAAGGAACCGGTTATAATACGCGAGGAATATGACCAAAATTTGGATGTCCACAGACTCAGCGTTACCTGAAGTAAAGCGTATGGCAAAATACAAGGCGCTTGCGGTAGCGTTTTCCTATCCTGATGAAAGCTTTTTTAAATTTTTCCCGGAGAGTTCATCGCGCAGGAACGAGATGCCCTCTCTATACGACAGGCTGTTCAGGGCAAGCGAGATATGGCTGTATACCACGGAATATTTGGCAAAAAACGAATTTGAGCGATCGCGCTGCCTCGCGGATATCATGGGTTTTTACAGGGCGTTTAGGTTAGAGCCCGAGAAAGATAGGCCCGATTCTCT
>MHFG01000013.1 GCA_001804065.1 Omnitrophica bacterium RIFCSPHIGHO2_02_FULL_46_20
TGATGGTGCATGCGCAACACTCCTTTCTTCTGATATAATATATCAGAGTAAGTGTTGCACTGGGAACTTGAATCTGCTCAGCAGCGTCAGGCGGACCACCAAAATGTTCCGCCCAGAACAATGATGGGCTTGGATAATTTTTTTCGCCTCAGCGGACAGGCGTTTACTTTGCGGCCGCCTGACGCTGGCTTTGTCTTTTTCTTATGGGGGCACTACGGCGCGGTGGTATAGCTTGAGCGGATTGCACTACGCCTCGGCTCATTGAATGCCCCCTTAGAGAAAAGGCAAAGCCAGCGGCAGGACCCGCGATCGGTTAAGTGTAGAAACAGAAAAGTTTTATCAGGGTATGAAAATTGGTGCGTGAATGATTAACGAGCAGAAAGAGAAGCACGTATATACCGTATCGGAGCTAACGAAGTTTATACGTGTGATACTTGAGGACTCATTTCCCGGCATATGGGTTGAGGGAGAAATCTCCAACTTCGTCCTGCATTCATCCGGCCACATGTATTTCAGCCTTCGTGACGCGGGTTCTACTCTGAAATGCGCGATGTTTAAGCGCGCCAATGAAAAATTAAAATTTAAGCCAAAAGACGGGATGAAGATAATTTGTTTTGGCTCCATAAGCGTCTATGAAGCGAGAGGCGATTATCAGCTTATCGTCGAAGAGATCGAGCCCAAGGGCGTAGGTGCGCTCCAGCTGCAGTTTCAGCAATTAAAGGAGAAGCTGCAGAAAGAAGGGTTATTCGACGAAAAGTATAAAACGCCTATACCATTTCTGCCTACCAGGATTGGCGTTGTTACCAGTCCTACCGGCGCCGCGATACGCGATATATTAAACATCGCGCGCCGCAGATTTTCGAACGTCGAGATTATTATAAATCCGGTTAAAGTCCAGGGCGTGGACGCCAAAGACGAGATAGCGGCCGCGATACGCCAATTCAACAAATTGAAGAATATAGACGTTATGGTAGTCGCTAGAGGCGGCGGAAGCTTGGAAGACCTCTGGCCTTTTAACGAAGAGGTCGTGGCGCGCGCGATATTCGAATCAGAAATTCCGGTTATCAGCGCGGTAGGCCATGAGATAGATTTTACAATATCCGACTTTGTCGCGGATTTTCGCGCGCCGACGCCTTCGGCGGCGGCAGAACTCGTTATCCCCAAAAAAGAAGACTTGATTAATCTGATAAATAAAGAGACAGCGCGTTTAAATAAAGCGATATCAGGGAAACTCGAATGGCTTGAAGAACGGCTTCGGAATCTTAAAGAGGCCTACATTTTCCGTCAGCCGTTAAATTATATGATACAGCAGGATCAGCGTATCGACGATTTAAGAAAGGATATGCATGTCAGGATTGTCCACGTCGTCGGTATATATGGAGAAAAATTTAACCGCGTGATCAGTAAGCTGGAAGCATTGAGCCCGGTAGCTATATTAAAGAGGGGTTATAGTATAACGGTTAAATGGCCGGAAGGCGCGATAGTAAAGGACGCGAACGCGCTTAAGAAGGACGATATTGTAGAAACGAAACTGGGGCGGGGAAAGTTTAAGAGCAGGGTGGAAGAGATAGAGTAAAAATGGATCTATTACGCGGAGGAAAATATGGTTGAAATGAAATTTGAAGAAGCGCTAAAGAAACTGGAAAAGATAGTGAAAGATCTTGAGGACGGCAATCTTTCTCTCGATGACGCGCTTGATAAATACGAAGAAGGCATAAAGCTGTCTAAGCTATGCGCGAAAAAATTGGAAGCCGCAAAGAAGAAAGTCGAAATACTTTTAAAATCCGAGGACGGCGCCGTGGATTTGAGGCCCTTTGATGAAACGGCGGCCGAGGAAAAGGTTGAGGGGAAAAAGAAGGGCCAGAAATAAGCCGATGCTCGCCCAAATCAATAAGAACTTAAATAAATATCTGCCTAAAGGCATGGGCATGATAGAGAAGGCAATGCGGTATAGTGTCATGTCGGGCGGAAAGCGTATACGGCCTATTATCGCGATAGAAGCATTTAAGGCCTGCGGCGCCTTTCGCCCCTCGGCTTTGCTCGGGACAAGCCCTGAGCTTGTCGAAGGGCGTCCCTCGGGACGATCCTCGGACGGCGGCGGTATTAAAGACATAATGCCTATCGCTTGCGCAATAGAATTTATACATACTTACTCGCTTATCCATGATGACCTGCCGGCAATGGACAACGACGATTTTCGACGGGGAAAACCCGCCTGCCATAAGGTTTTCGGTCCCGCGAACGCGATTCTCGCGGGAGACGCCCTCCTCACATTAGCGTTCAATACGATAGCAAAGGACGCGAATCCGAAAATAGCGCTGAATATTATAAAGGAATTGTCTGACGCGATCGGTATTTACGGGATGGTCGGCGGGCAGGCATTGGATTTAGAATCGCGGGACAAGGCCAAAGATAAGAATATTTCAAACAAAATAAATCTTCTTAAAACAGCGAAGCTGCTGGAAGTATCCGCGAAATCAGGGGCATTGGCAGCCGGCGCGCCGCAAAAAGAAATGAGAGCGCTTCAGAAATTCGGACTTTACCTCGGCCTTTCTTTCCAGTTAGTAGACGATTATCTCGACGGGGAAATCAAATTCCGCAAAGACCGCATCCTTGAGGACGCGGCGCCCCTTATTGAAAAAGCAAAAAAAGAGCTTGAGATATTCGGTAAAAGGGCGGACAGTTTGAAAAATATCGCGGATCGCCTGTTAAAAAGGACGAAATGACAAGACTTATCGAAACGATAAACAGCCCGGCTGATTTACGCAAGCTTAAACTTACAGAGCTTCCGATCCTCGCGAAAGAAGTGCGCGAAGAGATTATATCGACCGTTTCTAAAACGGGAGGCCACCTGTCATCGAGCCTTGGCGCGGTGGAGCTCGCGATAGCCATACATTACTCTTTCGATACGCCGCGCGATCTTCTGCTGTGGGATGTGGGCCATCAGGCATACGCGCACAAGATATTGACAGGACGGTTAAAATCCTTTTCTACATTGAGGCAACTCGGCGGCTTAAGCGGATTTCCGAATAAGGACGAGAGCCCGGAATATGACATATTCACGTGCGGCCACAGCTCAACATCGATATCGACCGCGCTCGGCCTTGTCTTGGCAAATGATCTGAATAAAGAGAAGCGTAAGACAGTTGCCGTTATCGGAGATGCCGCGCTCGCGGGCGGAATGGCGTTCGAGGCATTGAACCACGCGGGCCACATGAAGAAGAACATGATAGTCATACTTAATGATAATGAATTATCCATCTCTCGCAATGTCGGCGCATTGAGCAGATATTTGAATAGAATAATCACGAACCCCGCCTATAATAAGATACGCAATGATGTTGAGAGGGTCTTGAT
The DNA here is from genome assembly GCA_001804065.1 of Omnitrophica bacterium RIFCSPHIGHO2_02_FULL_46_20. GTDB lineage: Bacteria > Omnitrophota > Gorgyraeia > 2-01-FULL-45-10 > 2-01-FULL-45-10 > MHFG01. The sequence continues at coordinate 3,358 of MHFG01000013.1, forward strand.
GAGGATACCGCGTTTCGGCTTCAGGGCTTACAGGGCGGCGAGAAAACTCGAGGAAGGCCTGAAGAACCTCCTGATACCCGGCATGCTCTTCGAAGAAATGGGCTTTAGATACTTCGGGCCGATTGACGGACATAATATCGCTCAGTTAGTCGCTGTTTTTAAGAATTTGATAAATTTAGACGAACCGATATTGATCCATGTTATAACAAGAAAAGGGAGGGGCTATAAGTTTACAGAAGCCAACCCGAGCGAATTTCATTCAACGGGCCCGTTTGATATCAAGACAGGTGAGCCGATAAAGAAGAGCGCTCGAGAAACTTTTACGGACGCATTCGGCGAGAAGATAGCGGAACTTGCCGAACGCAATCCGAAGATAGTCGGTATAACAGCGGCGATGATAGACGGGACGGGTTTTAATAAGTTCGCTCATATTTTTCCTGAGCGTTTCTTCGATGTCGGCATATCGGAAGAGCATGCCATCGGTTTAAGCGCGGGGCTTGCCAGGGGAGGGTTTCGGCCGGTCGTCGCAATCTACTCGACATTTTTGCAGCGTTCATACGATCAGATAATCCATGACGTATGCCTGCAGAATTTACCGGTGGTATTCTGTCTCGATAGGGCGGGGCTCGTCGGAGAAGACGGCCCGACGCATCACGGTATTTTTGATATGGCGTACTTAAGGCATATCCCAAATCTTATAGTGATGGCGCCAAGCAGCCCGGAAGAATTAAGAGCGATGTTAGATTACGCGCTGGCTCAAGGCCGCCCTTTGGCGATTAGATATCCCAGAGGCTCGGCGCCTCTTTTTACCAATGAAGCCTCTCTTATTTACGCGAAACACGCGAAAAAAGCGGAGCCCATTCAAACGGGAAAGTCCGAAACGATTAAAGAGGGTAAAGACCTCGCGATAATAGCCATAGGAAGCATGGTCTCGACAGCGGTAGAGATATCGTCCTTGCTGATGAAGGAGGCAATTCGCGCGGCAGTCATCAACGCAAGATTTGTTACGCCCTTAGACGGCTCTCTCCTAGAAGAGATTTGCCGCGCGCATAAGAGAATAGTTACCATTGAAGAAGGTATTTTGGAAGGAGGCTTCGGCAGCGCTGTGCTGGAATTCCTCGAAAGAGAGAATATTAAAGGCATTAGGGTGAAGAGAATAGGATTGCCGGACAGATTTATTGAGCACGGGAAGCGTGAGGAGCTGTTTCAGAAGTATAACTTGACACCCGCCGCGATTTGCGATGTAATTATTAGAGAAGTAATGGAGGGGTAGGGGCCAGCGCCCAGGGCCCAGTGTTCACAGGGCAGGATTAGGAAAAAATGGCGAAGATTAAGATAAAGAATAAAGACAGGTGCAAAGGCTGCTACCTTTGCATAGTTAATTGCCCTAACAATCTTATAAAAATTTCGGATCAATTGAATATAAAAGGCGTAAAACCGGCTGTTTTTTCTGGCGGAAAGTGCAGCGGATGTACGATGTGCGCTCTCTCATGCCCAGAATGCATTATAGAAGTTTATAGATGAGTTGATAGAAAGTCTTTTTATGACACGAAAAATGCTGATGTGCGGTAATGATGCGTGCGGTGAAGGCGCGATACTTGCCGGCTGCGCGTTCTATGCCGGCTATCCGATCACGCCGCAGAACGAATTAACCGCATACATGGCCAAACGGATGGGTGAGACAGGCGGAGTATTTATCCAGGCCGAGTCGGAGCTTGCCGCAATAAACATGGTATTCGGAGCGAGCGTTGCGGGTGTCCGCGCGATGACGTCCTCATCCAGTCCCGGCATAAGCCTGAAGCAGGAAGGCATATCGTATCTTGCGGGATGCGAGCTTCCATGTGTTATCGTAAATATGCAAAGAGGAGGCCCTGGCCTGGGCAATATCGCGCCCGCCCAAGGGGATTATTTCCAGGCGGTTAAAGGCGGCGGGCACGGAGATTATAAAATAATCGTTCTGGCGCCGGCATCAGCGCAGGAACTCATGGATTATACATATATTGCCTTTGATCTGGCGGATAAATATAGAAACCCTGTCATGATATTAGGCGACGGCCTTTTAGGACAGATGATGGAGCCGATCCAGATTAAAAGCGTTGAAGGCAGGCCTTTAGTAGACAAACCATGGGCGCTTACGGGCTGTAAAGGCAGGCAGGCGAGGTTTATAAGGTCGTTATTTTTGGGAGATGGCGCGCTCGAAGAGCACAATAAAAAGCTGCAGGAAAAGTTTAATAATATCAAAAAAAACGAAATCCGGGCGGAGACTTTAAATATTAAGGATGCTGATATTATTTTGGTGGCATATGGTTCTGTGGCAAGGATCGCCAGGGCAGGCATGGAGCTTGGCCGCGCAAAAGGTTTAAAAGTCGGACTAATAAGGCCTATCACATTGTGGCCTTTCCCGGAAAAAACGATAGCGGATATTTCCGGCAAGGCAAAAAAGTTTTTGGTTGTTGAGATGAGCGCCGGCCAGATGGTCGAGGATGTTATGCTCGCGGTAAAAGGAAGAGCGGAAGTAGATTTCTACGGGCGTATGGGCGGCGGAATCCCGACCGAAGAAGAGATATTAAAGAAGATAGAAGCGTTGGTAAAACAATCATGAAGAAAAAAAGACTAAAGAAAATAAAAAATACGGCAATCAGAAAAGCTGAGGAAGTCCTTGCCTTTTCCCGTCCAAAGAGCCTGCGCGACGTAGAGCTGCATTACTGCGCCGGATGCGGCCATAGCATAGTGCATCGGCTTATCTGCGAGACGATCGACGAATTCGGAATACGCGAACGAGTCATAGGCGTGGCTCCGGTCGGGTGCGCTGTCATAGCATACGACTATTGGGACTTTGACGTTACAGAAGCCGCGCACGGGAGGACGCCGGCAGTCGCGACCGGCATAAAGAGGGTTCTCCCCGGCAATATCGTATTTACGTATCAGGGCGACGGGGATCTGGCCGCGATAGGCACGGCCGAAATAATCCACGCGGCTAACCGCGGCGAGAATATAACGGTAATATTCGTTAATAACGGCGTATACGGAATGACCGGCGGGCAGATGGCCCCTACGACGCTCGCGGGACAAAAGACCGTGACAACTCTCGAAGGAAGGACTATCAGGAATGACGGGTATCCGATAAAGATATTGGAGATGCTTAGTGTGCTGCCCGGCGCGAAGTATTTGGAGCGCGTCTCCGTGCATTCCGCGCAAGAGATCTTAAGGGCAAAGCGCGCCATATCGAAAGCATTCAAGACGCAGATAGACAATAAGGGTTTTTCTATCGTCGAAGTTTTGTCCATGTGCCCGACCTATTGGGGGATGACTTCGATACAGTCTGCGGATAGGATCAAAAATGAGGTCTCGACGTTCTATCCCATAGGCGTCATAAAATCATATTAGGTATGAAGAATAAGATCACAGAAATATTATTTGCGGGTTTCGGCGGCCAGGGCATAATGTTTATGGGAAAATTATTGGCTCAGGCAGGTTTTATCTCCCATAAAAATGTCACGTGGATGCCGTCTTACGGCGCGGAAGTAAGAGGCGGCACAGCGTATTCTATGACTAAGATTTCCGATAGCCGGATCGCGAGCCCTGTTATTGCAAATCCGGATATACTGGTGGTCATGAACGAACCATCCCTGGTTAAATATGAGAATAAATTAAAGAGTAAAGGCATCCTCATAATGAATAAATCGTTGATAGCGGCACGGCCGCGAAGAAAAGATATTTCGGTCGTGTCAACACCGATGACGGATCTTGCGGCCAAGTTAGGCAGCGCGCGCTCGGCAAACATGGTGGCGATAGGAGCCTTGCTAAAAAGTTCGAAACTCTTTCCGCTAAAGACAGTGACAGGCGCTCTTAAAAATATGCTGGGCGGTAAAGAGGACGTATATCTATTAGATAAGAAAGCGATAGAAAAAGGATACAAAGAAACCTGATATGGTAAGAGTAAGATTTGCGCCAAGCCCCACGGGGAATCTGCATATAGGGAGCGCGAGGACAGCGCTCTTTAACTGGCTATACGCGCGCCACAGTAAGGGCAAATTCATACTAAGGATCGAGGATACGGACAAAGAGCGTTCAAAGCCGGAATATCTGGATGAGATATTAGGTTCCTTGAAATGGCTTTTTATGGATTGGGGCGAAGAGCTTGTCTTTCAATCAAAACGTTTTGGTATATACAAAGGATACGCGCAAAAGCTTGTCGAGAAAGGCTTGGCCTATTTCGAGGGCCCCGCGATAATATTTAAAGTCGATAAGGCAAAATCGGTCTCCTTTGACGATATGATACGCGGCAAAGTCGATTTCTCCACCGATGATATAAAGGATCAGGTGCTGATAAAAACCGACCAGACGCCTGCGTACAATTTCGCGTGTGTAGTTGACGATTCCGAGATGAAGATAACGCATGTGATCAGGGGGGACGATCACATATCCAATACGCCGAAACAGGTCCTTATTTACGAAGCCCTCGGCCTTCCGATGCCGCAATTCGCCCACATACCGCTTATCTTAAGCAAGGACGGCGGGCGCCTCTCTAAACGGCATGGCGCGACCAGCATATCAGAATACAAAAACATGGGCTTTCTTCCCGAAGCACTTGTTAATTATCTCGCTCTGATGGGATGGGCCCCGGGGAATGATATAGAAATTCTACCCATCGATGAAATAATAAAATTATTCGACGTGAAGGATGTAAATAAGACCGGCGCGATATTCGATATGGATAAATTGAGCTGGATGAACGGCCAGTATATAAAGAAGATGGAGCCGGCCCGGCTCGCTAAAGAAACGGAGAATTTTTTAAAAGATAAAAATATCGTAGATGATAAATTTGACGCGGAGAAGTGGCGCGGCATAACCGCCGCGTACAGGGAGAGGTCAAGAACCCTGGAAGATTTTATAAGCGTATACAGGATATTTTTCTCCGACGAGATTGAATACGACGAAAAGGCCGTGGAGAAATATTTAAAAAAGCCGAATTCGAAAGATATAATGAATAGATGCAAAACCGCCGTAGAGTCTGATAATAAATTTGATAAGGCATCGGTAGAGGAGTCTTACAGAAAACTTGCCGACGAGCTTAAACTAAAAGCGGCTGAATTGATCCATCCGACACGCGTGGCTATAAGCGGCAAGACAGTCGGCGCCGGCCTCTTTGAGATGATGGAAATTTTAGGCCGAGAAAAGGTGTTGAAGCGGCTTAGCAAGTTTTGTTAGAGAAGGTGCTTCGGCAGCTAAAATGCTCGTTATTCAGCCGCATTTTTTTACGCTGCCTCAGCATCAATTTTGCTTTGCAAAATTGGGAGGTAGTGTAACGGTAGCACTGCAGACTCTGGCTCTGCCTGTCTAGGTTCGAATCCTAGCCTCCCAGCCAAATTCGCCGAAGGCGAATTTGATCCTGAGGAAGCGACAAATAGGAGCTTCCGAAGGACCTCAAACAATGCGAGCGAATAGCGAGCAGTGTAGTCGCCGAAGGACTTAATATGTGTAGGAAGGTTTTTCCGCCAAACTTTATCGCAATAAACTATTTTTTAATTTGTGTTGGCAGGATCCCGTAAAACACCTTTAAAAATAGTCCTATAGACATTAAATATGTTTTGCGGGAAAGTGTTAGTTTTTTATAATGCGGAGATGGTGGAACTGGCAGACACGCATGTTTGAGGGGCATGTGGGGCAACCCATGGGGGTTCAAATCCCCCTCTCCGCACCAAACCCGCCGAAGGCGGGTTTGATCCTGAACGAGCAGTGAAATCCGACGAATAGAAAGATTTCACTACGAAGTGAAGGACCTTTAAGTTTATGGAATACGAAAGGTGCTTCGGCAACTAAAGGTATTTCGGCTGCTACAATCCTCCTTTTCGTCGGATTGTTTAACGCAGCCTCAATACCACTTTTGTTTCGCAAAAGTGGCCCCATCGTCTAGTCTGGTCCAGGACGCTAGCTTCTCAGGCTAGAGACTGGGGTTCAAATCCCCATGGGGCTACCAAATTTTGCTGCTAAAAGATTAGCCGGTAAAATTTTCATCCCCCTCTTTACATTTAATAAATCTTGTTAAAGATTTTGTTGAGCAAAGTTAAATATTAGTAGGTAAAAATGAAAAACAAACCTTTTTTATCCAAAACAAAATACATGAATGGGCTTCAATGCCCCAAACTTCTTTGGTATGCGTATAATCGCAAA
>MHFG01000014.1 GCA_001804065.1 Omnitrophica bacterium RIFCSPHIGHO2_02_FULL_46_20
CGATATAGAAAAAATTTTAAATTCCTGAAAGAAGTTAAAATTTTGTCAAAATTTTTCCAGAATAAATTCACATGCCTAATGTGAATTTATGTCAACGGAAGGCGGCCACCAAAATGTTCCGCCTCCGCTTGAAGCGAAAAAAATTATCTTTTCAAATATTTATCAATAGCCGCGGCGGCGCGTTTGCCGGCGCCCATCGCTGAGATCACTGTTGCCGCGCCTGTAACGATATCGCCGCCCGCCAAGACCCCTTCCATTGAAGTCATTCCGCTTTTATCGACAACTATATTGCCGTCCTCATTCAATTTTAGATCCGGGATCGTATTAGGAAGCAGCGGGTTTGGGCCCTGCCCTATCGCGCAAACAACCGTGTCCAACTTCATTCTGAATTCGGAACCTTTAATCGGAACGGGCCTGCGCCTTCCGCTTGAATCTGGTTCGCCGAGCTGATTGCGTATCACTTCAGCCTCTTTTACCCATCCGTTTTCATCGCCAAAGAACCTTACGGCGTGTGTTAATAATTCGAATTTTATGCCTTCTTCCTTCGCCCTGTGAATCTCATCGACGCGGGCAGGCATCTCTTTCTCGGTTCTGCGGTAGATTATGTAAACCTCTTCGCCGCCGAGCCTCAGAGCGCATCTTGCGGAGTCCATCGCGACATTTCCCGCGCCGATAACGCCGACCTTCTTACCTACTTTTATGGGGGTATCATATTCGGGAAACAGGTATGATTTCATCAGATTCGTCCGCGTCAAAAATTCGCTCGCGGAATATATCCCGTTTAAATTCTCGCCTTCGACCCCGAGGAAATAAGGAAGCCCCGCGCCGATGCCGATAAAGAACGCCTTAAAACCGTCTTTTTTCAGTTCATCTATTGTCTTCGTCTTCCCAACGAGACAATTCACCTCGATATTCACGCCGAGACTCTTTACGTAATCGATATCTCTTTCTACGATATTTTTTGGAAGCCTGAATTCGGGAACGCCGTAAATCAGGACTCCGCCGGGTTTATGAAGCGACTCAAATATCGTAACATCATACCCGGCCCTCGCGAGTTCGCCGGCGCATGCCATTCCTGCCGGCCCTGAACCGATAATCGCGACCTTTATATTTTTTTTGCCCTTTGGTATACGATACTGTATCTTCGGCCTATTGGCCATATCCCAATCAGCGGCGAACCTTTCGAGGTCGCCTATACTGATAGAGGCGTTCTTCTTTGCCAATATACACGCCCTCTCGCATTGGTCTTCCTGGGGACAGACTCGTCCGCAGACTGCCGGAAGCGCGTTCTTTTCCCTGATCTTTTCTACGGCCTTTTCGAACTCGCCTTTTGCTATATGATCGACGAATTTCGGTATGTCTATCTCTACGGGACAACTGCCAATACACATTGCCTTCTTACACTGGAGACAACGCTTCGCCTCTGATTTCGCCTCTTTCTCGGTTAAACCTAACGCAACTTCGTTAAAATTTTTTATCCTTTTTTTCGGGTCTTGAGTTTTCATCTTCAAGCTTTGTATACGCAGTTTGTATGCGTGGAATTAAAATATTCGGATGATCTCTTCTCTTCTTCCGCGAATCTTTTCTGCCTCTTTAAAAAGGAGCCCCAATCAACGAGATGCCCGTCAAATTCCGGCCCGTCAACGCAGACAAATCGCGTTTTTCCTTCGATAGTAACGCGGCATGTCCCGCACATACCCGTAGCATCGACCATATTCGCGTCTAAAGAAACGAGCGTCTTAAGGCCGCATACCTTTGTTACCTCGCATACCGCCTTCATCATTATGTCAGGCCCCACGCAGTAACATAGATTGAATATCTCTTTTGACATGCGCTCTCTTAATGGATCAATGACAAGGCCTTTTATCCCGTATGAACCGTCATTTGTAGCGATAATCACTTCATCGCTATATTTTTTTAATTCTTTTTCCAATATGACGAGCTCTTTTGTCCGCCCGCCAATTATCGTAACGATACGGTTTCCTTTTTCTTTAGAATATTTTGCTATCGGTAATATCTCGGCTATGCCGACTCCTCCGGCAACAAGGACTATATTTCCGACTTTCCCAAAATCGGATGCCTTGCCGAGCGGGCCGAGCAGATCCATTACCGTGTCTCCCGCTTTTAGACAGCCCAATCTTTCCGTCGTCGTGCCGATTTCCTGAAATATAATGGTGATCGCGCCTTTTCCCGGGTCAGCGTCATTTATGGTAAGCGGTATCCTCTCGCCCTTCTCGTCTATCTTTATAATAACGAACTGGCCCGCTTTCGCGTTTCCCGCTATAGCAGGCGCGGCGAGGACGATTTTCCACATAACCGAATTAAGTTTCGTCTTTTCGACTATTCTATACGGCATTTGTACTTCTTTCAATTTTTTACTACCTTACTCTATCACAAAGCCTTTTGTTCGCGGCCTGATTTTTTTTGTCTATTAAAAATTTTTTCGCTTCAAGAAATCGGTCGTAACTTTCGGGGTGTTGCTTCCACTTGCCGTCCCGTTACATTAGGCATGTAACGGGACTGTGGAAAAATTCTGACAGAATTTTAACTTCTTTCAGGAATTTAAAATTCTTTCTATATCGCCAAGAGGTGTCAGAATTTTTGACAGTCGTTCCAGCAAGCACCCCAAAAGTTCCACATTGGCAACAGCGAAAAAATTCTCATTCCAGCTTTTCCTGAACTCTCTTTATCGAATTCGCCCTGCCTGTTTTTTCGTCTATATCTATAATCGCGCCGTGAAGTTGTATGTCGCCTTCGGCCATCTCGAACCTGGTCGGCATTTGAGTCATAAAGCGGGTAAGGATTTGTTCCTTATTCCTTCCTATCACCGAATCGAATGGCCCTGTCATGCCCGCGTCAGTTAAAAATGCCGTCCCCTGAGGCAGTATCTTCTCGTCCGCTGTCTGAACGTGCGTATGCGTGCCTATTACGGCGCTCACTAATCCGTCTAAGAGCCAGCCGAGCGCTATCTTTTCGCTCGTCGCCTCAGCGTGAACATCTACTATTATCACTCTTGCTTTGTTTTTGATCCTGTCGAGCTCGGACTTGACTATCCTAAAAGGGTCTTCGATAGCCTGCATAAAAACACGGCCTTGTATATTTATGACGCCTACATCTACGCCGGCTTTTGATTGAACGACCGTAGAGCCGAAACCCGGCGCTTCGCGCGGATAATTTGCCGGCCTTAAGATCCTTGCGTCCTGCGTTATCCTATCTATGATCTCTTTCCTCTTCCAGATGTGGTCGCCTGATGTGATGACGTCCACGCCGTAACTCAATAACTCATCAACAAGCGCCGGCGTTACGCCGCTTCCTCCCGCGGCATTCTCGCCGTTCGCGACAATAAAATTTATTTTTTCACGTTTGGTTATCTTCGGAACCAGTTCCTTTACGGCTTTCCGTCCAGGCTCGCCGACTATATCGCCGATAAATAATATTCTCATACAGCCTCTCTTTAGCGTTTAGCGGGCTATTATTTCGCGTACTCTATCGCCCTCGTTTCACGAATAACCGTAACCTTGATCTGTCCCGGATATTCCAACCCTTCTTCTATCTTCTTCGTTATGTCGCGGGCCAATACGGCTGCCTGCGCATCCGATATGTTTTCAGGCTGCACTATAACTCTTATTTCACGGCCTGCCTGTATCGCGTACGCCTTTTCGACGCCTTTGAACGAATCGGCTATAGACTCTAATTTTTCGAGCCTCTTCACATAAGTCTCCAGTGTCTCACGGCGCGCGCCAGGACGCGCCGCGCTTATCGCGTCAGCGGCCTGCGCCAGAACCGCGAGCAGCGTCTTCGGCTCGATATCCTGATGATGCGCTTCCATGGCGTGACAGATATTCTCCGGCTCGCCGTATTTTCTAGCCAGGTCCGCGCCGATCTTCGCGTGCGTTCCTTCGACTTCATGGCTCACGGCTTTCCCCAGATCATGGAGCAGGCCAATCCTTTTCGCTAAAGTGAAATCGAGCTTCAATTCATTTGCCATGACGCCCATAAGATACGCTACTTCTTTCGAATGCTGCAGCACATTCTGGCCGTAACTCGTCCTGTATTTCAATCTCCCCAAAAGTTTTATGATCTCGGGATGTATGCCGTGCAGCCCCGCGTCAAATAAGGCCTTCTCCCCCTCTTCGGAAATGGATTTATCCATCTCCTTCTTCACCTTCTCCACAACCTCTTCGATCCTCCCCGGGTGGATACGTCCGTCCTCGAGCAGCTTCTCTAACGAGATCTTAGCTATTGCGCGCTTTACCGGATCAAAGCCCGATAGTATGACCGCCTCCGGCGTATCGTCTATGATTACATCAACGCCCGTCGCTATTTCAAGAGCGCGTATATTCCTTCCTTCGCGGCCGATAATCCTGCCTTTCATTTCGTCGTTCGGTAGATTCACAACGCTCACCGTCGTCTCAATAGTATGCTCGACAGCGCATTTCTGTATAGCTAACCCGATGATCTTGCGGGCTTCTTTGTCTGCCTTCTCTTTCGCTTCTTCTTCGACTCTCTTGATCATTACGGCGGCTTCGTGCTTCACTTCATCCTCAAGCCTCTTTAGCAAGACCTGCCTAGCCTCTTCCTTGGTCATGCCGGATACCCTCTGCAGCTTGTCCTTCTCCTCCTGCGCCATCATGTCGAGAGACTTCTCTTTAGAATGCATTTGTTTCTCTTTTTCGATCAATGACAGATCGCGCCTTTCGAAGTCCTTCTCTTTTCTGTCGATGATATCGACCTTTCTGTCTAGGTTCTCCTCCTTCTGCATCAACCGCTTTTCAAGAACATTCAATTCCTGGCGCCTGACCTTTGACTCCTGCTCAAACTCAGTCCTCATCTTCAGAAGCAGGTCCTTTGCTTCAAGTTCCGCGCTGCGGCGGATCTTGTCCGCCTCTATTACGGCATTCTCTAATGTCTTCTTCGCCCTCTCTTCGGCGTTCTTCAGCTTCTTAGTAGCAAAGCGTTTTCTTATGAAGTACCCCAGCATAAAAAATAAGAACGCGCCGATGCCCGCGAACCCTATGGTGATCAACAGTGTGTCCTGATGCATATTCCCTCCTCGTAAACCAGCATTTTCGTAATAGTTCAGTTTTGGAAGAAGCCCGACGAGAATTGTCATTGCGAACCCGACCGCGAGCGAAGCGAAGCGGGAGGGTGAAGCAATCTCTTTTTTAGATTGCTTCGTCCTGCTTCGCCTTCGGCTCGCAGTCCTCGCAATGACAAGCTCTTCATAGAACTGGACTGTTACTGATTTTTCAATATTGCACTATTACGCTGTGATGGTTTCGCTTCGCGGAATCGTCTAAACTTAACCGCTAACGATTTTCCAGACGGGAATGTCGTGGGGATCCTGCGGAAGATCTTCTACAATCTGAAAGTCGAATGCGAGGCCGAACGCCTTAGTTGCCCTTGGTAAGCCGGATAGGAATCTGTCGTAATATCCGTGGCCGCGGCCAAGTCTTATATTCTTCTTATCAAATGCCACACCCGGAACAACGACCAAATCTATATCATCTAAAGGAACCTCTTTCGCCCTGTCTTGCCTGGGCTGATAGATCCCAAAATGCTGGCTTTCCAAGTCTTCAAATCTATTGTGTATCTCGCCCGCTATCAATCTCTTTTCTTCCTTCAAAATTACAGGAACACAAACCCTTTTTCCCGCTTTTAGCGCCTCGTCAATCATGTGATAAGTGTCTACTTCATCCTTCAACGAGACGTAAAACATCACAACCTTAGCTTTTTTAAACTCCTCCTCATTAAATAACTTATCTCTTATTATAGCACTTTTTCTGGTTTTTTCAAGGGTAGAATATGCCTTAAATTTGCGCTTGATCTCTTTCCGAATCTTATGCTTCACTTAAACACCTTCTTCGTCTATCCCGCGCTTTTTTTCTTCTTTTTATCCATATAATCATTAATCGCGGACCTGAGCGCTTCCTCAGCCAGCACTGAACAATGCATCTTTATTTTGGGCAGCCCCCCAAGCGCCTCCGCAACCGCCATATTCGATATCCTGAGCGCCTCATCTATGGTCCTACCTTTGACTAAGTCTGTCACCATGCTGGATGTGGCTATCGCGGCTCCGCACCCGAAAGTTTTGAATTTCGCGTCCGTAATCACTTCTTTATCATCCACCTTTATATAGAGCCGCATTATGTCGCCGCAGACGGGATTCCCGACGTTGCCTATACCGCTCGCGTCCGGGATCTCGCCTACATTATGCGGATCCCTGAAATGCTCCATTACTTTTTCTGAATACTGCCCTTCCATTGTCTTCTCCTTAAGTTATAGGCTATTTTTTGTCATACAACGGCGACATTGTCCGCAATCTTTTTATGATCGGCGGCAAAGTCTCGATTACGTAGTCCATGTCTTCTTTCGTATTATATCTTCCTAATGAAAATCTTACTGAACCTTGCGTATTGACGGCGTCAACGCCCATTGCCGTCAGAACGTGCGATGGCTCAAGCGTCCCCGAAGTGCAGGCGGAACCGGTCGAAACGGCTATCCCCTCCATGTCTAAATTCAGAATTATCGACTCGCCTTCCAGGTATGTAAAACTTATGTTCAGGGTATTTGGCAGTCTTTTTTCAGGATGGCCGTTCAGCCGCACGTCCTCGATATTTGAAGTTATGCCTTTATAAAGGTAATCCCTTAAATCTTTTATTTTGTATTCTTCGGGGATCTCTTTCTTCGCTAATTTCGCCGCTTTTCCCAGCCCGACGATGCCAGGGACGTTTTCCGTTCCGGCCCTCTTATTCATCTCATGATGGCCGCCGTGCGTCTGCTGCGTTATCTTCGTGCCTTTTTTAATATATATAGCGCCTATACCTTTCGGCCCGTAAATTTTATGGCCGGACATTGACAAAAGATCGGCATTAATGTCTTTGACTTTAAACGCGAGTTTCCCAACAGCCTGGATGGCGTCAGTATGAAAATATACGCCTTTTTCTTTGGCGATCTTGCTTATCTCTTCTATCGGCTCGATCGTGCCGATCTCATTATTCGCGTACATTATCGTTATAAGAATAGTCTTATCGGTTATCGCTCTCTTTAATTCATCCAAATTGATGATACCGTGCTTATCGACGGACAGATATGTAACTTTACATCCTTCTTTCTCGAGAAATTTACATGTATTTAATACTGCCTGATGCTCGATCGCGGTCGTTATGATATGATTTCCTTTTGATCTTAAAGCGTGGACAACGCCCTTTATCGCGAAATTATCGGCTTCGGTTCCGCCGGACGTAAATATAATCTCTTCCGCGCTCGCGGCGCCTAAAAGGTCCGCCACATCAGCCCTCGCCCCGTCTATCGCTTTTCGGGCGGGCCTGCCGAACTGGTGAATGCTCGACGCGTTTCCGTATATATCTTTGCAGTATGGCAGCATCGCCTCCAGGACTTCCCCGCGCATCCTGGTCGTCGCGTTGTTATCCAAATATACTTTTCTCATAGTATATGCCTTCCTATTTTTTGCCGCATAGATCCGCCAATGTAACCGATTTTAGGCAATCGTCAATAGCTTTGGCTAATTTTGTCCACGCGATCCTGGCCGCGCAATTCTTATTTTTATTGCATACTGTCCTCCGGCCTTCGCGGCCTGTTGCGCAATCAACGGGCGCTATGCTCCCTTCCAGAGTTTTTACTATATCTTTGACAGTTATGTCATCGGGTTTCCTCGAAAGCACATATCCGCCTGTCGGGCCTCTGACGCTCTTGACAAGATCTTCGCGTCTCAGCTTATTCAATAATTGCTCTAAGTAGACGCTTGATATGTTCTCTTTTTTCGATATCTCCTTGATAGAAACCGCGCCCTTTTTCTGCTCGAGAGCTATATTGACCATTGCGCGTAGACCATATGTTGATTTAGTCGAAAGCTTCATAATATTATTTAACCATACCTGACTATTCTTGTCAAGTATAAAAAATACCCGCCTGCCGTATAGCTTACTTTGCTTCCCGGTAGGCGGGTATTTTTTATTTTTTTAAATATGCCTTGATGATCTTTTGCTCAATGACAGGCTTGTCGGACGGGCCGGTAGCGGCGGACTCTATCTTTTGCACCACATCATGGCCGGATATGACCTTACCAAATATAGTATGATGCATGTTTAACCATGGCGTTTTGGCGCATGTTATAAAAAATTGGCTTCCGTTGGTATTTGGCCCTGCGTTTGCCATGGCCAGTATGCCGGGCGAGTCAAACCGCGCCTTTGGATTAAACTCATCTTGAAACGGCTTTCCCCAAATGGATTCTCCGCCCATACCCGTTCCGGTAGGGTCCCCTCCCTGGATCATGAATCCTTTTATAACCCTGTGAAATATTAATCCGTTATAGTATCCCTTTTCGGCCAATTTTATAAAATTTTCGCAGGCCTTTGGGGCGGCTTCGGGCGTCAGCCCGATCTCTATTATGCCCTGATTAGTCTCTAAAACAACTATTTTCTCACCCATGGCAAAAATACCCCCGCAAACGTTAATGCCGATAACCGTAAAAGACAATATGGTAATTATTATTAATATTTTCTTCATAAAATAAGTTGTTGGTTCAATTTAGTTCCCGCCGCGTTTATATAATCCTACTAACTCGCTTTCAGCTAAAATATGGCCTGCCATCGCCTTTTCGAGCCCCTTCTTATCAATGCTCTCGCCAATGCCAAGGATATTGTCCAGCGCGTATAACTTAAAATAGTACCGGTGAGTGCCGGACGGAGGGCAGGGCCCGCCCCAACTATTCCTGCGAAAATCATTGATCCCCTGCTTACCGGGAACGCTGTTTTCCTTAATGATTTTCATAGCCGGGTCTATATCATAAACAACCCAGTGAACCCACGTCTTCATGGGCGCGTCAGGATCATCTACGATCAGCGCCAGTGTTTTTGTTCCGGCAGGGACATTTTCGATAACAAGCGCGGGGCTGACGTCGCTCCCATCGCATGTAAACCTGGAAGGGATGGATGAGCCGTTCTCAAACGCGGGACTGGTCAATTTCATACCCATGTTTTCCTCGCTTCCGTATACGGCATTAGCGGATACCGCAAAAATTAGCCACGATATCCCGCTGATTTTACGCTTAAACCGCGTTATTTTATCCTGTCGGACGAATCAAGTCTCGTCGCTATATTAATATTTTTTATGCCTACCTCGTTCATCACATCGAGCACACTGACTATATCCCTGAATTTAGAGAGCTTATCCGAAAGCAGGACCACATCTAGGTTCGGTTCGCTCTTATACATGGCCTCTATCTTAACTTTTAATTCGTCTTTTGTCACTGCTTTGTCACCCAGATATATCGAACCTTTTTTGTCTACGACTATATTTACTTTCTCATAGCCATTATTCGCCTTTGCGCTTTTTGCGTTCGGTAGATTTACCTTTATGCTCGACTGCAGAATCAGAGGCGTCGTTATCATGAATATGACCAAGAGCACCAGTATGACATCCGTGAATGGGGTTATATTTATTTCGGCTATCGGCCTTTGTTTCCTGGATCTTGGATTCATTTTTGTTTAGCC
>MHFG01000015.1 GCA_001804065.1 Omnitrophica bacterium RIFCSPHIGHO2_02_FULL_46_20
AAATTCCTGCCTGCCGGCAGGCAGGGATCCTGACCCCTATCTTTTTACTATTTTCACCGATGCCGGGCGCAGCAACCTGCCATTAAACATGTAGCCCGGCTTTAATTCTTCGACTATTAAACTTTCTTCTTTATCATTTGCCTCTACGGTCTCAATCGCTTCATGCAGATGCGGATTGAACTTTTCTCCGTCCGTCCTTACCTTTTCGACGCCGATATCTTTAAGAAACTTCTGAATCTGCGCATGGATCATATCAACGCCTTCCTGCACCGCCTTAAAGTCTTTAGCCTCCTTTATGTGCTTTTCTGAGATCTCGAGCGAATCGATTATCGGCAGGAAGTCGATAACGAAACTCTCGTTTGCGTATTTTTGAAAATCTCCCTTCTCCTTATCCAGCCGTTTTTTTGCGTTCTCGAACTCGGCATGCGCGCGGATATATTTATCATAATAGGAATCGCGCTCGTCGCGCTTGGCCTTCAGCACCTCGTATTCCTTTTTAGGGATCGTCACCGTATCGACGGCTGCATCGGGCGCGCTTGGGTTTTCTTGCTTATTGTTATTGTTCTTTTCTTTCATACCTTATCCGTCAATATCGTAAAGAATATTCGAAACAGTATCGGCAAGATATTCGACCATAGGGATAACCCTTTCGTACACCATCCTCTTCGGCCCTATAACGCCGAGCTTGCCGGATGGCTTACCTCTGATCTTATATCCATGCGTAACTATACTGCAGTCGCTCAAATAACTTGATTTGTTTTCCTTGCCTATATGTATGGTAAGCCTGTCATCTGATTCATCGCAAAGAAGTTTCAATATGCTCATCCTGTCCTCAAGGCATCTGAATAGGTTGTGAAGTTTAGCGAGATCCTGAAATTCAGGTTGTTCGATTAAGTGGCTGGCGCCATCCAGATACACCTTCTCGACATCGGGCATCATGGTTATGCCGACATAATTGGTCAGGCTCGAGATTAGGCGCGACGTCTTTTCCAATACATCTTCAAGCGTCTCTACCTTCTGCTTGTACTGCGCCTCCACGATCTTAACCATGTTATCAGTGAGCCTGCGCCTGTGCATCAATCTTGTTATGTAATAACGGTATCCTTTATCGGTCGGGATCCTTCCTGCTGACGTGTGAGGATGAGTAATATAGCCATCCTCCTCGAGGTCGCTCATAACATTGCGGATAGTGGCGCTCGACAGGCCTAATTTTCGCGCAACCTGCCTCGAACCGACAGGCTCGGCCGAAGAGATGTATCGGTCGATGATTATCTCTAATATCTCCTCTATCCTCTTCTCGCGGCCCTTTGTCATAGCGACGGTCTCTTTATATATTTAAAAGCTGTTCCCCGCTCTTTCTTCGAGTATAAAGCTGCCTTAAGAAAGGGCTGTACATTAGCACTCTTCAATTATGAGTGCTAATGTAGCAGTTTAACACAGAAGATATAATTGTCAAGAAAAATATGCCCGACGGGCAGATTTTTCTTGATATAATTTCCTATACTATCAAGCAAATTTCTCACGCGTGTGATCGTTTACCCCTAACATCTCCGCAACGCGTATCGGAATCTGGGCTTCTATAAAAACCATATTATCCTTATACGATTTTGCCGTTACAAATCCATTTTCATAGATAATATTGAGAGTTCTTGCGTCCGCCATGGGAATTTCCATCTTTATATTGACCATCAGCTTATTTGTATGCGACGTTATTCTTTTTACCAATTCATCGAACCCTTCCCTTTTAAGCGCTGATATCGGAATAATATTCATGAAATAAGCCTTGGCCTTCTCTATAACAACCTTATTTTCCACTTTATCTATTTTATTAAGCGCCGTTATTATGGGTTTATCATTTGCGCCAATACCCTCTAATACCTTATATACGGCATCGGATTGCTCTTTTGCCTTCGGATGGCTTATGTCAACCAAATGCAGGAGCAAGTCCGCCTCAACAACCTCTTCCAGAGTAGCCTTAAACGCTTCTACCAAATGATGGGGCAGCCTATCGAGAAATCCTACCGTATCGATAAATAATACTTTTTGTTTATTCGGTAATATGAATTTTCGCACAGTCGGATCCAGGGTTGAGAACAGTTTATCCTGAACCATAACCCCGGAATTAGTAAGGGCGTTCAAGAGAGTGGACTTTCCGACGTTCGTATATCCGATTATCGCGATCGTAAGGATAGAAAACCTTTCCCTTTTCTTCCTCATCATCGCCCTGCGCGCGAAGAGATCCTCAAGCTCTTCTTTAAGATGACTTATCCTGGCTCTTATACGGCGCCTGTCTACCTCTAATTTCTGTTCGCCTGGTCCTCGTGTACCAATCCCGCCCCCAAGCCGTGACAGCTGCACTCCCTTACCGGTAAGCCTGGGAAGTAGATATAATAATTGCGCGAGCTCAACCTGAATCTTCCCTTCGTTGGAATGCGCGCGGCGGGCGAATATATCGAGGATCAATTGCGTCCTATCTATTGTCTTTGTCATTACAATACCTTCCAGATTCTTCTGCTGTGTGCCGGTAAGATCATTATTAAAAATAACGACGTCTATATTCATGTCTCGGCAAATATTCGCGATCTCTTCTACCTTGCCTTTACCTAAAAAAAGAGCGGGCTCTATTCTTTCCCTTCGAACTATCATCTCCTTGATGACCTTCGATCCGGCTGAAACGGCGAGCTCTTTTAACTCTACCGCGCATTCTTCGGCAGCCCATTCTTCGCGCTTATGTAAATCTATGGTGACCGTTAATGCCCGCTCCACTTATTTGATCTCCTTCGCTATCGACTTTATTATCCCGCTGTTATTCATCCTTCCGACATCGAACCACTTGATCCTGTTGTCCGCCCTAAACCAGGTAAGCTGCCTTTTTGCGAATCGTCTTGTATTTCTTTTCATCAGCTCTTTCGCCGTCTTGAGATCATACTCGCCTTTTAAATATCCGAGGCTTTCTTTAAAACCTATAACTGCCTTTGCCGTCCTGCTCAATCTCTTTTTCAATAATTTTTTAACTTCATTGATAACGCCGGCAGCAAACATATCATCAACCCTATTATTTATATTCGAATATATCTTTTCTCTATCCGCGGTAAACCCGAATATCTTTACATCATATTTATCGCGGATTCCTTTTGTAGCTTTCTTCAATTCTGTCATGGTCTTGCCCGTAGAATGCCGTATTTCAAGCGCCCTTACAATGCGCCTTGTATCATTTGGATGAATGGAGAAGGCTGAATGAGCATCTATTTTTTTTAATTTCCCATGTAATTTAGCGCTCCCATAACGGGCGGCATAGCCATACATCTTTTTACGAAATTTTATATCGGCCTTCGGAGAAGGAAAAAGCCCGTCAATAAGGCCTTTTATATACAGGCCGCTGCCCCCGGCGACTATCGGGACCTTCTTACGTTTAATGAGTTCATCTATCAAGAGAGAGCACTTTTTTATAAATGCGGCAACACTGAATTCTTTTTGAGGGCTTAAAAATTTTACGAGGTAATAGCGCTCTTTTGTATCGGCAGGTGTGGGGGCTTGATTTAAAATTTGCATACCTTTATACACCTGCATTGAATCGCAGGAGATAATTTCGCCTTTTACGCGGCGCGCCAATTTTAACGCAAATTCTGTCTTGCCGATGGCTGTGGGCCCGACCATGAATATAACGGTCTTCTTATTTACCGGCATACCTTGGTCTTATATCCGTCAGCCTTTAATCTTCCGGCCATATCTTCCGCTTGTGCCTTTGTTTTGAAGCGCCCTACCTTGACCCTGTAGAAAATAAATCCGGCTTTTATTTGGGCCGACAGGTAGCTGTCATAACCTTTTCGTTTCAATCCGTCCGTCAATTTTTCCGCGTTGCCTTTATTCTTGAAATATCCGGCTTGGACGTAAAAATAATCTCCGGTATCGTCAGTTTGCGGCATAAGGATCTCTTTCGATGGCGCATGCGCCGAGATATTCACGCTTGCAGGGCCTGCGTCGGGCATCATTTTAGATTCAAAACTTAATGGCGAGCTATTTCTTGCCTTGTCAAAATATTCCCTTGCTTTATCTTTGGAGCCGAGTTTGTGGTAGGCATTGCCGAGTTTATGATAGACAATCGACGCATTCTTATGGTCCGGATAACTGTCAAGGGCCTCATTATAACTTGTTATTGATTCCGGAATCTTGCCTTCTAAAAAAAAGGCGTCGCCGATGCCTATACCTCCATCAAACGCCCTCCTGTCTCTAGGGTACCTCTCGATCATATACCTAAAAGTCTCCCGCGCATCCTTAAATCTGCTTAATTGTATTTGGCTCAAACCCTTAAGATAGAAAAGCTCTTCCCGCCCATGAGCCCCTTCATCAATAAGCCTGTTTGATTCTGTAACAACTCTGTCATATTTCCCTTCCATGAACAATTTCTCAACCTGCGGAAGGCTCTCTACGGGCGTTCTCGCGTAAGAATTACCGATAAAAGAAAACATGAGAACGAACGCTAACATGGCTATCTTGACCCTTTTACTCATACAATCCTCCCTCTCAACGCATGAGGCGTTACAGATTCTATTTTTACATTGACAAATTTTGAGATCATATCGCTAGAGCCGCCCAATACGACCACTTTATTTGTCCGTGTCCTGCCTGTTAAGACATTATTATCTTTCTTATGAAGGTCGCATACCAGAACTTCTACGGCCTTCCCGTTTAAAAGCTTATTTCTATTCAATGAAATTTCGCGCTGAAGATTAAGCAAGATGTTGAGCCTGTCTTCTTTTTCTTTTTGCCCGACATCGTCTTTTAATTTTACGGATTTCGCTGGCGGACGAGGCGAATATTTAAACATGTATGCGCCGTCAAAACCCACGCCTTCCACCATCTTTACGGTATTGCCGAAATCTTCTCTCGTCTCGGAAGGGAACCCTACTATTATATCAGTAGTGATACTGCCTTCGGGCACATATTTTTTATATTCGCCGGCTAATTTCAAATATTTTTCCGCTGAATAACCTCGATTCATAAGCTTTAAGATTCTATTTGATCCGGCCTGCAGCGGCAGGTGGAGATGCTCGCATACTTTCTCGAGATCCCGCATCGCCTTGAATAGATCGGCCGACGCGTCCTTTGGATGGCTTGTCATGAATCGTATGCGCTCTATGCCCTTGACCGCGTTGAGCGCTTCGAGAAGGCGGACAAAATCAGACTTTTTAGCCGTGGGCTTTGAGCTGTAAGCTGTAAGATTACGCGAGGGGTTCATATAGGAGTTTACGTTCTGCCCGAGAAGCATGATTTCCTTAAAACCTCTTTTTGCCAGATCTTTCACCTCTTTTAAAATATCCTTTATCTCTCTAAACCGTTCCCGTCCGCGCGTATACGGGACGATACAATAGGAACAGAAATTATTACATCCTTCTCCTATTGAAACATAAGCCCTGAACCTATCTTGTCTATACTCGGGAAATATCTCGGGCCTTTTATCGTTTATTTTATCCGTCGCCACTATCCCGCATCTATTCTCCATGATATCCTTTATTATCTTGGGTATATCGCTTTCGTTGCCCGGCCCGCATGAAAAATCCAAAATAGGGAGCCTGTCCAGAATCTTGTCCTTATATGCTTGAGCGGTGCAGCCCATGAGGCCTATGACGATATCCGGCCTTTTCTTTTTTAATAGTTTCAGATCTGATATATTACTGATGAGCCTATCTTCAGCGTGCTTTCTTACGGAGCAGGAATTAAACAGGATTATATCGGCGCCGGCGATGGAATTCGCGAGAGTGAATCCATCATCGAGCAAAAGCCCCGCAACAAATTCCGAGTCCCTAAGGCTCATTTGACAGCCGAAGGTACGGATGTAGATTTTTTTTGGCATATTTATGTACAGACTTTTCTTATTCATTGGTTATAAAGCTATTCCAAGAGCTTGGTCCCTATTAATGACATGAATCATTTCACAGAGCCTGCCATAATCACGCAGGTTGAAATTCATCACTAGCCGAGGCAGCCCAAGACATTCTCCTTCATGGATTTCCTTATTCGTTGGAGGCGAAATCTTAATTTCACCGCTTGTCAAAATGTCTTTAAATTTTTGATTTATAAGCTTTAGCGTCTTCCCGGAAATCTCTTTATTCAGTCTTAATACTGTCAAACCCGCGACGTATCTTATCGAGTGATATACCCTGTAAAAATCTTCTATATATCTAATTGCCTCATCAACGGTTTTTACAATACGAAAAATATTAAAATCTTCCTTTTGAATAAATCCATTTTTAACCAGCTGGCTATCTACAAAATGCTTCCACGCGGCCCAGTATGTCGAGCCTTTTGGCTCCATTAAGACTATAGGCCTGGGTTTAGATTTACCGGTTTGGATCAAGGTAAGCATTTCGAACCCCTCGTCATTTGTGCCGAATCCCCCGGGAAAAAGAGCGGTTGCGTCAGTCTCTTTGACAAAAATCAGCTTTCTGGTAAAAAAATATTTAAAGTTGATTATTTTATCTTTTTCGTATATGTACGGATTGGGCTTTTGTTCGAAAGGAAGTCGAATGTTCAGCGCGAACTCTTTGCCCGCTTCGGCGCCTTTATTACCGGCCTCCATGACCCCAGGGCCGCCTCCGGTTACAATCATGTAGCCTTTTTTAGTCAGCTTTCGCGCGAATTCCTCAGCCATCTTGTATTCGGCTGATGTTTTAAGCGACCTCGCCGAACCAAAGATTATGACCTTTTTGACAGCTCTATAAGGAAAAAATATCTTGAAAGAATACCGTAATTCTTTCAGCGCATTATTTACAAGCTTGAGATCTCCATTATCGCTTGATTCCAGCCCTAATTTAACGGCGGTCGTGAGTATTTCACGCAGCAGGTGTCTGGACTCAACAGAGCCGAAGCTCTTGGCAAGTTCGCTTATCAAGCCGTCTATTGTCTTATCGCCAATTTCGTATTCTTTCGATATCTTGTGTATTTTAGAGGACATCCATACCTGTCTTTTTAAGAATTTTTGCCAATTTAGCCATTGGAAGGCCCACCACGTTATAATAACATCCCTCTATCCGGTCGATGAATACGCCGCCGACGCCCTGTATATCAAAACTGCCCGCCTTACCCAAAGGCGACGTCCTTTTAAAATAATCCCTGACTTGCTTGTCGTTTAAATGATACATGTATACCTTGGTCTTGCCGCAAGCAGTGTATGTTTTTTTATTGTCCATATCGACAACCGCTATTCCTGTATATACCCACCGGGGCTTCCGGGAAAGTAATTTCAACGTCCTGACAGCGTCTTTTATATTTCTTGGTTTTCCTACGATCTTTTTTCCGACTAATACAACGGTATCGGCGGCGATGACTATGCCGGAATGGAATCTTTTTGAAACATCTTTTGCTTTTGCCAGGGCATTTTCAATTACCAGATCGATGCAATTTGTCTTTATCAGCCTCTTCTCTTTTACGTCTGATCCGGCGGCTGTAAATTGAATACCGATATCTCTCAATAATTTCTGTCTTGCCCTTGACCTTGAAGCCAATATTATCCTCCTCCGCGGAAGATATTTGTCTTTCGTTTTACGCATTCGCCGCGCTCTCCCCAGCCAGATATCCGGTTGAAAAGGCCTGCTGTAAATTATAGCCGCCGCTCGAGGCGTGACCTTCTATCATCTCGCCCGCGAAGTATAACCCCGGCATAATCTTCGATTCCATCGTCCTGGGATTTATCTCACTTTTTGAAACGCCGCCAGAGGTAACCATCGCTTCTTCGAGAGGCAAGGCGCCTGTGACAGTCAATGGCAGCGCCTTAAGAAAAGCGGCCAATGACCGCCTTTCTTCTTTCCCTATCTGACTTGCCCTCTTCTGACCGTTAACTCCAATCAACTTTATTATTATAGGCGCGAGCCTAAAGGGGAGCATGCCGGCGAGAATATTCTTAATCTCTTTTCCTCCATGCTCTTTGAATTCCCGCAATAATTTATTCTCCATCTCCTCGCATTTTATTCCGGGCTTCAAATCGATTAATAGGCCGACTTCTTTATGTTCTCCCAGCAAAGAAATAACAGCGCCGCTTAAATCAAGAATGAGCGGGCCCGATACCCCGAAATGGGTAAGAAGAAGTTCGCCAATTTCCGATATTATCTTTTTTTTACCGGCAATAAAAGTGACGCGCACGTTTTTTAATGTCATTCCTTGAAGATCTTTAGCCCATTCCTCTTTTGTCTTTAAAGGAACGAGCCCGCCGCTTAGCGGCATGATGGTATGGCCTAATCTTTTCGCGATCTGAAAGCCTTCGCCCGTAGAACCTGTATCCTTATAAGAAGCGCCGCCGACGGCGAGAATGACCTTCTTTGCCGTAACGGCGGCGCTGCCGTCTATATCCAATACGAAACCTTCTCCTTTTTTCTTTATATCGCGTAATCGCGCCTTATATTTTATTTCGACTTTATTATCTTTAAGGCATTCTTCCAATACGTGTGTTACAGAACTTGCTTTATCCGTGACAGGAAACACCCTGCCCTGCCTTTCGGTCTTTAACTCAAGGCCTCTCGATTTAAAAAAATCCATGAGGTCCTCATTTGAAAAGGCCGAAAGCGCCGTCCTCATAAACTGCCCGGATTTGCCGAACTTTTCTATGAAGGTATCAAGCTTCGCGCTGTTAGTAATGTTGCATCTGCCCTTGCCGGTCAAGAGTATCTTTTTTCCTATAATATCGTTTCTTTCGGCTAGAATGACTTTTTTCTTTAATTGTCCCGCGCGGATAGCCGCCATGATTCCGGCTGGGCCCGCTCCTATAATCGCCACATCATATAGAGTCATAGAAATGTGCTAAAATTTTCCTTTGTTTCTTGCAGAAAATTCCGCGAGCGAAGCGAAGCGAAATTAACTCGTTAGTCCCGATACGAATCCGGAGGCCCATGCCCACGCGAGATTGTATCCGCCTCTCCTACCGGAAACATCAAGGATCTCTCCGGCAAAGTAAAGGCCTGTCACTAATTTCGATTCCAAAGTCGATTCTTTGATATCTCTCGTGTCAATGCCCCCGCTTGTAAGATATGCCTCGTTCCAGCCTCTTGTCCCCGTAACCTTAAATAACCTGTTCTTTAACGTATTTATTATATTTTCCGCGCCGCGCCTCCCTAATAAATCATTAAATGCCGTCCCGAATTTATTTGGCAGGATTCCCGTAAGGAGATCATCCGCTTTCCACCCTTTATCTATCCTTCTTTTAATTTCAGATTTTAGCGTTTCTCTATCCATAAATGGAACCATGTCTATGGACACACAGACATCTTTTTTATTATCTCTGTTTATCGCTATAGAGATATCTTCGCTTATATCAATAATCGCCGTGCCGGATAATCCATATTTTGTAAAGAGCAGGTCGCCGTAAGATTCATAGCCTTCTTTTCCGCCTACGATAGATTTGGCTGAGGCGAATATCTTCTGGCCCTGCAGCGCATGACATAACCTGTCCTTTACAAGCAAAGGAGACGCTGCCGGCACCGGTTCTATTATTTTGTGGCCAAATTCTTTAGCCAGCTTATAGCAATTCCCATCTGAACCTAACGCGGGATATGATTTACCTCCGCCCGCGATCACCAGTTTTTCGCATTCTATGTTTTTATTTCCATTTGACGTTGCCACGAACCTTCCCTTGGAATATGAAATGCGGCTTACCTCGAAATTCACCTCGACAGGCACCGATAGTCTTTCGAGCTCCATCTCGAGAACCTTTAAAACCGATGAGGATTGATTTGTTATTGGGAAAACGCGGCCGTCTCTTCTTGAGTAAACTTCCAATCCAAGTTCTTTAAAGAAATTATAAGTAGATATCTCCCCGAATTTTTCGAATATTGACCTTACCATGTTCCTGGCTGTTTGGTTATAAAATGATTCGTTTAATTTTTCATTCAGAATGTTGCATCTGCCGTTACCGGATACTAATATCTTCCTGCCTATCCGAGGCATTCTCTCGCATATGATGACGTCCTGACCCACGCGCTTTGCGCTGATAGCGGCAACAATCCCCGATGGGCCGCCGCCGATAATTAAAGTAGAGAACTTTTTCATTTTATACTAACCTTATATTGTGATGAATTCTTCCATATCGCCTGGCAATCGAGATGAAAATTTTAGTTTTTCCTTAGTAATGGGGTGAATAAATTCTATCTCTTTTGCGTGAAGCGCCGCTCTCTTGAACCTTAATTCAAAATCCTTCCTGAACGCATATACGCTTTCGCCTACCAATGGATGCCCGATATCTTTTAAGTGAATGCGGATTTGGTTTGTGCGTCCTGTGACCGGCTCTACTTCCAAAATGGTGAAATCTTTTCGCCTCTCTAACACCTTATATTTTGTAGCGGCCGGTTCGTGCCTATTCCTATTTCTATTATAAATTGCCTTATTTATAATATCAAAATTCTTTTTAACCCTGCCATGAGCAAAGGCAATGTAGGTCTTTTTAACTGATTTTTTTTTAAATTCCTCCATCATTAACCGCTGGCTATTCTTGCCTTTGGCGTAAATAATAAGGCCTGACGTTTCCCGATCGAGACGATGGCAAGGATGCGCGTTCGCCTCTATCCCCCTGGCGTCAAGGTCCTGGTTCAACAGGTCCGTGAGCGTGCTCGTCTCTTTTTTCGGGGTAGGTATTACCAGCATCCCTGAGGGCTTATCAACAATAATAAGCCAGTCATCTTCATAGATTATCCTGTATCGCTTGCCGCCCATAGCGATAAATATTATATCATTATCAGCGCAAAAAAGACAGGTATGGAGGCCCTGCATGCTAAAGGCCTAATCTATTCGTGCGGGTGATGATGGTCTGGGTGTTCGTGGGGGTGAAGATGGGATTTACCCTCGTGGATATGGGTATGGCTATGTATGAGGTTATGCCTTTCTAATAATTCCTTATCCCGCAGAATATCGCGCATATCGCCGTCTTTAATAACGATCTTGTCTTCGCTCAAGATTATAGCTCTGTCGGCAATCTCCGGCACTATGTGAATATCCTGCGTTGCGGTTATTATAGTCCTGCCTTTTTCGCTAAGCGTTGATATTGTTTCAATAAGATGACGGGTCGTTCGCGGATCCAGTCCCGCGGTAGGCTCATCCAGCAAAAATACATCTGGTTCCATAGCAAGAACCGAGGCTATCGCGACTCTTTTCTTTTCACCGATACTTAAATACTGAGGATGCCTATCCCTTAGATGCTTGATACCCATCGCCGATAGACTATTTTCCAGTCTATTACGGATATCTTTTTCGGGTAATCCTAATTGTAATAAACCGAAGAGGATTTCATCAGCCACATTAGAGTTGAATAATTGTATGTCCGGATTCTGAAAAACTATACCGACCTTGCTTCTAAAAAAAATCCCCTCGGTCAAATCCCTCCCCAAGAATTTTATACCCCCCTTACTCGGAAATATGAGGCCTGCTAACATGAGCAGCAGCGTTGACTTTCCCGAACCGTTAGCGCCGAGAAGGGCTATGCGCTCTCCCGTTTTTATACTGACGTCGACATTATTCAGCGCGCTGAACTTATCGAGATACGAGTAAGAGACGCCCTTTAGTTCGTATAATAATTCGCTTTGCGGAACCTCTCCAAATGTTTCATCCGCCATGTTTTTTAAACTCTCCCGTATATCCGCGCGCTACCATAGCCATATAGACTTCTTCACTCATCTTCATGGAACGCTTGAACAGATGCCCTATTCTTGAGCTTATCCAGCGCCAGGCAGCTTTCTTCTCAAAGTTCTTTATGAGACGACTTTTTAAACCCAAGTGCGTCTCTTCAAAAACTTTAACAAAAAAGAATATGTAGCGGTATGTCATATCTAGAATCTGTATAAAAATATTAGGCACGCCCAGCGACTTCAAAGACTTAAACAACTCCCCGTGTCTTGTACTTATTGTCATGAGGACCGCGAACGAAACACAGGTCGCTACCCTGAGGACAAATATTATTGCTGCCTGTATATTTTGCGTGAATACAGCCGGTATCGCTATAAAAAGCGTAAATAGAGGGATAAAAAACCATACCCTCTTAATAAAGAATAGTATATTTATTCCCGAAGCCGCGGCCAGTATAATACCGGTAATATAGAGTATAATGAGATGGGATATATTCCTGACAAAACATATTGTAAGGATGAGGGCTAAAAATATTATCATCTTCAGCCTGGGATCGCGCAGTTGCAGGAATCCTTTTTTTCTCGCAATCTCTTCCGAGAAAACGGCTTCTTTGAAGAAATTTAAGGCATTCGTTATGGACTTTTCTAAAAATTTCTTATGCCAACCGTCTTGCGATAGCATGTGGGACCTTATTCTTTTCTGCTTAAAAATTTTCCTATCAAAAATACCGATGTTATAACGATAAAGATACCAAGCGCGGCTGATATAATATAAGAAATACCTGAACTCCCATAGTTGGGAATCGGAGCACTCCATAGCCGGGAAAATTTTTCAATCCCCTCAGGCATATATCCGATGAGCTTTCTTAGTTCGTCTAGCCCCCACTCACCCCATGCCGCCCCGGATTTAAAATGCGCCGGTAAAATTAGGCCTATCGGCGTCAATATTATCAATACTGCTATAAACAGCCAAAGCTTGTTTATAGTCCTCATAATATAAGGCCCGGGTCATCCTTTTGTAGATACCTGATAACTAAAAATGTGATAATCGCTTCAAGCCACCCGAATAATAACATGTGCTCCAATAACATTGCCGGCAGCGCTATATTAAGCCCATAGGGACAATATAGCGCCTTGCCGTCTGACGTATGATGGAGAAGCGGTTGAATTCCGAATTGTATCCCTGTAGAAAGCGCTGCGGTATTTAGCCCGAAATATGCGCCTATTCCTGCCGCGAGAGCCCGTCTAAAAGAGTCTTTTGCGCTATTCATGCTTATAAATTTGTATATATAATAGCCGGCAAAAGGCAATATGAATGCCATGTTAAAGCAGTTTGCGCCTATCGCTGTTATGCCGCCGTCTCCGAATAGCAGCGCCTGCACAACAAGCGCGACGGTTATCATTATCATTGCCGCCCATGGCCCGAGGAGTATCGCTACAAGCGTTCCTCCGACCGCATGGCCTGTCGAGCCGCCCGGTATGGGAATATTGAACATCATTACGACAAAGACAAAGCTCGCGCCAAAGGCAAGATACGGAACTTGCCGCGCTTTCAAATTTCTTTTGACGATCTTTGAAGCGGCAATCCATAAAGGCGCCATGACTAAATAAAAAAATCCGCCTGTTTGAGGGCTCAAATATCCGTCAGGTATATGCATTAATATTCCCTTTTCCCGTATTGTGGTATATTTACATCATTTTTTCCATCTGTCAATAGAAAATTCGAGGGGAAAATTCTCGCATGTCCATGCCACTGCTACAGCCTTTTGTTTTTAGGGCTCGAGGGTGGCAGTGTTCATCCAATTTTAGCTTTAGTAGCTTGTTCTCTCGCCGGGCGCACTTCGTGCTTGGCGGGGTCCCGCCAAAGCGCAAGCGACGGCAGGAATAGATCATAGGTAGCAAGTCTTTTAGCCGATAGTCCCCTCTCGCCCATTCACCAAAAGGCTGCAGCAGTGTCACCCCTCGAATTTTCCATTGATGCGAAGCAAAGGGGACCCCTTCTCGCCAAGAGAGATTTTTTCTCCATTATCGCAGGCGGAACTTTTGTGGCTTAAGCCTGACGCTGCTGTCAAAAATTTTGACACATTATAGCGATTTAGTAAAAAATTTTAAATTCCTGAAAGAAGTTAAAATTTTGTCAAAATTTTTTCAGAATAAATTGGTATGCTTAAATGCCAATTTATGTCAGCGGAAGGCTGGCCGCAAAAGTTCCGGCTATGCGCTCCGCATGCCCCTTGACCCTTGCCCCATGACCCTGTATAATACCACTCTATGCAGGCCATTAAAGCAATCGCAAAAAACTTCATAAATTTGCTCTACCCGCTTCATTGCTTCGGGTGCGGTAAGCCGCTTGATCCGCTTGATGAATTTCATCTGTGCGCGCCCTGCATCGGTTCAATAAAATCTAACGCAATGCCGCCTTTTGAGCTTGAGACTGCGCCCATCAAGGCCTACTCCGCCTGCCTATACGAAGGCGCCTCGAAAGAACTTATCCATAAGTTTAAGTATAAAGACAAGACAATACTCGCAAGAATATTCTCCAAGCTCATGATTGATTGCATAGAAGAAAATCCTGAACTTGTAGATATAGACCTGATAACCGTCGTTCCACTGCATAAAACGCGGCTGCGAGAAAGAGAGTTTAATCAGTCCCTCCTACTGGCAGGTCCCATATCGAAAAAATTCAGAATCCCCCTCAAAAATACATTGGAAAAGGCCCGAAAGACTAAATATCAGAATGAATTATCAAAAGGCGAGAGGATGACTAATCTAAAAGGCGCTTTTAAAGTTTGTGATAAGGCAGAAATAGGCGGGCGAAACATCCTTTTAATCGACGACGTTATGACGACAGGCGCAACTTTAGGCGAATGCGCGAAAACTCTTTTAGCAGGCGGAGCTCTAAGCGTAAGGTGCTTTACTTTCGCAAGGGGCATATAGAAGAAGGTGTTTAGGTGAGAATAATCGATAGATACCTGGCTAAGGGGTTCCTGGGCTCATTTATCTGGTGCCTCTTCGTATTCGTCATAATGGCTGTCATAATAGATATTTTCTCATTTATAGACGATATAGTAAAATATAAAATCGCATTCCAGTCCATATTCGCTTTCTACGTATATTACACACCTACTATATTAGTCCAGGTGACGCCGATGGCGGCGCTTCTTTCCACAATATATATGTTAAGCAATTTGAATAAGAATAATGAGATAACCGCGATGAAATCCAGCGGGATCGGGCTTTGGCGGATCATGGCGCCTTTGCTCGTGCTTGGATTTTTGGTCAGCGCTTTTGTATTCATAGTGAACGATAAGATCATCCCGATAAGTTCCAAGGTATCGCAGATGATACGGCGTGAAGAACTCGAAAAACACAGGGAAAGCGATAAGCAGGCTAAAATATTAGAGAACGTGGCTGTTTATGGAACGGGAAACAGAATCGTTTTCGCGCGAAATTATGACACTATAAATAAGAAACTCGGCGATATTATAATCCATGAACATGACGTATCCGAAAATCTCGTATCCAAGATAACGGCCCAGAGCGGCGCATGGACGGGCAGCAGCTGGAAATTTTATAAAGTGATAATGTATAAGGTTGACAACTCGGGAAAGATAATAGGCGCGCCGGTTTTCTACAGCGAAAAGATACTCCCTTTAAAAGAGAGACCCAGAGACTTCGCTAGTAGAGAATGGAAGGCTGATTTCATGAGCTATAAAGAACTGCGAAATTATATAGAGAATTTTAGAGGATCGGGAATGAAGATCACGAAAACCTTACTGGTAGACCTGCACTATAAAATAGCATTCCCATTTATAAGCCTGATCATAATAATGGTAGCAGCCCCTTTTGCTATGCTCGCAATGCGCGGAGGAGTGTTGATAGGGGTGGGTATGAGCATCGTAATAGGCCTATTCTATTATGCGGTTATAGCTATATCGCTCGCATTCGGCAAGGCAGGAATATTTCCTCCGATAATTGCCGCCTGGTTCGGAAATATAGTCTTCGCTATCCTCGGAATATATCTGCTGAAGAAGAAAGTATGATTAATCAGCGCCATCGTGGCTTAGCTCTATCTCTTTCGATTCGACCCTCGGCCTTGAAATGACACGCTTCAAAGATATATGTTTTGAGGTAAGGGGCCTTGAATCCTTTACATTGAGTTTTTCGAACAAAAATTCGAACTTCTGCTCTATCTCGTCCGCTATCGCGTCCCGAGTCGCTTTGGGCAGCCCCATAATATCTTTTTTGAATTGGCCCAGCGCCTTCTTTCGAGTGCTATACAGGAACTGCTCCTCGGCCTGATCGGCCTTTTTCTCGGCCATTTGAGTTTGTTTGAGCCAATCATAAATTCTCATCTTTAATTCTTTCGGAAAGTGAGGGCTCTCATAAACTATATTCTGGAACTCTGTGGCAAGGTGCACTTCTGCCGCGCCGTTCTCAGGGAATTTCCCGAACGCTTCGGGAGGCAATGTCGACGCGCCATGCTGTACCGCGCCCGCGAGACCATATTCTTCTCTCGCTATCTTCGAGAGATTTCTTAAGGTGTCGAAGTCCAATTTTACTTGTGCGATAGTGCCATCTGGCAATACTACGCCGCCATGAGAAGTTCCGGTTTGGATGCTTACCTTGCTTATTCCGATCCTCCCCTTACGAAGCCTCTCTTTATAACCATCCATAAACGCGCGCAAATCTTCCGGAGTGGAATTTTGATGTCCGACTTCGCCGATTTCTCCGCCGACTGAAATCTCTATGCCGCGCGGCTGGTTTTGTCTTATGAAATTGGTGAGGAGGGCGCATACCTCATAGTTATCTTTTTGCTGTTTCCTTACACTGGGTTTTGAAAGGTCTACAAGCGTCGAAGAATCTATATCGATATTGTAGAATCCGGCCTCAATGGCTTTTAGGATAAGCGCTTTCAAACCATCAAGTTCTTTTCCGGAGTTTTCTTTGTAATTTTTAGCGCTTACCTGGAAGTGGTCTCCCTGTATAAATACGGGTCCGTCCCACCCTTCTTTCACCGCCGCCGCGAGACATACTGCCGCATATTCTACGGGCGGCTGGTCCGTATACCCTATTTCTGATTTTGCGATCTCAAAAAGAAAGGCTCCGGCATTATTCCTTTTCGCGACTCTGAATACGGCCTTAGCAAGATCATAAGCCAATGTCCTTAGATTAATTGCCGGGACAGTGAACGTGCCGGCGATTTCTCCCTTACCCATTGCCATGTAAAGAGAATTTATACTCGAAGAATAGATGCCATTTTTATACGCAATATTCGTAATCTTCTTTGCTATTCTTTTTTTCTCATCCATGTTCGGAGCTAACGCTAATTCCATGACTAAATTATCCATGTCGATTGCTCTTCTTCCCATCTCTAAAACTCCCTTCGAATTCTAAGTTCCTAATTCCCAACTATCCAGATATTTTTCCTGCTCTTTGGTCAATGTGTCTATCTTGACGCCTAAAGAATTTAACTTCAGTTTCGCGATGTCCTTATCAATAAATTCCGGAACCTTGTAAACTTTTTTCCCTAATTTTTTATAATTTTTTACGATGTATTCGCAGGAGAGGGCTTGATTCGCAAAGCTCATATCCATGACGCTCGCGGGGTGCCCCTCAGCGGCAGCCAGATTTACAAGCCTTCCCTCGCCCAGCAGATTTATGCGCCGTCCGTTTCTTAACGTGTACTCATCTACAAATTCCCTCACCTTACGTTTTTTCTTAGACATCTTTTCAAGCTCCGGAATATCCAGCTCGACATTGAAGTGCCCCGAATTTGAGATTATCGCGCCATCCTTCATCGCTTCAAAATGTTCTTTTCTTATTACGCTCGTGTTTCCGGTGAGCGTCACGAACAGATCGCCTATTCGGGCCGCGTCTTTTATAGGCATGACAGTATAGCCGTCCATAACCGCTTCAAGCGCCTTTAAAGGATCTGTCTCGACTATTATGACATTCGCGCCCATACCCCTGGAGCGCGTCGCAACGCCCCTGCCGCACCAGCCGTAACCGCATACGACAAAGTTTGACCCGGCTAAAAGTATATTGGTGGCGCGGATTATCCCGTCTATCGTTGATTGGCCGGTCCCGTATCTATTGTCGAACAGGTGTTTGGTATTTGCGTCGTTTACAGCGATGATCGGATACATAAGTATCCCGTTTTTATCGAGATTTTTTAATCTTACGACACCCGTCGTGGTCTCCTCTGTCCCGCCGATTATATCCCTGGCTAGATATTTTTTGGTCTTATGTATCATCGATACAAGGTCAGCGCCGTCGTCCATCGTTATGTTAGGCTTCGTATCAAGGACGCTTTCGATATGTTTATAGTAGGTTTTATTATCCTCGCCCTTGATGGCAAACGTAGCTATGCGGAAGTCTTTTACCATCGACGCCGCGACATCATCCTGCGTGCTCAGAGGATTTGACGCGCAGACAACCACATTAGCTCCGCCCTCTTTTAATGTAAACGCGAGATTCGCTGTCTCTGTCGTAACATGGAGGCAGCACGCTATATTCAAATCTTTCAGCGGCTTCTCCTTTCTAAAGCGCCCGCGGACCGATTCAAGCACCTTCATGTACTCATTCGCCCATTCTATGCGCAGTTTTCCTTTTTTCGCCAAGCTCAAATTTTTAATGTCATACTTCATCGTAAACTCCATTCTACTTTAAGTATTTCATCAGGTCTTTTGCCTGATCCGTCTCTTCCCATGTAAACCCTTCCTCTTCTCGTCCAAAATGGCCGTAAGCGGCGGTTCTGCGGAATCTTCCGCCGTCTGATTCGCGCAGTTTCAATTCCGCTATTATTCCATGGGGCGTTAGTTCGAAGTGGTCCTTTATTATTTTTATCAGTTTATCATCGGGGACTTTTGCGGTACCGTACGTATTAACCATTATGGAGACAGGATCCGCGACTCCGATGGCGTAAGCAAGTTGAACCATCAATTTATCCGCGAGCCCTGCCTTTACGATATTTTTCGCGATATAACGGCCCATATAAGCAGCTGACCTGTCTACTTTTGTAGGATCCTTTCCTGAAAAAGCGCCGCCGCCGTGCGGAACAGTGCCGCCATAAGTATCGACGATGATCTTTCTGCCTGTCATGCCTGTATCCGACTGCGGGCCGCCGATGACGAATTTACCGGTAGCATTTATTAAAAATT
This sequence comes from Omnitrophica bacterium RIFCSPHIGHO2_02_FULL_46_20, assembly GCA_001804065.1. Taxonomy (GTDB): domain Bacteria; phylum Omnitrophota; class Gorgyraeia; order 2-01-FULL-45-10; family 2-01-FULL-45-10; genus MHFG01. Next base: position 18,767 of record MHFG01000015.1, read on the forward strand.
TCGTATCCTTGTCTATCAAGCCTTTCAAAATGGGTTTAGCTATCTTCTCTATGATCTCGATTCTGGCTTCTTCGCAAAGCATGTCTTTCTTCTTGTCAAGGACCTCCTCTGTATGCTGGCAGGCCAAAATAACAGTCGTTACTTTTTTTGGTTTTCCATCATGATATTCTACCGTGACTTGGGATTTTCCGTCAGGCCCCAGATACTTCAATATATTCTTCTTTCTAACCTCGGTCATCTTACGGACAAGTTTATGGGACAGCATTATGGGTAACGGCATCAGTTCCGGTGTTTCGCGGCAGGCGTAGCCCATCATCATTCCCTGATCCCCCGCGCCGCCCGTATCTACCCCTTTCGCTATATCAGGCGATTGCGTATGAATAGCGTTAAGGACAGCGCATGTATGATAATCGAAACCGTATTTTGGATGCGTGTATCCTATATCCTTTAATAAATCCCTGCATAGAGTATGGGTATCCACGTAGGCTGACGTCGTTATCTCTCCGCCTATTATGATAAGCCCCATGGTAACATACGTTTCGCAGGCAACCCTGCCTGATGGATCCTGTTTTAACACGTTATCAAGAACCGAATCCGATACCTGATCGCATACCTTATCAGGATGCCCCTCCGTCACGCTCTCTGAAGTAAATAGGTATTTATGTGCTCCCATTTCTTTTACTCTCCTTTTTTTTGGCATACTCTTCATCCGCCTTTTTGTATGATTCGATATCCCCTATATCGTACCATTTTTCAGAAAACGAAAACCCGTAAACCTTATCATTCGCGCTAAGCCATTTTATATAATAGCCGGGGGCGTCCAGATTAGCGGCCTCATGCTCGGCATATTTTATTATACCCGATACTTTATCCTTCGGGAAATAATATATTCCCGTTGAGATTAAGGCAGACCTTGGGGCTCGCGGCTTCTCCTCAAAATCCACTACCCTCCTATCTTTATCTATACCCACGACCCCGAATCTCTTCGCCGCCTCGAGGCTGCCGACATCATACAGAGCTATTGAAACACCGTTGCCATGCTTTTTCGCGAATTTTAAAAAGTCCTTAAGGTCGAGATGGAAGAGGTTGTCTCCAGCTATGACAAGAAGATCGTCGTTTATATGCTTCGTTTTGACAGAGAGCTCTAAATCCCGTATGGCGCCAAGCCTCGTTTCATTGGTAAGTGTTCCGTCGTCTATTAATGATATCTTACCGCTATGCGGCGAGCTTTTGGCCCATTCTTCAAAATTCTTAAAGAACTTGTGATTCGACACTACATAAATAGAATCTATCTCTTTTGTTCCCGCAAGCCTTTCGAGGATTCTGTCTATCAGCTTCCTCCCGCCTATGGGAAGAAGCGGTTTTGGCGTAGTCAAGGTAAGCGGCCGCAGCCTCACCGCGTAACCCGCGGCCAGTATAATGACCTTCACCTAAGCGCCTTCTTGGGGGTTCATGACTTACATAATTCTTTCTTTAGATACGCAACCCGCTCTACCGGTGTCGGGTCTATGCCGTTTAGTATTGCAAGATAAAAACTGACAAAGTCGCCTATATAAATCAGCGAGAAGATCCTCGCGAGAAGCTCCTTGCCGAAGGAGCGCACTTCGATAACTTTTATCCTGTCCTTTTTAAATATATTCCTGGTAATATCCATCCTCTTTGATATCCTAGGATGATCGGCAGCGTCCCTTAACATGATTACAATGCTATTTCGTAAAATCGTTTTTGGATTCTCCCAGCCGACTACCTCATTATGGTTCATCTCCGGGAATAAGTGGCTCGATGCGAGCGTCTTGGAATTTTCCGCGAGTTGTCCTCTCCAGCGCGTTGCGATTGAATCGACATGATCCTGGCCTGCGTATATGACAGGCAGCTTACCGTAAATCTCGGACGCTATTCTCTTCGCTTGGTTGTCCTTATATTTTACTTTACAACCAAGCCTGCTATTCTTTATCTTCCTCAAAACGCGTATCGCGTCATCTATAAGCAAGGACTGATCTTTTATGATACCGATCTTCGATAATAATATGAGGAGCGGGAAGAATGAATATCCGAGCGCGCAGCGAGGAGGAAATCCGGCGGGTATTTTTATACACGGCGCTTCATCGATTTGCGCGCTTTTTTCTAACTTTCCGCCGGAAGTAATGACTATTATTTTAGAGCCTCTATCCCTTGCGTCGCGGTAAGCGCTTAAAACTTCTTCGGTATTGCCTGAATAGCTAGACGCTACTACAAGCGTATCTTCATCGACAAAATTCGGTAAAGTATAATTTCTATTAACAAATAAAGGTATTTTCGCGTCATCGGCAACATAAGACCTGCCGATATCAGCGCCGATGCCTGAGCCGCCCAAACCGATACAAACTATATTTTTACAATTTGTATTGAAATTTTTCGGCAGCTCAAACTCGCCGCCTATATGTTTCGCGTCTTGGCACTGCTCGGGAAATGATTCTATGAGTTCGAGCATGTCCGACGCGTCATACTTTTCTATCGCCTTAAGATCATCCAGTATATGCATACAATTAAACTATTCGATCTCTATCGCAAGGTCAGGGACTATCTCTTTCAGTTTTCTCTTCGCGAATCTCTCTATATCTTTACCGGTAGATAACGTGATGGCTTGCTGCGCAATCTCTTTTGCCTGATCCATTGTAACGGCCCTGATTATCTTCTTCAGTTCCGGAATCGCTATGGGGGATGTGGAGAATTCATCGAGGCCGAACCCTAAAAGTATCAGCGTCATAAATATATCGCCCGCCATCTCTCCGCACATACCTACCCAAATCCCCGCCTTGTGGCCAGCCTCTATGATATTTTTTATCAAAAGCAATATCGCGGGATGCGCGGGTTCGTATAGGTACGCTATCTTCTCATTAACCCTATCGACTGCGAGAGAATACTGTATAAGGTCGTTTGTGCCTATTGAGAAGAAATCGGCTTCCCTCGCCAATATATCGGCCGTTAATGCCGCGGAAGGAACCTCTATCATCGCGCCGACCTGCATATTCTCATCAAAAGATATTCCTTCTTTCCTTAATTCTCTTTTTGTGTCTTCTAAAATAGCGTTAGCCTGCTGCAGTTCTTCTATGCCCGATATCATGGGATACATCATCTTCAGCTTACCGAAAGACGATGCCCTTAGAATGGCTCGCATCTGAGTCTTGAATATATCCGGCCGGGCCAGGCAGAAGCGTATAGCGCGCCAACCCATAAACGGGTTCATCTCCTGCGGTATTTCGAGCTGCGATAAGAATTTATCTCCGCCGAGGTCGAGCGTTCTTATTACGACATTATACGGCTTCATCTTTTTCGCTACCACCGAATAAGCCTTGAACTGCTCCTCTTCCGTGGGCAGATCCTTGCGGTTCATATAAAAATATTCTGTCCTGTACAGGCCTATCCCCTCGGCGCCATGAGCTATTACTGACGGGACCTCTTCATGCAGCTCTATGTTGGCCATCAATTCTATCTTTCTGCCGTCTTTCGTCTCGCACGGCAGGTCCTTCATCTCGAGAAGGTGCTTTTCGAACGCAACCAGCTTCTTCCTGCTGGATTCGTAATGTTTCAGCGTCGCCGGCGCCGGATTTACTATAACAACCCCGTGTGTTCCGTCAACTATCAGTGTATCGCCGCTCTTCACATTTTTTGTCGCTGTCTCAAGGCCTACGACGGCTGGGATCTCGAGAGATTTGGCCATGATCGCCGTATGGGACGTGCGGCTTCCGATATCGGTCGCAAAACCTATTACGTTCTTCTTATGCATCGTTGCCGTATCTGACGGAGAAAGGTCGTATGAAATAACTATGGCCTTCTCCTTTAATGTCGAAAGCGCGTCCTCTCTCGCGCCAATAAGATTCTTTAATATCCTCTTACCGATATCATTGATGTCGCTTATGCGTTCTCTCAGATATTCGTCCTCCATCTCGGAGAATACTTTTATATATTTTTTCAGCACATCCTGGAATACGTATTCCGCGGAAAGCTTTTCCTTCTTTATTTTCGCTATGACCTCTTCTATGAGCATGCTGTCTTCTATGACAAGAAGATGCGCGCTGAATATCTGGCCATGCTCGGAAGAAAGCTCTTCGGAGATACGCTTCTTTATATCCAGTATCTCCTGCTTCGTCTGGATAAGCGCGTCCTTAAAATGCTTTATCTCGTTCGAAATCTGGTCTTCTTTCAAGGAGCGCTTTGGTATGACATACTGCTGCCTGTCGAGAAGCAGCGCATGACCTGTAACGATGCCTGGCGCCGCAGGAATACCTCTTAAAGTAAGCTCTTTTTGTTTTGTCATTTTAGCGCGTCCTCTATGTCGCTTAACAGCAGGTTCTCTAATTCCGTCATCGCGGCTTGCGCGTCTTCGCCTTTTGTGATTATGGTTACCTTCGCGCCCCTCGGCGCCTCTAACATCATTATCCCCATAATAGACTTGCCGTTAACCTTTGTCTTTCCTTTCATTACCGTAACATCCGAATCGAATTTATTCGCTATCTGGACAAAGAGCGCGGCAGGGCGCGCGTGCAATCCCTGCTTGTTTTTTATTATAACGGTCTTCTCTATCTCCATAAATTAAGCCCTGGCCTTCTTTAAGCTATTGACAAGGTCGACTATAATCTTTGCCAGTTTCTCCGAGTCGTGCCTTACATAATCTTTTATGGTAACGATATGCGCTTCTATGGCCCTGCATTTCAGCTTCTTCAAATTTTCAGAATCCGCTATAACGCAATTCGCGCCTTCCTCTTTATATCTCTGCAGTATCTCTTCCGGTATCCTGCCAGTATTTACTATACAATAATCCACTATGCCCGGCGCGGTATGTTCGATTATGGCGCGTAAATGATCGCTCGCCTTATAACCGTCTGTCTCGCCCCTCTGGGTCATCACATTGCATACATATGCCTTCACTGCCTTTGACGCGATTATTTCCTGATAAATTTTATCAACGAGAAGGTTGGGCATTATGCTTGTGTATAGACTCCCCGGCCCCAGAACGATCGCATCGGCTTTTCGTATGGCTTCAAGCGCCTCGTGCGTAGGCTTACTGCCGTCCGGCCTCAAGCTTATCCTCTTAACAGGTTTTCGCGCTTTCGGTATCTGACTTTCTCCGACGCTCTCAGTCCCGTCCAGATGTTGCGCAACTAACGTTACATTATCCAATGTGGATGGGACGACCCTCCCCCTTATCACAAGGACCTTACTTGATTCCTTTATTGCCGCATCAAAATTGCCGGTGACTTTAGTCATCGCTGTGATAAACAAATTTCCGAAGTTATGCCCTTTTAATTCCGTGCCATCGCCGAATCTGAACTGAAACAGTTTTGCCATCAAAGGTTCCGCGTCGGCTAGAGCAACGAGGCAGTTCCTTATATCGCCGGGGGGCAATACATCGAAATCCTGCCTTAAGCGCCCTGACGAACCGCCATCGTCCGCAACAGTAACTATAGCCGTGATATTGCTCGTGTATTCTTTTAAACCATGTAACAGCATCGAAAGCCCTGTGCCGCCTCCGACAACAACCACCTTAGGCCCTTTTTCCAATATTAATTTATTGTATACCTTATCGACAAGCTCCTCTTCCCTCTGTGGAAGAAGTATTGTAACAAATGATTTTATAATCCGTTTGATGCCGGTAACTATCGCAAGAATACCTATGATTACTATGACTGCGGCGAAAGTCTTGCTCCGCGAGGCCTGTTCGGATATGACCATGACAAACCCCATCGAAACCATGATGACTCCGAATACGGCCAAGAGGCTCCATCTTTTGACTCTCATTCCGGGATATAACCACTTAAAGGCTTTAAGTATTTTCACCCCGCTCATTCTCCTACTCGTTACCCCGCTTTTAAGAATGGGCGGGGTTCATTTTTGCCTACAGAATTCTTAATATCTCTTTGAATCCTCTTCCTGAATAATATGCAGTATCTCATTTTCGCCTTTGGCCTTCTTGAGAAGATCCATAAAATACTTGTCCTTGAGCACGCGGGAAATTCTTGCAAGCGCTTTGAGATGCGGACCTGCGGACTCTTCAGGCGCTATCAGAAGGAAGAAAATATAAACCGGCTCGCCGTCGAGGGAATCGAAATCCACTCCGGCGCGCGAAAGCCCGAACGCCGCTACGAGCTCTTTAACTGACTGGGACTTTGCGTGCGGAATACCGACGCCTTGTCCGATACCTGTTGAACCTAACGCCTCTCTATCTAAGATGGCCTTGATGAGTTCTTCCTCATTCTTGATGTCGGTCGCTCTTGCGAGAATATCAACCAGCTCTCGTATTACGCCTTCTTTATCGGTCGCCTTAATGCTCACCGATATAGCCTTTTTGTTCAAAAAGTCCATAATCTTCATGTGTAAATCTCCTTATACTTCCATCGTCTCTCGTTATAATCCCTGCGAAGCAGGATGGAGCGGCGGATGGGGTTCGAACCCACGACATCGACCTTGGCAAGGTCGCATTCTACCACTGAATTACCGCCGCGTTTGCGAAGCAAACGCGATGCTGAGGCGGCGGTAAACATTCCGACGAACAGGAGAAATGCAGCCGCCGAAGCACCTTTGCCCCGTATATATTGTCCAATCACTTCTCCCGTCACGCCTCGGCACCTATCTGAGGCGAAATCGGGATCAAATTTAGCTTCGGTGTTGTTTTAGGTCCTTCACTTTCAAATTCGCCTCCGGCGAATTTGGTGCCCGCACCAAGAATTGAACTTGGAACCTTGACATTAAGAGTGTCCTGCTCTGCCAATTGAGCTATGCGGGCAGATTGCTTATCTATTTAGCGCAAAAAAATTGTTGAGCCGCTCTATTTCGTATAGGGCGAAATCCCCCGAAGCATCTCCTCTATCCCGCGTTGATTGCGAAGGGGGAAGCTATGCGGGCCTAATATCTGTCAAATTAGCACAATAAATTGTTGAGCCGCTCTATTTCGTATAGGGCGAAATCCCCCGAAGCATCTCCTCTATCGCACGTTGATTGCGAAGGGGGAAGCTATGCGGGCGCTGTCTATAAAGTCATTAGCCCTGTCTGCGAAATCTCGCCGGAGCATTCTGCCTATCGCATGTTGAATGCGAAGGCGGATGAGCTACTTTAAAGGCGTAAATTATATCAAAATACTGCTATAAAATCAATATTTATAAGAATGCCGCTCTCGGGAATGCCCGCGCCATGAACACGAGCGTTTGCCCTGTACCACTCAAAATTACTTCGTAATTTTTCGGATACAGGGCATGAACCACATGCAGGCAAACGCAAGTAGTTCATGGTGCGAGGGGGGGGATTTGAACCCCCAAGGGAAAACCCACTAGCTCCTAAGGCTAGCGCGTACGCCAGTTCCGCCACCCTCGCATTGTTACTGGCGCGCCCGGGGTGAATCGAACACCCAACCTACTGGTTCGAAGCCAGCCACTCTATCCAATTGAGCTACGGGCGCGCAGGACTAATTATGATACTATAAATATATCTACTCTTCAATAGATAGGTTTGTTCTATCTATCTATATTTAGGAGGACGGCATGTTTTTGGCATGTCCAATATTGAATTCTTCCTGGTTTAATCTTCTGAAGGAGTGGGCCTCCGAATCGCATGGATTACAGAAACCATAATCGTGGCACAGGAAAAAATCCTGCGGCATTACTATGCGAAGATCTTTTGCCGATGGGTCGAATATATTGCCGAATTTATCTTCGTGGCCCGTATATAGTTTATAATGGCAGTTGTAAATATCGCCGTTCGGGGCAAATAATACTTTTTTCATGCGGCAGTAGATATCTTTTTTAACGGACTGGTTAAATCCCTCGCGGTAGGCTTCATAATTTCTTATGCCATCTTCCTGTTCGCAAATAATATCATAAGCATTCTCTGAAGGATACAGGATGCCTTCATGGCGGCCGAAAAATCTCTGTAGTTTTACTATAGGATGTATTTTCGATAACCTATTCTTATATTCTTCTATCTCTTTCATATGCGCGGGATGCGCGACAAGAAAAAGGCTATGGACGAAAAAGCCCGCCCTCTTCATCTTTTTCACATTTTCGATGAATTTTTCTATTCCGGCGTACATGAAATGAAACGAGGCGTTGAATTTAAGCCTCCCTCGACCTCGCTTGATCTGCCTTAAGAATTTTATATCCTTGTCAAAGAATGGGGAGGTAAAATTTGAGGTAACCGTTATTTTCCAGTTATTGTCGAGATTATTGAGGACATATACGAAGTCCGGATGGAGCGAGGGCTCGCCTCCGGTAACGGATATCTTTTTCTTTTTCGACGCCCTTAAAAACCTTTTCTTTTGTCTTCCCGCTACGCTATTCAGAGCCTCGACCCACTTTTTTCCTGGAACTATTCCGTAACTGGCAGTCGGCGCATGAGGAAGCGTTATCTTCTGCACGCAGTATTCGCACGGCAGGCTGCAATTCAAATTCAAGAATACTCCGAAATAGTAATCAAAAGGCGCTTCTATTATAATCGTTCCTTCTTTATGCATAAATAGTATCACTTTTAATATAATATACTATCAATTTCATGCCCTGCTGAGATATTGCCCGGTCCTGGTATCGACCTTGATTGTCTCGCCTTCCTCTATAAAGAGAGGCACGTTTATGATAAGGCCTGTCTCCAGTTTAGCCGGCTTTGTTACTTTGCCCGACGTGTCGCCGCGGGCTCCCGGCGCGGATTCGATCACTTTAAGATCGATGCTTGGCGGCAGTTCCGCGGAAACAGCCCTTTGTTCATGGTAAAGGAGCGATATCTCGCAATTCTCCTTCATATAATTCTTGATTCCGCTTAAAATCTCATCACCCAAGACTATGGTCTCATACGTTTCCATATCCATAAAATTAAAACCGGAATGATCGTGAAATAGATACTGCGCCTTTTTCGCCTCGAGGTCAACCTTTCCCACCTTGTCTTCCGGGCTATAGCGCATATTTACTATTTTTCCGTCCAGAAGATGTTTCAGGGTCGTTTGATACATGGCCCTTAAATTGCCCGGCGTTCTGTGCTCTATATCTACGACTACATAAAGCTGGCCGCCATCGTCGATTATCATACCTCTTTTTAATTCAGAAGCCTTCATCTACTTACCCCCTAACATGGCATCGTCTTTATCTTCAACTTTCCATTCCACATCTATAACATCCGCGTTAGCTTGGTGAGAAGAGATATTACGAAGGAATTAACTGTTTTATTCGGGACTCTACGTCGAAACTTTTCACTTCGACTACTTTACGGTCGATTCTGGTCTTTATTTCAACTATATGTTTCTTCGCGTTCTTCTCGCCTATCACTATCTGGATAGGTATCCCGATAAGGTCAGCGTCCTTAAACTTTATCCCGGCTGATATATCACGGTCATCATAAAGGATATCGTATCCACCGGCTTTGAGTTGTGAATAAACTTCTTCGGAAACTTCTTTTACCTTCTTATTCGCGATGTTCAGCGCGACGATCAGGATCTGATATGGCGCTATTGAGAGAGGCCATATTATGCCGTCCTTATCATTGCTCGTCTCGATAAGACTCGCGATGATCCTATTAACGCCGATCCCGTAGCAGCCCATTATTACTGTATTGGTCTTCCCTTCATGGTTCAGGAATCTCGCGCCAAGCGCTTCGGAGTATTTCGTTCCAAGCTTGAACATGTGCCCTATCTCGATCGCGTGCTTGATATCGATCGCTTTGCCGCAAGCCGGACATTTATCATCCTTTGTTATGACCCTCAGATCTGAAAATTCTTTCGCCTCAAAGTCTCTATCAATGTTCACATTCATAAGATGCGCGTCTTTTTTATTCGCGCCGGTGACAAAATTCGTCATATCTTTTACGCTGTTATCCGCTACGATACGAACATCCTTTAATCCTACAGGGCCTGAAAATCCGATAGGCGCGCCGGTCGTTTTTTCTATTACACTTTCGTCGATGAACCCGAGAGCGGAGCATTTAAGATAGTCCTTCAGCTTTGTTTCATTTGCTTCAAAGTCTCCCCTGATGAGCAACGCTACCATTTTATCGTCTGCCATATATAATAGCGTCTTCACTAATTTAGCAGGCTCAATTTTTAAAAATTCCGAAACTTTATCTATCGTCTTTATGCCGGGTGTCTCCACTTCGGCTATCGGCAGTTTCTTTTCTGCCTTACCCGGTTTTACGCCAGGGCATGAATGGCAAGCCGCCACTTGTGTGCTTGCGGCGTATTTGCATTTCTGGCAGATCACTATTTCGTCTTCCCCTGCCTCTGTCAGCACCATGAACTCATGCGACAACCCGCCGCCCATTATTCCGGGATCGGCTTCGACGGGAATATAGGGCAGGTTACACCTTCCAAAAATTTTGCAATACGCATCATGCATCTTCTTGTAACTCGACTCCATTCCTTCGATGTCGCGATCAAAGCTATATGCGTCTTTCATTATGAATTCTGCCGTCCTCATGACGCCGAATCGCGGCCTCGGTTCATCCCTGAATTTTGTCTGTATCTGGTATAAAATCAAAGGCAGGTCTTTATATGATTTAATATTATTCGCTACGAGGTCTGTCACAATCTCTTCATGCGTTGGGCCTAGAACAATCTCCTTGTCGTGCCTGTCCTTAAACTTTATAAGAACCGGCCCTAAAAGATCATAACGACCTGTCTTCATCCATATCTCAGAAGGATGTATCGCTGGCAGCAGGACCTCCTGCGCGCCCTTAGCGTTCATCTCTTCCCTGATAATATTGCTGACCTTCTGTAATACCCGAAATCCTAAAGGCAGATATGAATACGCTCCCGATATAAGTTTTCGTATCAACCCTGCCCTGACCATGAGTTTGTGGCTTATGACTTCGGCATCCTGCGGATCTTCTTTAAGCGTAGGTATCAGTGCTTGCGTCCATCGCATAGTTAGTCTTTAGTCCTTAGCGCATAGTATTTAGTAATTGAAGCAATTCCGTAATAGCGTCTTTTGCTGAAACTTTTTTAGCAAACTTTCCTTTTTTAAACAGCATCCCGCACCCTTTGCCGAAGGCTATGCCGATATCGGCTTCACGCGCTTCGCCGGGCCCGTTGACCTCGCAACCCATGATTGCGACGGTAAGCGGGTGTTTTCGCGCATCGTACTTCGCGCTTCGCGCTTCGTGTTCTACGGCATTTACTATCTTCACTAAATCGACCTGGCAGCGGCCGCAGGTCGGACACGAGATAATCTCAGGGCCAAACTTTCTCAGGCTCAAAGAGCTTAATATCCGCTTTGCCGCGGCAACCTCTTCAACAGGATCAGCCGTCAGAGAAACCCTTATCGTATCGCCTATGCCATCCAAAAGCAGGCTGCCTATTCCTATCGAAGATTTTACTATCCCGTACTTATAAGGCCCTGACGCTGTAACCCCGAGATGCAAAGGATAATCACACAGCTTGGATATCTTCCGATATGCCTCTACTGTTTTCGCGACATCCGAGGCTTTGAGCGATATAATTATATCATGAAAGTTTAAGTCCTCAAAGAGCTTGATATAGCTAATGGCGGATTTAACAAAATCTCCGGATGTCGATCCTGAATTCACGCCTATCCTTATCGGGATCTTCGCTTTTTTAGCGGCCTTTACAACCCGCGTTACTTCATCGCGCCCGCGGATATTCCCTGGATTAAGCCGGATCTTGTCAGCGCCGCCCTCTATTGCTTTGAGCGCCAGCCTATAGTCGAAATGTATATCGGCAACGAGCGGTATGTTTATCTTTCTTTTAATATTCTTGAGCGCTTCGGCATCTTTAATCGTCTTAACAGCGACCCTTATAATCTCGCAGCCTGAAACTTCTAATTCTTTTATCTCGGATACAATCGCTTTGACATTCGATGTCTCAACCTTCGTCATTGATTGTATCGATACGGGCGAGTTGCCGCCTATCTTTACAGCGCCTACGCTAAGCTGCCTTGTTTTTCTTCTCTTTATCATCTATCTTTTAAAGAATTTAACGATTCCGTCGAATATTTTAAACTTCATTATATCGTTATAGAATATAAAAACCGTAAGTAATATCAGAAAACCTATCCCTATATTGGCGATGATTTCTTGGGCCTTCATTGAAAGCGGTTTTCCTCTTATCTTCTCGACAATGAGGAATAGTATGTGGCCGCCGTCAAGGACCGGCAGCGGCAGCAGGTTGAATATTGCGAGCGATGCGCTCAACATAGCCGTTAGATTTATTAGATATATAAGACCCATTTGCGCCGCTTTACCCGTTATTATAAATATACCGATGGGCCCGGTCATCGATTCCTTTACGGACATCCTGCCCGTAATAATATACCATATCGCCTTATATGTTAAATTGGTTAGAACTATGAGTTTCTTTAATCCCATGCCGAAAGATTGAAAAAAACCGTATCGAATATTCTCTATCTTCTGAGAAGGCGCTATGCCCAACAACGCTATCTTTGTGCTTTTACCGAATATATCTTTTACCTCTCTTATAACAGGCCGTAATTCAAGATCAAAAGTCTCGCCCTTTCTTTCAAGAGAAAGTTTTATCGGGCCTTCAAGATGATCATGTATTATTGCCGTCATGTCCTCCCAGTACTTAACATCCTTATTATCGACTTTGAGGATTTTATCTCCGAGGATTATGCCGGATTTCTTGGCGGGGTAATCTTCAAGAAGAGACCCGACTTCTGTGGTAAGCGTTGGGCTTCCGAACATAAAAATAACGGAAAATATCAAAAACGCCAGCACATAGTTCAATAGCGGCCCCGCAAATATTATCTTGAAACGATCCGCTATCTTTCTTGAGAGAAACTCAAAACTCTTGCCGGTTAGGTCCTTGCCAGGCTCATCACCTGCCATTTTTACATAACCGCCCAAAGGTATTGCTGAGACAAGATATTCCGTCTCGCCTCTTATAATAGAAAATATCTTCGGGCCGAATCCGAAAGAGAATTTTTCGACGCGCACGCCTATCCTCTTAGCTACGATAAAATGGCCAAACTCATGCACGATCACGAGGACGCTCAAAACTATCAGAAAATAGACTATTGATAACAATTATTCATTCCTCCTTGAAATCCTCCGAAGCATTGAGTCTATTGCGCCTTGAATGCGAAGGAGGATAGACTATTGATAACAATTATTCATTCCTCCTTGAAATCCTCCGAAGCATTGAGTCTATTGCGCCTTGAATGCGAAGGAGGATAGATTAGCGATAACAAAGCTTAACGGTCTCCTCTCTGGCCCAGGATTCAGCCTCTATTATATCGACTATCGATGGAATATTATTCCTATCTTTATGTTTTTCTAGAACTCTCTCTATTACAACGGATATGCGGGAAAATCTTATCCGCCCTTCAAGGTATCCTTTTACGGCCTCTTCGTCCGCGGCGTTTAGGACTGCCGGATATGTGCCGCCTTTTTTAAGCGCTTGACGGGCCAATCCCAGGCACGGAAACTTTTTAAAATCTGGTTCTTCAAAAGACAAACTCTTTATTTTTGAAAAATTTAAAACTTCACACATATTACTGAAACGATCAGGATATGTAAGCGCGTATTGTATTGGAATACACATATCAGGAGCGCTCAATTCCGCGAATATAGTGCGGTCAGTAAGTTCAACCATTGAGTGCACTATGGCTTCAGGATGCACCAATACGTCTATCCTATTCTCGTCTACATCGAAAAGCCACCTCGCCTCTATTATTTCCAATCCCTTATTCATCATGGTCGCTGAGTCGACCGATATCTTCTTCCCCATCTTCCATTTGGGATGTTTTAAAATAAATTTTGGATGCAATCTATCAAATTTATTTTTCGGAATACCGAGAAGAGGCCCGCCTGTCGCGGTGAGGTATATCTTATTCAAAAACTCAACCCTACCCTCGAGACACTGAAATATAGCGCTATGCTCGCTATCTATAGGTATAATATCAACGTTATTCTCTTTGGCTAATTTCATAACGATCGAGCCCGCGCTGACTAACGATTCTTTATTGGCAAGCGCTACCCTCTTTCTGTTCTTTATCGCTTTTATCAACGGCATGAGGCAGGAACTTCCGCTTATCGCAAATACGACAATATCGACATCGCCGCGAGATACGATTTCATTAAGTCCGTCGGCGCCGAATAAAACTATTGTTTTAGGGGGGACTAAAGAACGTATTCTTTTCGCCAATAGCTCATCTCGTACGGAAATCACCTTTGCTTTGTAAAGACTGGTTTGGCTCGCGAGAGTTTTTATATTAGAATCCGCGCTTAAAGCGACTACCTCGAATCTGTCTTTTAAAAAAGCGGCCACGCTAAGCGTGCTGACTCCTATTGAGCCTGTAGAACCCAGAACCGCAATCCTTCTTTTCACCCCGCTCTTTTGACAAATTAATCGGTTATCTTGCATATTATCTTTACTGTTTTCTCACTTATCATACTTAATCTTGCCGATAAAGGTTGTACGTCAAAAGGGCGGGGCTCATCTGACAATAACCTTTACATAGAAATAGAATATCGGAGCTGTGAATAGGAGGCTATCGATAACGTCGAGCATCCCGCCGAAACCTGAGATATTATTACCTGAATCCTTAACGGCACAATCTCTTTTTATCAATGATTCGGCAAGGTCGCCGACCTGGGCGAGTATTCCGAGGAGAAGACCCAATAGCAGAAGGTGGAGGTGAGAAAAATTCGGAAGATACAATTTACCAAGTAGAGCGGCGGCTATGCTGAACATTAGTCCGCCGATCGTGCCTTCCACTGTTTTATTCGGGCTTAT
>MHFG01000016.1 GCA_001804065.1 Omnitrophica bacterium RIFCSPHIGHO2_02_FULL_46_20
ACATGTTAAATGACCGGCCACGAAAAGTCTTGGGCTTTTTAACACCGCACGAAGTATTCGTCAATCTGTTGCATTAGTAACTGGAATCTACCCTGTCAAAAATTCTGACACCTTATAGCGATTTAGCGAAAAATTTAAATTCCTGAAACTTCGCATTGCGTTCAATAAAAGTTCCATATGCGATTGTAGAAGGGTTAGCATATGAAAGAAGTTAAATTTTTGTCAGAATTTTTTCAGAATCCCGCCGCCCCGCATATTGCGGGGCAAGAGGCGGGATGTCATCGGAAGGCTGGCCGCAAAAGTTCCGGCTATACGCTCCGCTTACCCATCACATGGCAGATTTCACATGGCAGAAAAATTTCCCTTGACAGCATAGGGGCTATATAGTAATATACAAGACGAGATTTCGCGTTAACCCGATATTAAAGGAGGGAAGTGAGTGGGTTTAGTTTCAGTAAGCCCATTTTTTTTTCAAGTTTTCCCGGTAGTTATGAAGCAAAGTGATATAACTTCTTACTGTATAACAAGATGCGGGGTTAATTGAAGGACCGAAAGATACCTTATAAGTTGAAGCATAAGGATATGATACATGGAAATTATAGACAGGGTAAAAGAAATAGCAAGAGATTATATAAGAGAGCGCGGCATTGAGATTGTTGATATTACCTTTAGGCGTGAGCAGCAAGGCCTTGTATTAAGGATACTGGCCGATAAGCCCGAAGGAATAAAGATAAGCGAGTGCGAAGAGTTTAATAATTTTTTAAGCGAAGCGCTCGACGAGGATTCCGTGATACAGGATCGCTATATTTTAGAGATTTCTTCGCCTGGCCTTGACAGGCCCATGAAGACTGACAAGGACTTTGAGCATGCCATGGGTAAGGCGCTTGAGATAACGACTTTTGAAGCGATTGACAGCAGAAAAACTCACGCCGGAAGGCTTATAGGAATGGATAAGGATAATATAGTAATAGAGTCAGCCGGCGTAAGTACCGTAATTCAAAAAAATAAAATAGCTTTGGCGAGGCTGAAGATCGAGTTTTGAGAACGCTGTACGCAGGGCGAAAGAATTGATAGGGGTGAGCTAAATGAATGAGGAACTACTGACAATACTGGACCATATAGAGCGAGAAAAGGGTATTGATAAGGAACTTCTCTTTAAGGCGATAGAATCCGCGCTCGCGAGCGCCGCAAAGAAGATCATCAGCGACAAAGAAGCGGAAGTCGCGGCAACGATCGACCGAAATACGGGCGAGATAAGCATATTGAGCGAAGGCAAGGTTATTAAAAGCGCCGAATTCGGAAGGATCGCCGCGCAGACCGCAAAACAGGTGATAATTCAAAAAATTAGAGAAGCTGAACGCGACATCGTTTTGGAAGACTATACTAAAAGAGTCGGCACAATAGTGAACGGCTCCGTCCACAGGTTTGAAAAGGGCGATATAGTGTTAGACCTGGGTAAGACGGAAGCCATACTGCCCAAGTCGCAGCAATGCCACGGAGAGCGTTACAAACAGGGCGACAGGGTGCGCGCTTATATAATGGAAGTAAACAAGACGAGCCATGGGCCGCAGGTCATCTTATCGAGATCTGACGTTGCTTTTGTAAAGAAGCTATTTGAGATCGAGGTGCCGGAAATAATGGACGGCATAGTGGAGATAAGGTCGATCGCGAGAGAGCCGGGCGAGAGGACAAAGATCGCGGTATTGTCGAAGGATGAAAAAGTTGACGCGGTAGGCGCGTGCGTGGGCATGAGAGGTTCTCGCGTCAAGGATATAGTCAACGAACTTCGCGGCGAACGTGTAGATATTGTAAGATGGAGCGATGACATAAAAGAGTATGCCAAGACTAGCTTGAGTCCCGCAGAACCTTTAGAGGTTACAGTAGACAAGGAGAATAAGAGGATAGGCGTTGTAGTCGCGGACGACCAGCTTTCTATAGGAATAGGAAAACACGGCCAGAACGTGAGGCTTGCGTCAAGATTGATTGGCTGGGAGATAGATATCAGAGGCAAAGAGGAGAAGGCCAAGAAGGCGGCTGAGGCCGCGGCGTTGAAGGATGCCGAGAAGAAAGAAGCGGCAGAGGAAGAAATTAAAGTCGAGAAATCGGAAAAAAAAGAATTCGATCTTACAGAGCTTGAAGGAGTAGGGCCGAAGACAGCCAAGTCGCTGAAAGCGGCCGGATATGATACGCTTGAGAAGATTAAAAGCTTAACGATGGAAGATATTACAAAATTGGAAGGAATAGGCGAGAAGACGCTTAAGAAGATCCTTAAGTCGGTTAAAAATATATGATAAAGAAGGCCAAAGAAAAAGAAGTGAAAAAAAAGAAGGCCGCGGTTAAGACGGCGAAAGTCTTGCCTAAACCCGCGAAACCACGCCGAGGGGCGAAGAAAGCCGCTGCCATAAAACTTAAGGTAGTAAAAAAACGAGTTAAAGCGGCAGAGCCAAAGAAGGAAGAAGCGCCTGTCATAAAGAGAGCAGAGCCCGCCGCCGCAAAAAAAATAGAAGAAACTAAAATAAAGCCAGCCGCGGCGGCTGCCGTAGAAAAGTCCATTATAAAAGAACCCCTGCCTGTTAAAGAAGAAGTAAAGATAGCGGAAGAAGCGAAGGTTGAGACGAAGCCCTTCGATCAAAGCTCAGGGCTTAGTCCCGAGCCACCTGTGGTGAGCGAAGCCGAACCAAGTCGAGGGACGAGGCCCGCGCCAAGAGTCCTTGAATTAGACCTGCCCATCGCCCTGAAAGATCTCGCGGCAAAGATCGGCATAAAATCCAACGAACTTATAATGAAATTGATGGCGAAAAATATATTCGCTACTATAAATCAAGGCTTAGGCGAAGAGATCGTAAATGATCTATTGAAAGAATATGAAATAGAATTTAAAGCTCCGCCTAAAATAGAGGCAGAGATAGTAAAAGAACACAGGGAGATGGAAGAGAGGCAGGATTTAAAGAATCTTGCGACGCGTCCCCCTGTTGTTACTTTTATGGGCCACGTCGACCATGGCAAGACGAGCCTCCTGGATTTTATAAGAAAAACCCGCGTTGCCGATAAGGAGAAAGGCGGTATCACTCAGCATATAGGCGCTTATGAGGTAAAATTACCGCACGGCTCTGTCACATTTTTGGATACACCAGGTCACGAAGCTTTTACGGCTATGAGAGCGCGCGGCGCAAGCGCAACGGATGTCGTTGTGTTGGTAGTTGCCGCGGATGACGGCGTTATGCCTCAGACCAAAGAGGCTATTGACCATGCCAGGGCCGCGAGCGTCCCGATAGTCGTTGCGCTGAATAAATGCGATCTCCCCGCGGCAAATATTGACAAGGTTAAGGGGCAGCTTTCGCAAATTGGTTTATCGCCGGAGGATTGGGGCGGTAAGACGGTTACAGTTCCCGTCTCCGCGAAGACCGGAGAAGGCGTCGATAAATTATTGGAGCTGCTTCTATTAGAGGCAGATCTGCTGGAACTGAAGGCAAACCCAATCCTTAAGGCAAGAGGGGTTATTATAGAAGGGAAGCTTTCAAGCGGCCAGGGCCCTGTCGCGACCGTGTTAGTAAAAAATGGCACTTTACATCTTGGCGATATGGTATTAAGCGGCTCTAACTATGGGCGCGTTAAGGCAATGATAGACCATAAGGGCGAGCGTATTAAAGAAGCGCCGCCTTCAAAGCCTGTAAGCATATTGGGCCTTTCCGGTGTTCCGATGGCAGGCGAAGAGTTCTTTGTCGTCAAAGACGAGAAAAAAGCGAGGACACTGTCACTCTTAAAGCAGGACGAGGAACGCTCGCGCAGATTGAGATCTTCGAAGAGAATCACGCTTGAAGATTTCTACAAGAAGATGAAGGAGGGCGCGGTTAAGGAGCTCGCGATACTTTTAAAAGGCGACGTGCAGGGTTCGATAGAGGCTATACAGAAATCGCTGTTAGATTTAAATACCAAGGATGTTAAGATATTGATAGTGCATGCCGACGTCGGCAATATAAATGAATCGGACATAATGCTGGCAATGGTTTCGAACGCCGTAGTCATGGGTTTCAATGTCAAGGTAGACGAGGGCGCGCAGGAGCTTGCGGCCAAAGAAGACATAGAAATAAAGATATACGGGATAATCTACGAGGCGATACAGGATGTTATCGCCGCGATGGAGGGTTTACTCGAGCCATACCAGAAAGAGATCTTTGTCGGCAGGGCTAGCGTGAAGCAGGTATTCAAAGTTACAAAAGCAGGGACTATCGCTGGTTGTCAGGTGATGCGGGGCAAGATTACAAGGCATGGCGTAGCAAAATTAGTAAGGGATAAAGAGGTTGTTTACGTAGGCAGGATAGGCGGGTTGAAACGCTTTAAAGACGATGTTAAGGAAGTCAGTGAAGGCGTGGAGTGCGGCATAGCCCTTGATAGGCATGACGATATAAAGGAAGGCGATCTGATTGAATTATATCAGATAGAGAAGGTTGCGCGAAGGCTGGATTCAAGGAAGGCGTAATATGGCCGGAAGAAAACGAATCTTAAGCGGCATGAGGCCGACAGGGAAGCTGCACTTAGGGCATCTTGTCGGCGCGCTCAATAAGTGGGTGGAGCTGCAGGATGAGTATCAGTGTTTCTATATGATCGCAGACTGGCACGCGCTCATGAGCGAATACGAAAATCCGAAAAAGATGGAAAACTATTCATATGAAGCGGCAAGAGACTTCATAGCATCCGGGCTCGACCCTAATAGATGCACCATATTTATTCAGTCACAGGTGCCGCAGCATCTCGAGCTTGCCATGATATTTTCGGATATAACGCCGTTGGCGTGGGTAGAGAGGTGCCCGACGTATAAAGAACAACTGCGCGAACTTAAAGGAAGGGAGCTTGCCACATATGGTTTTTTAGGCTACCCCGTTCTTCAGGCAGCCGACATCGCTCTTTATAAAGCTAACGCGGTCCCTGTAGGGATAGATCAGCTTCCGCACATAGAATTGACGCGTGAAATAGTACGCAGGTTTAATACGCTCTACAAAAATAATATTTTTCCGGAACCCGAGCCCATACTTACCAAGGCGTCCAAACTGTTGGGCCTTGATAATAGAAAAATGTCAAAAAGTTACGAAAATTTTATCGCGTTATCAGACACACCCGAGATAGTGACAAAGAAAGTTTCTCAAATGGTCACGGACCCCGAGCGTATTCATGTAAAGGACAAAGGGCATCCCGCGGTATGCACCGTATTTAATTATTTTACAAACTTCGGGGAAGACGCGATACGGGAAGAGACTAAGGCTTTGTGCGAAAGCGCCGCGATGGGATGCGTGCAATGTAAGAAGAATCTGGCTGAAATTTTAATAAGATATCTTGCTCCTATACGGGAAAAGAGAGACAAGCTTACCGGGTCCATGATAAAAGAAATTCTAAGGGAAGGCCGAAAAGAAGCCGCTGATTTCGCGTCACAAACTATTGACGAAGTAAGAAGTATAGTAAATTTAGCGCGATAGATGACATATAAAGTAAAACTCGAAGTATTCGAAGGCCCGCTCGACCTTCTTCTGTATCTAATCAAGAAGGAAGAGTTAAATATAACGGATATTCCTATTGCTAAGATAACCGATCAGTATCTGGAATATCTTGAGCTGATGCAGCTTTTAGACCTTGACATAGCCGGTGAATTTCTGGTAATGGCCGCGACATTGATGCATATAAAATCGCAGATGCTGCTTCCTCCGGGCCAGGCAAACCAGGAGGAAGCCGAAGAAGACCCCAGGGCAGAGCTCGTAAGAAGGTTATTGGAATACAAAAAGTTCAAAGAGGCCGCGTCGCAGTTAGCCCAGATGGAATCGCAGCAGAAACGCTTATTCTCGAGAGTGGGCGCTCTCCAGCCGGAAGGGTCGGCGATCTCTAAAGAGACGCTCGTTGAAGCGAGTCTATTTGACCTCATAACGGCGTTTACAAAGGTTCTAAAGGATATACCGAAGAACGTATTTCTTGAGGTCGTAAAGGACGAGTTTACGGTCTCGCAGAAGATGCACGATATATTGCACATGATGGTCGAGAAGCAGTCGATATTTTTCCTAGACCTGTTTAAAGCTGCAAAATATAAGACGGAGATGATAACGATATTTTTGGCGTTGCTGGAATTGATAAGGCTGAAGGCGGTAGTTATAAAGCAGGCGCTGCTGTTTGGCGATATAGAAGTGTTCCGCTGCGCCGAAGAAATTCACCCTCGTTAAACTTTAGTGAATTCCGCGAGCATAAGCGAGCGAAATCCACCCTCGCGAAACTTGAGTGGATTCCGCGTAACTATAGTAGAGCAAGATTAAACCCGCAGGTGAAAATAATGGATAGGGAAGAGGCAAAGAGAATAATCGAAGCAATACTATTTGTAAGCGACAAGCCGGTGTCGATAACGACGCTAAGAGATGTAATGAAAGATATTGAGCCGACCGATATAAGGTCTTATATAGAAGAATTGAATAATGAATATAATTCTTCTAATAGAAGTTTCGGCATAAAGGAGATAGCGGGCGGCTTCCAGATGTTGACCGATCCTGTCTATGGCGCTTGGATATCGTCTCTTTATAAGAGGCCTCCGGATAGGTTAACAGGGCCCGCATTGGAAACACTCGCGATAATAGCGTATAAGCAGCCTCTTACAAGAAGCGATATAGAAATTATCAGGGGTGTTAATGTCGATGGAGTTTTACATACCCTCGAAGAGAGAGCCCTTATAAAGACAAAAGGAAGAGTTGACGCGCCTGGCAGGCCCATACTTTACGGCACGACGAACGAATTTTTGCAGCACTTTGGGCTTAAGTCGTTAGAAGATTTACCGAAGTTAAAGGAATTTCAGGAAAGCGACCTGGATTTTGTTAAAGAACAACAGAAATCCGCCATTGTGAAACTTACAGTGGATTCCGCGGAACGAGGTGAAAATGATAGATCTGAAGAGCTTGAGAATAGCGATTGATTCCATTGATTCCAAGATTTTAAAGCTCCTGAACGAGCGCGCTAAGATAACGTTAAAGATAGGCAGTATAAAATCCAAAAGCAAGGAATCTATCTATGTTCCGAACAGGGAATCGGAAGTTTATAAGAGATTGGTTGAAAATAACAAAGGCCCGCTATCGAACGAATCGATACAAGCCATCTATAGGGAGGTTATGTCGAGCGCGTTGAGTTTAGAGAAGCCGCTTACAATCGCGTACCTCGGGCCTGAATTCACGTTCACTCATCTTGCCAGCATGAAAAAATTCGGTTCAAGCGTAGATTACTCCAGCTGCAATACCATCACTTCAGTCTTCGATGAAGTCGAAAAGGGAAGGGCGGATTACGGCGTGGTGCCGATTGAAAATTCGGTGGAGGGCGCCGTCAATCATACGCTGGACATGTTCATCGATTCCGATCTGAAGATATGTTCCGAGATTTATCTGGAGATATCGCATAGCCTTCTTTCAAAGGAATCGGATAAAGAAAGAATAAGGAAGGTATATTCAAAGGATCAGGTATTCGGCCAGTGCAGGCTTTGGCTTGAAGAACATCTTCCGAATGTGATGCTTATAGAAGCCGCCAGCACTGCCAAGGCCGCTGAAGTGGCATCGAAAGAAAAGGGAGCGGCCTGTATAGCGAGCGAACTTGCGGCCAAGAAATATCATCTTAAGGCTCTGCGTAGGTCTATCGAAGACAGCGCTCACAATGTGACTAGATTTCTTGTAATAGGACGGACTGAGGCTAAACCGACAAAAAAAGATAAGACCTCGATAATGTTCTCTTTAAAGGACAGGGTAGGTGCCCTGCATGATATACTGGCGCCTTTCAAGCGTCACGGAATAAATATGACAAAGATAGAATCCAGGCCCTCAAAGGTTAAAGCATGGAAATATTACTTCTTTGTTGATATGGAAGGCCATTATCTAAATACAAAGGTTTTAAAAGCCTTGGGCACATTAAAGAAGAGCGCGGCTTATTTTAAGATACTCGGCTCTTATCCCGCGGCCGATGTGGTGTAAATTTCACTCACTTCACCTTTTTCCTCTCCCCAGAAGGGGGAGAGGGCAGGGTGAGGGGGAGTAGGAAATAAAATTTGATGAACAAAATTGATAAATTGTTTCGCAAAGAGATAGAGGATATACCGCCGTATATTTCTGGGAAGCCGATCGAGGAAGTCCAGAGGGCGCTGGGTTTAAAACGTGTTATAAAATTAGCGTCGAATGAGAATCCTCTAGGGCCTTCACCGAAGGCCGTTGCCGCCATAAAAAAGAACCTTAAGAACATAAACCGGTATCCCGATGCGGCCGTTTGGCGTCTCAAGGCCAAGATCGCAAAAACTATCAACGTCAATATAGATAATATAATCTGCGGCAATGGCTCAGATGAAGTCATAATCCTGGCGATGAAGGCATTTGTGAATAAGGCGGATGGAGTGATCATAGCCAAGCCGACGTTCTTAATCTATCAAATGGCCGCGCGAGCAGCCGAGGCGGATATAAAATTAATCCCTCTTACAAAGGATCTTAAGTATGATCTTAAGGCGATGAAAAAAGCGATAACCGATAAGACCAGGATGATATTTATCGCCAATCCGGATAATCCCGCCGGGACATATGTTACGAAGAAAGAGCTCGAGGAATTTCTTGAGGATTTACCTAATGACATAATAGTGTATCTTGATGAGGCATACTTTGAGTTCGCGAACCATTCTTTCAAGGACTATCCTAACGGGATGGATTATCTCGATAAAGCGAATTTAATAGTAACGCGATCGTTCTCCAAGATTTACGGCCTCGCCGGATTACGCGCAGGATATGGCGTGACGAGTAAACGCATAGTCAGTTACCTGGATAAATTCCGGGAGCCGTTCAATGTTAATCTTCTCGCGCAGGCCGCCGCTTGCGCGGCGCTGGATGACAAGGAATTCGTGAAGAAGACGCTCAAAACCGTAGAAAAGGGAAAGCGGTTCCTGTATGATTCTTTTGACAGGATGGGATTGAAATACGTGAAGACAGCGACGAACTTTATGATGGTTGACGTGGAAACGGACTGCGCGGAGATATTTGAGCGGCTCATCCGCAGAGGCGTTATAGTTCGCGATATGAAGGCATGGGGGTTTGGCAATTTCATTCGTGTTACGGTAGGGACTCATGAAGAGAACGCCATATTTTTAGATGCGCTTAAAAAAGTTTTAACGCGCAAGTTTCAATCTTAAAACTTATATCTAAAACAGGAGCTTGACAATGATAATTGTAATGCGGCCGGATGCATTGAAGAAAGATATCAATCATCTCGTAGGAAAGATCAAAAAACTGGGACTGAAGCCGTGGGTCTCCAAAGGTGTTGAGCGGACCATAGTAGGCGTAATAGGAGAAGAGGATGTCATAAGGGTGCAGCCTTTAGAGGCGTTCCCGGGCGTTGAGAAGATTTTGCCCATACTAAAGCCTTATAAGATAGCGTCCAGGGATTTCAAAAAAGAAAATAGCGTAATAGACATAGGAAGCGGCGTTAAGGTCGGCGCTAAAAAAATCGTCGTAATGGCCGGGCCCTGCTCTGTTGAGAATGAAAAGCTCTTGATCGATATTGCCAAAAAGGTTAAAAAGGCCGGCGCGACAGTTTTGAGAGGCGGAGCGTTCAAGCCGAGAACTTCACCGTATGCCTTTCAAGGGTTAGGTATAAAAGGCCTTAAATTTTTAGCTAATGCGAAAAAAGAAACGGGCTTGCCTATAATTACGGAAGTCATGGATACGCGCGATGTCGAAGTTATCTCCAAGTACGCCGATATATTTCAGATAGGCGCGCGAAATATGCAGAATTTTAATTTACTTAAAGAGGTTGGCAAGACGAGAAAGCCGGTGCTTCTGAAGCGCGGCATGTCTAACACAGTTAAAGAATTGTTAATGTCCGCGGAATATGTGCTTTCAGAAGGGAACTTTAACGTCATGCTTTGCGAAAGAGGCATAAGGACATTTGAGGACGCGACGAGGTTCACGCTGGATATAAACGCGGTGCCTGTCGTTAAGTCCTTAAGCCACCTGCCTATAATAGTGGATCCTTCGCATGCTACAGGTAAGCGGGCTCTTGTGGAACCGTGCTCTAAAGCAGCGATCGCATGCGGCGCGGACGGCCTTATCATCGAAGTGCATCCAAAGCCCGAAGAGGCAATGTCAGACGGCGAACAGTCTTTATTGCCGGAAAATTTTGAAAAGCTTATGGCCGAAGTAGAAAGAGTGGCTGAAGCGGTGGATAGAGAACTATAAGATGGCGCGATTTAAAAAAATTGCGATAATAGGCGTTGGTTTAATAGGCGGATCGATCGGCCTCGCCATAAAGAAGCGGCGCCTCGCGAAAGAGGTGATCGGCGTATTCAGGCGCGAGAAGACGCTTGAGAAGGCGCTTACGCATAAAGCGATCGATAAAGCAACGATGTTTATTGCCGACGGGGTCAGTAAGGCGGACCTGATTATTGCGGCATCGCCCGTCCGCTCGATACCCAAGATTATTAAGGAAGCCGCCAAGCACGCCAAGAAAGGCGCGATGATAACTGATGTAGGCAGCACGAAGGGCTGGATCGTTAATGAGGTTGAAAAGATTTTTAGCGATTTGCGGCATATTTCTTTCATAGGCTCACATCCGATGGCAGGGTCAGAGCATGCCGGCGTCGAATTCGCAAGAGCGGATTTACTTGAAAGCGCGCCGTGCATAGTGACAAGGACCGCGCGAACCAATAAGGCGGCATTAAAAGAAATCGTAGCTTTCTGGTCAGCGCTCGGCGCAAAAGTTAAAGTCATGAGCCCCCCAGCGCATGACAAATCCGTTTCGTTGATAAGTCACCTGCCCCACATAGCAGCGTTCGGCCTCGCAGGCGCTGTTCCCGTAAAAGAACTTGCATACGCGGCAGAAGGCTTTAAGGACACGACGCGCGTAGCATCAAGCGACCCGAAGCTCTGGGCGGATATATTTTTGACAAATAAAAAAGAGATTTTGAAGGCAGGGCAGGCATTTGAAAAATATTATAAACAGATCCTTAAGGCGATATCCGAGGGCGATTATTCTAAGACAGTCAATCTTCTAAAAAAGGCAAAGGCCAAGAGAGACAAACTCATCTATGAAAAGTAGTTCTAAACGGATGGTCATCGCTATTGACGGCCCCGCGGGAAGCGGGAAAAGCACCGTTTCTAAACTTATCGCTAAAAGATTAGGCCTTCTCTATATAGACACAGGCGCCATGTACAGGGCCTTGACGCTAAAAGCGATGAGAAAAAGCATTGATTTACATGACGAGAAGTCTCTCGTAGAGCTTGCTAAGACGACGAAGATAGAGCTTGAAGAGAAAAGCAAGCTGCATGTTTTTCTTGACGGCGAGGATGTCAGTATTCCCATCAGGACGCCGGAAGTAACGGCAGAGGTAAAATATATCGCCAGGGTCCCCGGCGTCAGGCATGAGATGGTAGCATTGCAGCGTTCGATAGGTTCTAAACAGGGCGCTGTGTTGGAAGGCAGGGACATCGGTACGGTAGTATTTCCCAACGCGGATTATAAGTTTTATCTCGACGCAAGCCCCGAAGAAAGGGCTAAGAGGCGGCTGGAAGACTTAGTTGAGTTAGGCCAAAAGGCGAATGTTGAAGAGGTTAAGAAGGACATTACCGCAAGAGACGAATCTGACATGAAAAGGAGCGTCGGCGCGCTAAAGAAGGCCAAAGACGCCATAACGATAGATACCACGGTTCTATCCATAGATGAGGTAGTTGACAAGTTATTGGCGCGCATATGTCGATAAGATTAACTAAAAAAGTAGGTTTCTGTTTCGGCGTCAAGCGCGCGGTCGAAATGGCTGAAGAGGTTTTAAAAAAGGAAGGTGAAGCGCATTCGCTGGGCTCGATCATACATAATACCCAGGTAGTAAAAGACCTCTCGCGTAAGGGGCTTAAGGTTATAGACAGCATCGATGACGCGGCAAGCGGTTGTATCGTAATATCGTCACATGGCATAAGTCCGCATGTGGCGGATAAGATATCAAAGCGCTCTTTAAAATTGGTTGATACGACGTGCCCATTTGTCAGTAATGCGCAAAGAAAGGCGCGTTCTTTGAGTTCGGCTGGGTATAAAGTTATAATCGTAGGAGACGTAAACCATCCCGAAGTTAAGGCGCTGGTGGATTTTGCGCGCCAAAAGGCTTATGTGGTAAAGGACGCATTGGGCATAAAGCGCTTACGAATAAATCCGCGCGAAAGAATAGGCGTATTGTCGCAGACTACGCAATCGATGGATAATTTCATCGCTTCCGTAGGGGCGATAATAGAGAAAAAACCAAAAGAGTTGAAGATTGTTAATACAATATGCAAAGACGCCGAGGAGAGGCAGGGGGCGGCTCAGAAGATAACGCGGAAAGTCGACCTAATGCTTATAGTGGGCGGGAAAAACAGCGCCAATACAAAAAGGCTTTTTGATGTATGTAAAAAGATCCTAAGCAAATCGTATCTGGTTGAGACAGAAGCTGATTTGCGCTCTTCATGGTTTAAGATGGTTCGCGCCGTAGGCATTACGAGCGGCGCGTCGACGCCTGACTGGATAGTGAGGCGTGTAGCGGGTGAAGTAAAAAAGAAGATGAATCCTACGCGTAAATTTCAAAGAAAGGAAGGTTGCAAACGTTAAATGGTTGAAGAGAAAAACAACATCGATGTAGAAAAAAACGACGAGGGGGAGGCGCCGGAAAGCGAATTCGAAAAACTCTATAAGGAGAGTATTAAAATTTTCAACGAGGGCGAGATAATAAAAGGCAGGATAGTCGCAGTCACTCCAAAAGATGTCGTCGTGGATATCGGTTATAAGTCCGAAGGCGCTATTTCTTTGTCAGAGTTTCAGGATCCCGATGCTTTAAAAATCGGAGATGAGGTAGAAGTATATCTTGAATCTAAAGAAGATGAGAGCGGTATGGTAGTATTGTCGAAGCAGAAGGCAGAACGCGCTGTCGGTTGGGATATGGTAATTTCAAGATACGGCGAGGGCGACATACTTGACGGGCGGGTTACGAAAAAGGTTAAGGGCGGATTTATGGTAGACATCGGCGTGGAGGCGTTTCTACCGGCAAGTCAGGCTGCCTTGAAGACCTTTGGAAACCTGAATCAGATGGTAGGCCAGGTTTTCCCGTTTAAGATAATCAAGATAAATAAGCCGCGGAAGAATATAGTGGTTTCACGGAAAGACGCGATGCAGCAGCAGAAGGAAGAGGATAAGAAGAAGGTATTCGAGACTCTGCAAAAAGGCGCGATGGTGAGCGGTATCGTCAGGAATATTACGGATTTTGGAGCGTTCATAGAACTCAGCGCCGGCATTATCGGATTGCTTCATATAACCGATATGAGCTGGGGCAGGGTTTCTCATCCGAGCGAGGTTCTTGCCATAGGCGACGCGATAGAGGTTATGGTGCTGGATTTCGATCCGAACACCATGAAGGTATCTCTGGGATTAAAACAGAAGACCGCCAATCCATGGGAGATGGTTGACGCGAAGTATCCAGCAGGAAGCAAGATAAAAGGAACTGTTGTAAATCTGATGCCTTACGGGGCATTCGTGGAGATCGAGAAAGGCGTTGAAGGATTGCTTCATATTTCGGAACTATCATGGATAAAGAAATACAATCATCCGAATGAGTTGTTAGCGATAGGAGATAGGATCGAAGCGTTGGTGCTGGACGTGGACAAGGGAAATCGTAAAATCTCTCTTGGCCTGAAACAGCTTGAGGCCAATCCATGGGTCGAGGTTGAGGCAAAGTATCCGGTCGGAACAAAAGTTAAAGGCAGGATTCGCAACCTGACAGACTACGGCGCGTTCGTTGAATTAGAAGACGGCATAGACGGCTTGATTCATGTCTCCGACATATCCTGGACGAAAAGGATAGGCCACCCCAAGGATATGTTCAAAAAAGGAGAGAAGGTCGAAGCGGTTGTCTTGGCTGTCGATGCGGCTAATAGAAAGATATCGCTCGGCATAAAACAGCTTCTTCAGGATCCGTGGGATGACATTGCGTCCAAGTACGCGCCGGAGAGCCAGCTGGCAGGCAAGGTGACAAAGGTGGCTAATTTTGGGCTATTTGTAGAGATGGATAAGGAGTTGGAAGGGTTGGCGCACATATCCGAGATACCGCTGGCCGAAAGTGAAAAATTGGAAGACAGATTCAAGGTTGGGGATGAAGTAAAGATCAAGGTTATAAAGGTAGATTCAATTCAGCATAAGATAGCGTTGTCGCTGAAGATATAAAAGGTTACCATGTCACCACGTCACAAGGTCACCAGTAAAATTTTACTTGTGACTTGGTGACGTAGTGACCTGGTGACTATAGGTTATTTCCGGTCGAAGAACGGATTTTTACCCGTTACGCTCAACGGAATCCCGAGGGCCTGCTTAACGGTTTGGCTGAAAATTTTTAAATCGAGGCAGGCCCTTCCTATTGAATACATGACGCGGTTGTCAGCGTGGAAGCTATTTGCTATTCCTGCCGCAGAATCGATAGCTATGCCTAAATCGATAGAGTTATAAGCGCAGATTCCCTTTGTCTTTCTAAGCTCAGCGCATGTCGTATAACCGCAGAAACCGCAATTAAGTCCCGCAGGGTTGGACTTTACCCCGATTACTATAATTGCGGGAGAGTCCTCAATCAAATTCGCATCGCGTTCCAAGCTCGGCCTATTTTCTTTTTTCGATAGCTCCTTCATTTTCTCGGCGAGTTTTTTCTTTGTCGGTCTATCATTAATCGCCGCTACTTCGATATTGTCTATTCCGCACGTCTTAGGCGCGGTCCTTGCCGCAAGCGCCATATATTTTGCGACTTCAATCGCCCCATCCCGTTCCAGTTCGTTCGATCTTTCCATAGCTCATCACCTCTTTGAGAAGAATAGCATGCCCGCGCCGCCAGGTCAATAAATTTTTACTCAAAATTTCCTGTTAAAATTTGACGCGATGAGGTATAATCTTTTCGTATTATAGGATGGAGGCAGGGGTAGGGTAATATTTATGATGGTAAAAAAGCTGGATGATATTTTAAAAAATAGAGAATTCGCGTATGTGGCCACCGTTAGTTCTAAAGGCGAGCCCAACGCTGCGCCTAAATTTCTACTGAAGAAAGAGAATGATTTTTTATATCTTATAGACCATGTAATGGGCATGACCTATAAAAATTTGAAGATTAGGCCGTGCGCCTCAGTTGCGGTCGTAGATCCAAAGACGCTTATGGGCTATCAGATAAACGGTTCTGTCGAGATAATAGAGAAAGGAATGGAACATAAGAGATTATTGAAAGAAGTGAGGGATAAAGAGATAAAGCTTACCGCAAAGCGTATTATAGAGGATGTCAGGGGCACGACTCATCATGAAGCGTTCGATGTCGCTTTCCCGGAACGCCTGGTTGTTTTTAAAGTTAGGATAGAAAGAATTACCGAGATCAGGACAAGTGGAAAATTGAAGCGGGAGAAGTTATACCACTTATTAGAGGAAAAATAAGCGCCCGCAGGGCAGATTTTTCAGGGCAGATTTTTCTTGACAAAATCGTATCAATGATGTATACTTCTGCGCGAGTGGTAGATGAGGGTATTAGCGTCCTGGACCGTGGGGTTGCAGACTAAACCTTACGGTTTTTTTGTTTGCCATTATTTAAGGGCGGCTCATTCAGGCTCAAATTTAGTTGAAAGGAGGAGCAGGAAGCAATGGTAAAAGGAAAAGTAAAGTGGTTCAATAATCAAAAAGGTTATGGATTTATTACACTTGATTCGGGCACGGATGTATTCGTACATCACAGCGCGATTCAGGGTGATGGCTATAAGACTTTGGACGAGGGTCAAGACGTCGAGTGCGAGGTCACCAAGGGTCCAAAAGGTGAACAGGCATCAAAAGTAACAAAGTTGTAACCCGAAGCTGATAATCCCGCTCATTCTTCAAGGCTTTAAACATTTTAAGAATGGGCGGGATTTTTTGTTGTTATGTTAAGATAAATTTGGTAAAATACTTCCATATGGAAAAAAATATAGATAAGCAATTGGAGCTGATCAAACGAGGCACAATCGAGATAATTCAAGCCGATGAATTAAAGAAGAAGATAGAGGAAGCGATAAAGGCAAATAAACCGCTTATCATAAAAGCCGGCTTTGACCCCACCGCTCCGGATATCCACTTGGGCCACACGGTCCTTTTAAGAAAGATGAGGCATTTCCAGGATCTCGGCCATAAGGTTGTCTTTCTTATCGGTGACCACACAGCGATGATAGGCGACCCTTCCGGGGTATCAAAGACACGGCCCAGACTGACTAATCAGGAAGTCGAGGATAACGCGAAAACTTACGAAAGACAAATATCGAAAGTTTTAGATACAAAGAAACTCAAAATTCGCTTTAACAGCGAGTGGCTCGGCAAGATGGATATTGCCGCTGTCGCAGAGCTGATGTCCAGATACTCCGTTACAAGGCTGCTTGAACGGGATGATTTCTTCAATAGATATAGACAGCAAAAACCTATAAGCATGCTGGAGTTTCTATATCCGCTGCTGCAAGGTTATGATTCGGTTGCTTTGAAAGCGGACGTCGAGCTTGGAGGCACGGATCAGAAATTCAATTTACTCGTAGGCAGGGATATCCAGGGCCTTTACGGGCAGTCGCCGCAGGTGGTTATTACTATGCCGTTATTAGAAGGCACGGACGGCATAAACAAAATGTCTAAATCGCTTGGAAATTATGTGGGTATAAATGAGCCCGCTAAAGACATGTTCGGCAAACTGATGTCGATATCGGATGAGCTTATGTATAAGTATTACGAGCTTCTCACG
>MHFG01000017.1:0-15191 GCA_001804065.1 Omnitrophica bacterium RIFCSPHIGHO2_02_FULL_46_20
CGTCTCGCGCGTTATGGCCCTCGACGAATCCGCCGCCGAAGAAGAATTAAAGAAGACAATGCGCGATTTTTCGTCGAGACACCATAATCTTGATGCCATCCTCGAACGCCAATTTGAGATCGTCCGCGCATATATACCTTCCGATTTTGCACCTTCTAAAGCGTGCAGGCTTCTCATAGGAGCGTACTTCATTGGTGAGCGTTCATATGAATCAACGGCTCTCTTCAACCCTTCTATTGTCGCGCATCCCGATCAGTCCGGGGTTTCCGTAGGATCCCTGCGTTTTATTATTTCTTTGCGTGCGACAGGCGAAGGGCATATATCCGCACTGGCATTCCGTTCGGGGGTCGTAGACAAGCATGGGTCTGTCACGATTGACAAGGATTCCGGCTTAGCTTGTACCGCCGAACCGAAACCTAACGCGCTTTACGATAAGATATGTTTTGTCGGAAAGCTCTATGAAATGGGACTGGCGAACGACTGCTCAAAATGCATTATGGACCCGTTGCCGGCCGAGTTTACAATGGACGCTCTGCAGGATAAGGTCAGGGCCTATGAAACCGGACATGATCCAATAGCTCAAACGGACAGGCTTACCTGCGAAAAGATCCTGTGGCTCGCCAGATGCAATTACGAGGCCGCTTTCGATCCGTTGTTGCCGCTTTCAGAGCGTGTCCTATTTCCGCTCTCGCCAAGCGAGCAGAACGGTATGGAGGATGCGCGCTTCGTCTTTTTTAGGGACGATAACGGAAGCGGACGATACTATGCCACATATACGGCGTATGATGGGAAGGCCATCCTCCCGCAGATAATGGAGACGGATGATTTTATTCATTTTAAAATGATCACCTTGAACGGCAGAGCAGCGGTTAACAAAGGGATGGCTTTGTTCCCGCGCAAGATAAACGGCTGTTACGCGATGATCTCCCGGAACGATAATGAGAGGCTTTTCCTCATGTATTCCGACAATATCCATTTCTGGCATGAAGCCGTCCCGATCATGGAGCCTTTGTATCCCTGGGAATTCGTGCAGATCGGAAATTGCGGTTCTCCCATTGAGACTGAGCGCGGGTGGCTTCTTTTGACTCATGGTGTAGGCCCAATGCGTCAATATTCGATCGGCGCGGCTCTGCTTGACCGTGAGGATCCTTCGCGTGTACTCGGCCGATTGAGCGAACCGCTTATTCACTGGGAGCACAAGAGCCGTTCCGGGTATGTTCCCAACGTCGTCTATTCGTGCGGCGCCATGGTCCACGGCGATACGCTTATTATCCCTTACGCGTTATCCGATCAACAGACGACTATCGCGCTGGTATCGCTGCGCGAGATCCTAGATAGATTGTCTTAGGGAATGGATAAAAAAAGAACCCTATGGTTAAAACTAAAATAATCTGTACGCTTGGCCCTGCTTCGTCCAACGAGACAGTGCTCAGAAAGATGATGCGCGCCGGTATGGATGTCGCGCGCCTGAATTTCTCGCACGGTAAACAACAGGAGTTGTTCCATAAGATCAATCTTATCAGGCTCTTAAACGCGAAATATCGTAGACGCATAAAACTTCTCGGCGATCTTCAGGGTCATCGCATAAGGATAGGTGATCTTAGTGCGCCGATTGAGCTTAAGAAATATCGGATTATTTGGCTTACCCAGCAAAGGATAATGGGCTCGCATGAAAAGATCCCTTTTGATTATCAGGGCCCGCTAAGCAGTATTAAAAATGGTTGCCAAATATTCATAGATGATGGAAATATCGCCTTGAAGGTAATCGGCAGAGCTAAAGACGGGATCAAGGCAAGGGTAATGATTGGCGGCTTGTTGAAAGCGCATAAGGGTGTAAATATACCGGAAGCAAGGCTTGAATTTGGCCCCATAAGCCGGAAAGATACAGAGGATATATCCTTCTGCGAAATGCAGGGGGCAGAATACATCGCTCAGTCAT
This sequence comes from Omnitrophica bacterium RIFCSPHIGHO2_02_FULL_46_20, assembly GCA_001804065.1. Classification (GTDB taxonomy): domain Bacteria; phylum Omnitrophota; class Gorgyraeia; order 2-01-FULL-45-10; family 2-01-FULL-45-10; genus MHFG01. The sequence goes on from MHFG01000017.1 coordinate 1,940, forward strand.
TTGTGCGTACGAAAAAGGATATCTTGGATGTTAGGGATTTGCTCAAGACAGGCTCTCGATGCCGGATTGTCGCCAAAATAGAAAATAGAGAAGGGATAAAGAACATCGATGAAATAATCAGGACTTCAGACGGTATTATGATAGCGCGCGGTGATATGGGTGTATCATTACCTATTTATGAAATTCCTGTTATCCAGAAGATGGTAATAAAAAAATGCAATCGGGCCAAGAAATTTGTTATTACCGCTACGCAGATGCTTGAAAGCATGACAGAAAACCTCCGGCCTACCCGTGCCGAAGTAACAGATGTGGCTAATGCCATAATAGACGGTACCGATTTTGTCATGCTTTCGGCGGAATCGGCTGTGGGTAGACACCCGGTCGAGACAGTTATAATGATGAATAATGTAATAAAATTCACAGAGAGATATTTAAATAAGCTAAGATAAAATAAGAAAAATGGAGAAATTAGAAAATGGCTGGAGACTTATCAAAGGATTGGTTAGTATATGTTTTGATAGCAGGGATGATCTGGTTTTTTACTTATGTGATCATTAAAGGTAATCAAGGCCCAAAAGATGGTGAGCAGGGCAAGGATAAAACCCAAGAAAAAGAGCAGAAGAAATGATTTTTGTCTTGGTAAAATTTATCATTTGTGCCATTGTAATTCTTTATTGCGGCAAAAGAGTCGCTAAATACGGGGATGCCATTGCTGAAAAAACAGGATTGGGCGGGCTCTGGATTGGCGTTATATTGGTGTCAGTTGCTACGAGTCTCCCGGAATTATTTACAGGTGTTGGAAGTGTGGTTTTTGTAAACGCGCCAAATCTCACCGTAGGTAATTTATTTGGAGCCAATACCTATAATCTCGTAAACATTGCCATCCTGGATTTCCTGAGCAAAGGCACACCTCTTTTAAGCGCGGTTTCTACGGGCCAATTGTTAACAGCCGTTTTGAGTCTTGTTCCTCTGGCAATCGCTACGGTAGGAATATTTTTTAATTCAAAATTACCGGAAATATCTTTCGTGAATGTCAGCGTATATAGCATCTTAATTCTCGCCTCATATCTTATATCCACACGGATAATTTTTAAATTCGAAAAAAGACAACAGATAATCAAAAAAATAGACAAAGAAGAAAAAATTCTTTTCAAATACGATAATATTTCGCTTAAAACATCCTGTGTCCGTTATGGAGTGTCCGCGCTTGCTATAGCGGGTGCAGGTATCTGGCTTGCGTATATTGGGGATGACCTGTCCAGGTTTTTGGATTTGGGGCAAAATTTCATAGGTAGCCTTTTTCTGGGTCTTGCCACAACATTACCGGAGATAACGGTGTCGATTGCGGCACTTCGCTTAGGTGCAAAAGAACTGGCAGTGGCAAATATGCTCGGATCAAATCTTTTCAATATAACAATCATCTTTCTCAACGATGTATTTTATAGAAAAGCCCCAATTTTTTCGGTCCTAAACCAGCAACATATCTTTACCGTTTTTATAGTTGTACTAATGACTGTAGCGGTAATTTCCGGCTTAATTTTAAAGCCAAAGAGAAAGACAAAAATTGGTTTAAGCGTCTATGCTATAGTATTAATAGTGATATTTATCATCGGAGCTTATATAAATTTTAGTCTGAGCCTCTCTAATTAGCAGAATCCGCTTGTTTCCGGCACTAATTCCGCTATGATAGATACCGGAACAAATAATGGGTGAGTATGATTTTTCATAAACTTGACCGATATCGCAATGAAGGCCTTTTCATTTTACGGTTTGGTATTGGTATAATGTTTATCTTCCACGGTTTTCCGAAGCTGATAGCAGGACCGGGAACATGGGTAAAACTCGGTGGAGCATTATCAGCTGTCGGTGTTAACTTTGCTCCCACGTTTATGGGATTTATGGCAGCAATCTCTGAATTTGTAGGCGGTATATTATTAATATTAGGGTTATTTACTCGACCTGCATGCTTCTTTTTGTTAAGCACGATGACCGTAGCTGCTATGATGCATTTAAAAAATGGAGATTCATTCGTGAAGTACTCTCATGCCCTTGAGGCGGGTATTTTGTTTTTTAGCCTTTTGTTCATTGGCCCCGGAAAGTTCTCATTAGATGAAAAGTTCTCTCAAGGAAAAGAATGAGGAGATAGGAAAGGCCTCTCAAATTCCTCCCGAGCTGTGTACGCAAAGGTCGCTCCCTCGCGCAGTTTAATCGCCCGGGGAGACTTGCTGAATTGTATTGCTTTATATGTTAAAGAGTTATGGGTCTAAAATAAATTTGCTATATGAAGCAATAAATGATATAATTGTATCACATATTGAAGCGATTAATAGATCTAATCGCTTCACAAAGGGTAGCGTATGAAGTATATCTGGGAGCGAAAAAATTGGTTTGATTTCAAGTATGATAACACTGTTTTGCTTAAGCCATTAAGTGAGCTACGGGTGTTACAAGGTAAGTTATTGGGCCGCCTTGCGTCTTTGGACATCAAACTTGAAACTGAAGCTCAAGGCGCTATCCTAGTTGAAGAGGCCGTCAGAACAGCAGAAATCGAAGGGCAAAAGCTAAATCGTGATGAAGTCCGTTCATCGGTAGCTGTGAAACTTGGCCTACCATATGGCGTAGGTTCACATAATAGGAATATCGACGGTCTCGTAGACGTTTTACTGGACGCCGTTCGTTTTCACGATAAACCTCTAACGCTCGAACGGCTTAATGGCTGGCACGCAGCATTGTTCCCTACAGGTTATTCCGGCTTAAGAAAGATTAAAACTGGTAAGCCAAGAGGCAATGAGCCTATGCAAATAGTATCCGGTCCTATTGGTAAGGAAAAAGTGCATTTTGAGGCATTGCCAAGAGATCGCCTTGATGAGGAGATGCGACTTTTCCTAAAGTGGTGGAATTCATCCCAAGGCAGTGTAGACGGCATCCTGCGTGCCGCTGTTGCGCATCTGCGTTTTTTGACTATACATCCTTATGAAGACGGCAATGGACGAATTGCACGGGCTATAACAGATATGGCATTAGCACAGGACGAAAAAATGAAGGTGAGGTTTTACAGTGTCTCTTCCGAGATTATGCGTTCGAGAAATGAATACTATAATATTCTCGAAGGTGTACAGCGTTGCCGTATTGATCCAACAGAATGGTTTTTGTGGTTTATTAAATGTATTACTACGTCTATCGAGGACTCACGCGATATCATCGCAAATGTCTTTATGAAGGTCGATTTCTGGAATCAGCACGCCCAGGATGAGCTTAATGATAGACAGAAGAAGATTATCAATCACATATTGGAACTAGGTCCGGGTAATTTTACCGGCGGGCTGACGACGCGAAAATATGTAAGTATAACAAAAGCAAGCCGTGCTACTGCATTTCGTGAAATTTCAGATATGCTTGATAAGAAGATATTGCACCAATTGTCCGGCAAAGGCCGCAGTGTCCACTACGATTTAGTCTGGCCGCAGGTAGGGAAGTAGGAAAGCGGGTCGTTTTTACACAGGAAGGCGTCTCTTGTTCAAGAAAACGCCTTGTAAAATTAGCCAAAGTTCTATTAAAGAAGAAATAACGGAGGGATGAAATGGCAATAGTAAAAATTGAAACAAAACTACCAGAAGTTAGTTTGCAAGGCACTAAAAAACAACTAAGGAAAGCAGAGAAGGCATTAGATAGTATTAGGCATATCAAGCAAGCCCCAAAGTCAATTCACAAAATACGAAAATGGCAAAGGCAGAAAGATAAACAGATTAAGACATTGGTAAAAGTAATAGAAGTACAATGGAATATGATTGAAAAAATATTAAATGGGATTGAGGATTTAAAGAACCGAGATATAATGCTTATGACAGCAATGGTAAAGCATATAGCGAAACTTCAACTAAATCAAGAATTGCAAGAATCGGAAGTTAAAAAAATATTACGTAGCAGGTCAAAATACTCTGAGCCACTAGCAAATTATAAACCCGATTTGAATAATCTAATTCGTGCTGCTGCATTTAAAAAGTAGCTTTAAGATTTCGGATTCCAACAGAGGAGAAATGATATGAAAAAGTATATCTTGGCAATAATGTTATTAATTACTGTTATTTTTCCAATGGTTGCATTTGCTCAAACGGGAGCAGTATAAAAAGAGCCGCGAATTTAGAAAGGCCTATGATGAAGAGGTTCTTATGCTGAAAATTGCCTATAAGATCGCTCAATTAAGAAAACAGCGGCATGTGACTCAAGGCGAACTTGCAAAAAAGATAGGAACTACTCAACAAACTATTTCGCGACTCGAAGACTCTGAAAATGTTAAAATAACTGTGCATACATTGGCGAGGCTTGCGATGGCCTTGAAAGCTAAACTTAGCATAGATTTAGTTCCGCAAGAATAAAGGGCTGCGAATAGACAAGTTGCTAAAACAAGAGAGGTTCCTCCTCGGCTCAAAGATGAGGGGCCCCATTCTTTAGAGAGGTCAGTTTCGGCAACGCAAATAAGATAGCAAGAAGAAGGGAGCGATTATGGGTAATGATGACGTTCAGCGGTGCAGAGAATCTGAGGTGTCAGATATGTCTACTAAAGTATTTTTATTAGTATCCGCAGCCATGCTCATCTGCGCCAGTGTTTTTGCCATGTGCGGAGTATGCGGTTCCGGTACGGAAAACAAAGGGGAGGCAAAGAGTATGTTTTTACATGTTGCCAATGAGGTAGTGATGAAAAATGGCGCCAAAAAGATAACTTATGAACAGTTCATGAGCATAAGAAGCTCTGGAGAAAAATATACGCTTTTTGATGTCCTTTCTCCAGATAGTTACAATAAAGGACATATAGAGGGCGCCATATCGTTCCCTATTGATACGATGAACAAGGTGACGATCGAAAAGCGGTTGTCCAAGGAAGACCATATCATCGTTTATTGTGGAAGTTTTAAATGTACGGCCTCAACCGAAGCGGCTAAGAAGTTGTCTGCATTAAGCTATAACGTCCTTGACTATAAGGGTGGGCTCAAGGAATGGCAGGAGAAGGGCAACAGGCTCGTCCCGAATAATTAAATGCGACCAACAATAGATATTAACATATTTGTTGCATTTACCCTGAGCGAAGTCGAAGGGTAATCCTTCGATATAACTCAGGATAAATTAAACCAACCATACGTTAATGTGCGTTGTTGGTTTAATTTAGGCCCCCATTATAAAACACGAGACCCGGCTTGATGCCGGGTCTCGTTGTAACATTACAGCTTTACCCCCACACCAAAGATTTTGGTGTGGGGGTTTACTCTTTACATCTTCTTTACGTTCGCGGCCTGTTCGCCTTTAGGTCCCTGCGTGATATCGAACTCCACTTCCTCGCCTTCTTTTAAAGACTTGAAACCATCACCCTGGATGACGCTGTGATGCACGAATACGTCCTTACCATTTTCAGGCGTGATGAAGCCATAGCCCTTGGCGTCATTAAACCACTTCACTTTTCCTTTCGCCATTATTTACTACCTCCTCCCGCTAAAATTAATAGTAAATAACAGGTATAGATAAAAAACCTCAAGTTTAGCAATCCTTACCTTGAGGCTCAAGATTTCCAACTTTATTTACCATCGTCAATATTGTATCCTTATTTCACAGGATTGTCCAGCATTATTTTTAAAGCCAAAAATTCTCTTGTTTATACCAGTAAATCCGCTATAATAGATACCCGTATATCCTGTAATTTTTCGTCTTATTACCCCAAGCCAGAAAGGGACACCCCGGTATTTAAGGCGTCCCCGTATGCGATTGTAAGGTGGTTGGCACATGAAACTTCGCATTGCACTCTGGAGAGGTTCCATGTGCGATTGTAAGGGAGTTGGCATATGAAATTGGTTTTGCGGTTAATTATTTTTGTCATTCTCTTTCTGTTGTTTGTGAGATATATTGAAAGACGCAGTATATATTTTCCGATGAAGGATATTATCAGCAATCCTGCTTCAGTAGGGCTGCCTTATGAAGAAGTTTATTTTGATACGCCGGATAATAGGAGATTAAACGGGTGGTATATCGCCAATAGTAAAGCAAAATTTACGATTATCTTCTGCCACGGCAATGCCGGAAATATCGGTCATAGATTAGAAAAGATATCGATGTTTTACAATCTTGGGCTTAATGTATTTATTTTCGATTATCGTGGTTATGGGAAGAGTCAGGGAACGCCTTCCGAAGCAGGATTATATAAGGACGCAGAAGCAGCTTATGATTATCTGACCAGAGAACTGCGGGTTTCAAGAGACGGGATAATTCTTTATGGGGAATCCATAGGCGGCATCGTAGCGATCGATCTTGCGCGAAACAAGGATATAGCGGCGCTTATCACGGAAGAGACGTTTACATCTATTAAAGACATGTCAGGGATGGCTTATCCTTTTCTTCCCTATTTTGTATTTTCAAGCAGATTTGACGCTCTCTCCAAAATAAAGAACGTTGGTTGTCCGAAATTGATCATACACAGCATAGATGATGAAATCGTCCCTTTTCGTCTGGGTGAAAAGCTGTTTGATGCGGCAATGCCTCCAAAGAAATTTCTCAAACTAAGAGGCAGCCACAACACAGCCTTTTTAGAATCGGATGAACAATTTAAGGAAGGTATAAAATCTTTTTTAAAAAATAGTTGACATACCATACCACTGTATGGTATACTTGTCCTGCAAGCGGGGTTCGCGGGTATATAAGATATTATCACGGCTTAATATGAAACATGGGGGAAACATGAAGATGGAACATGCGGAGGTATTGTCCTATTTAAGGAAGATAGAAGGCCAGATCCGCGGCGTCCAGAAGATGATAGCGCAAAAAAAATATTGTGTCGATATCTTGACACAGTTACATGCTATCGTCGGCGGGATAGGGAACGTGGAAGACAAGATCCTCAGAAAACATTTTGAGAATTGCGTCACATCCGCGTTTAGAAGCGATTCCAAAAAGGATAGAGAAGAAAAGATGGAAGAGATCCTCAGGCTCATTTCAAAGTTCAGGGGGTGAATATGATGAAAAGGAGATTAACGGTCTATTTTTTAATTTTTATAGCTTCTATTATTCTTCTAATTAGCGCCCAGGCCGAAGATGCTCTGACGTTGAAAAGCGCGGTTAGCGAAGCGCTAAGATCAAACCCTGAGATACTATCCGCGAGACGGGCGTATGAGGCCGCAAGCGCGAGAATCCCTCAAGCGGCAAGCCTTAAAAATCCCACCATCGAGCTTGAATACGATAAGATATACGCCGACAGAATGCTCTCGGGCGACCCAATGAAGACATACGCCATATCGCAGGAAGTGCCTTTTCCGACAAAACTATTCCTACGAGCAAAAATCGCCTCAAAACTTGCCAGGATGGCGTATGAAAATTATAAGACAAAGGAAAGAGATATCATAGCGAAGGTCAAATCCGCGTATGCCGAGCTTTTTATCATATATAGGTCTATAGATATTCAAAACGAGAATAGGCAAATATTAGAACAGTTTTCACAAGTTGCTGTGCCGAGATATACGTTAGGCAAATCCACTCAGGCCGATGTTTTAAAAACGCAGGTTGAGCTTGCGAGGGCCGAGAATGAACTCATCGTTCTGGAGCAAGAAAGAGTTACAGCGCAAGCGCGGCTTGATATTCTCCTGAATCGGGATCCTAAAGAAGAGATAGGCCTGCCCGCGCCGGAGGGAGCTATTAAGTTCACGCATTCTCTTGAGGATTTTTACGTTATGGCTAAAGCGAATAACCCTGAGCTAAAGGCATATAAGTATGCGATAGAAAGAGGCAAGGCGGCATATGACCTGTCGCTTAATGAGTTTATGCCTGACTTCATGGTGAAATTCAAACAAATGGTTAAAAGAGACCGTGTTGATGAGAACGCATGGGCCGGTATGCTTGGGGTAACCGTGCCTCTATGGTTTTTTCAGAAAGAGGCGTTTGGCGTCAAAGAGATGAGATCAGAGCTTGAAATGATAAAAGCCGAATATAAGACGAAGGAGAACATGGTTCTTTTCGACATAAGAGATTCCTACGCCAGGGTAGAGGCCAGCAGAAAATTGATAGAGCTTTATACGGCCTCATTTATACCGCAAGCCGAACAGACCGTTGCCGCCTCCGTAAGAGGATATGAAACAGAAAAAACAGATTTCCTTACGCTCTTGGATAGCCAAAGGATGTTGATAGGGTTCAGATTAGAATATTACGATGCCATACTGGAATTAAGGATGTCTCTGGCGGATCTCGAGAGATCAGCCGGAATAGACGTAGAATTTTAAAGCACGATAACAAAACTTAACAATGAGGTGAAGGCCATGAGAAGATCAAAGGTTATTTTATTTACTATACTGATTTTGTTTATCGGCGGTTTTGCGTTCACTGTATCCGGCTGCGGGAAGTCACAGGATAAAGGCAAGATCGGTAAAGCAAGAGACGTATATTATTGCCCAATGCATCCTACGTATACCTCGGATAGGCCCGGCGACTGCCCGATATGCAATATGAAGTTCGTAAAGAAAGAAGCGGAGCGGGAAAAACCTATTAAAAATGACGGGCATAAAGGCCATGAGATAGCGGCTCAAGGCGCGCCGGCCGAGGAAAAAACATTCGAAGAAGTCTGTATTGAGCATAGCTGTACCATGAATAATTGCCCGATGCTTGTCAAGGTTACTATAAAACCCGGGGAAAGAGTGTTATGTCCTGTATGCGGGGAGGTTATATCGACCACAAGCGGCAAGGTCGTAGAGATAGGTAAAAAACCGGCCGCAGGCCCGACAGGCCCGACTGTAATGATAAGTCCGGAAAAACAACAGCTTATAGGCGTTACCACAGGGCCCGTGGGAAGACGGGAACTTGAGAAGACGATCAGAGCCTCCGGTAGAATAGCGTATGATCCGGAGCTCGTAGTTACTCAGGAAGAATTTATCCAGGCGATTAATAACGAAGAAAAGATAAAAGATTCACCGCTGCAGTATGTGATCGATAGAGCGAAATCTTTGACATCCGCGGCCAGGCAGAAATTGAGGCTTTTGGGGATGAGCGAGGAGCAGATATTGAGTCTTGAAAAAACGAGGAAGTCGGAGACGACCCTGTACCTTCCTGGTAAAGGAGAGAGTGTCTGGGCGTACATATCTATATATGAATATGAGATCGGGCTTATCAGTATAGGGCAGCCTGTTGAGATAGAGGCCGTGGCATATCCCAGAGACGTATTTAAAGGAACAGTTATGGCCATAAATCCCGTGCTAGATCCCATGACGAGAACAAATCAGGCGCGTGTTGAGGTGAAAAATGAGGAAAATAAACTGAAGCCCGAGATGTTCGTTAAGGCGAGGATTAAGATTTCACTGGGAGAAAAATTGGCTGTTCCCGAAACAGCCATTCTCGATACAGGCATAAGAAAAATAGTCTATGTGTCGCGAGAAAACGGTATGTTGGAATCTCGGGATATAAAAACAGGCCTGAAGGTCGATGGATATTATGAAGTGCTTGAGGGACTGGATGAAGGCGATATAGTCGTCACGAGCGGAAACTTCCTTATAGATTCGGAGTCGAGATTGAAGTCGGCGGCCGCAGGTGAAGCCGGGCACAAGCAACACGGCCAGTAAGGATTAATTATGAGAAAATTTGTCGAGAGGGTGATAGAATACTGCGCGAAGAATAAGTTCATCGTATTTATTCTTGTAGCGTTCGCTACGATCGCCGGCATTTTCACGATGAGAAATCTGCCGCTTGACGCGATACCGGACCTATCTGATACGCAGGTGATAATCTATTCAAGATGGGATAGGTCCCCCGACATAATGGAGGATCAGGTTACATATCCTATAGTAACCGCCCTACTCGGCGCGCCTAAGGTTAAGGCGATACGCGGTTTCTCCGATTTCGGGTATTCTTTTGTTTACGTGATATTCCAGGATGGAACCGATGTCTATTGGGCGCGGTCAAGGACATTGGAATATCTGTCCAAGATAACCCCTCTTCTTCCGGATGGAGTTAGAACAGAGCTTGGGCCTGACGCTACCGGTGTCGGGTGGGTCTTCCAATACGCGCTCGTTGACGAGACGGGCACGCATTCTCTGGCGGACCTTCGGTCATTTCAGGACTGGTATCTACGCTATTATCTCCAGAGCGTTCCAGGTGTGGCAGAAGTAGCTCCAATCGGCGGTTTCGTAAGGCAGTATCAGGTAAACGTTGATCCCGACAAAATGCTTCTCTATCATGTCCCCATAATGAAGGTGGTAGAGGCCATACGTAAAGGCAATAATGATGTCGGCGGAAGGCTCGTCGAGTTTTCCGGGGCGGAGTATATGGTGCGCGGCCGGGGTTACGCGAAATCAGTCAAAGATATCGAAGAGATAGTCGTCGGTGTTGATGAGAAGACGGGGGTTCCGGTTCTCGTTAAGAATATCGCTAACGTGGCATTAGGTCCCGATATACGCCGCGGCGTGGCTGATCTCGACGGAAAAGGTGACGTCGTCGGCGGTATTGTTGTGATGCGCCATGGCGAAAGCGCCCTTCGCGTCATAGAGAGGGTGAAGGAGAAGATAAAGGAGATAGAGCCAAGCCTGCCAAAAGGCGTAAAGATAGTAACCACCTATGACAGAACTGAACTCATAGAAAAATCTATCGATACCATAAATGAGGTTTTGATCGAGGATTTTATAATCGTCGCCGCGATGATAATATTCTTCCTTATGCATTTGCCTTCAGCCATGATGCCGATAATCCTCTTGCCTATTGCCGTAAGTATCGCCTTTATACCGATGGGAGGCATGAGACTTACCGTTAATATTATGTCAATCATGGGCATAGTCCTGGCCATTGGGGATATGGTCGATGTCGGAGTTGTTCTGGTAGAAAATGTCCATTCGAAATTACATGATCTTGGAGCAGGTAAAATAAGCGGGGCCCGGCAGCAGGTTATGATCGACGCCATGAAAGAGGCCGGCCCGCCCATATTCTCCTCTCTCATGGTAACCGTTATCGGATTTATTCCCTTATTCAGTTTAGTGGGCCAGGAGGGACGCCTTTTTAGGCCAATGGCCGCGACCCAGATATTCTCCGTCTTTTTCGGAGCCGTTCTTTCCATAACTTTAATCCCTGCCCTAATCATGATATTTTTACGTAAGACCAAAGGCAAAAACATGGAAGAACATTTTGCCTCCCGCTTTTTAGCCAGGTATCACAGGAAGATACTCGGCTGGACATTTACGCACCGTAAAACCACGCTTGCTTTACTAATCTTATCCGTTATTCTCACAATCCCCGTCTTTTTAAGCCTCGGTTCGGAGTTTATGCCGCCGTTATATGAGGGAAGCATACTTTATATGCCGACTACGCTCCCCGGGATATCCGTTACGGAAACGGCAAAGCTGCTTCAAATACAGGACAAGATATTAAAGAGTTTCCCTGAGGTTGAAAGGGTGTTCGGCAAGGCGGGCAGGGCGGAGACATCTACGGATCCGGCGCCGTTTTCGATGATGGAGACGACAACTATACTTAAACCAAGAAAAGAGTGGAGAAAAGTTCCCCTGTCAAAATATCTTCCCTTTATAAAGCGGAGCATAACGTTCGACGAACTGACCGCCGAGATGGACAAATCGATGCAGTTTCCCGGCGTCTCTAATGCCTGGACGATGCCGATAAAGGCGCGAATAGACATGTTGACGACAGGGGTGCGGACGCCCATCGGAATTAAGATCTTCGGCTCGGACCTGAAAGAGATCGAGAAAATAGGCGAACATATCGAGGCGGTATTAAAAGAGGTGCGGGGCACCCGTTCCATATACGCGGAAAGAACGGCCGGCGGGTACTTTCTCGATTTCGATTTAAAACGCGAACAACTCGCCCGTTATGGGCTGACCATCGATGACGTGGAGATGGTCATAATGTCCGCTGTCGGAGGCGAGAATATATCGACCACTGTCGAGGGGCGGGAGCGATATCCTATAAATGTGCGTTATCCGCGGGAGCTGCGCGATGATATCGAAAAATTAAAACGGGTCCTCGTTCCCACCATGATGGGCGCGCAGGTGCCGCTCGAACAGCTCGCCGACATACGCTTGACTTTGGGGCCCGCCATGATAAGAAATGAGAATGGGCTTCTTTCGGGTTATGTCTACGTCGATGTGGCAGACAGGGATATCGGTGGTTATGTTAGGGACGCGAAGATTGCGGTAAAGGATAAGATCAAACTTCCGCCCGGATATTCGATTACATGGAGCGGCCAATATGAAAACATGGAGCGGGTCAAGCAGAGGCTCCTCATATTCATACCGTCTACGCTCTTTATTATCTTTCTTATCTATTACTTTAATTTCAAGTCCCCCATGGCAGTCGTGCTTATAATGCTGGCCATGCCTTTCACAGCCGTAGGCGCCATCTGGAGCATAAAACTGCTTCGGTATAATATGTCTATAGCCGTTTGGGCGGGCATGATGGAGGTTATCGGCATAGGAGCGGCGCTATGCGCGCTTATAACGACATATATGGGCGAGGCATACGAGCGGGAATCCGGGGCCGGCCGCATAAAGACATTTAACGACCTTTACACCTGTATTACCGAAGGCGCGACACGCGCGTTAAGGCCTGCTATTATGACATGTTCAGCGGATATATTCGGGCTTATGCCTGCCATGTGGGCTACAGGCATAGGCGCTGAGTTCTTAAAACGCTATACGGTCCCGATAATATTCGGGTTATTTACAGCGCTTATCCTCGCGCTCGTGATACTGCCCACTTTTTATGTTATCTGGAGGGGAAGTTTTGGATCTTTGTCATTACGCGAGGAACAGGCAAAGGAATGAACCCCGCACCTTCTTAAAGGCGCGGGATGGATGAAGAAGGTGCGGGGTGAACCCCGCCCATTCTTAAGGGCAGGTTAGAGATAACGAGGGGTTATTGGGGTCAGGTCCCAAGGGGACAGGTCTCAATTAAAGGCGGGATAACGAGTAGGAGAATGAGCGGGGTGAACCACTGGCATTTAGGCATAGACGAGGTGGCAAAACAACTTGCTGCTGATTTAACCGGCGGACTATCCGCCGACGAAGCGGCCCTTCGATTAGGGAAATACGGCCTAAACCAACTAAAGGAGAAGAAGGGCCGCTGTCCTTTAAGTATATTCTTTGAGCAATTTCAGGACTTCATCATCTGGGTTTTAATCGGCGCGGCTCTTGTATCGGGATTTCTAAGGGAATGGGTCGACGCGCTCGCCATAGCGGCTATAGTCGTATTAAACGCTATTTTAGGTTTCATTCAGGAATATAGAGCCGAAAAA
>MHFG01000017.1:15305-17997 GCA_001804065.1 Omnitrophica bacterium RIFCSPHIGHO2_02_FULL_46_20
TGCTGCGCATGAAGCGAGCCTTACGGGCGAATCAACACCTGTAGTGAAGACCGCTATTAGCCTGGAAGAAAAGGATATCCCCCTGGCCGATAGGGCAAACATGGTCTACATGGGCACATCGATTACATCCGGCAAGGCAAGGGCTGTCGTGACCTCTACGGGGATGAGCACAGAGCTCGGTAATATAGCCGGCATGATTCAGGAAATAGGAGACGAAACCACGCCGCTGCAGAAAAAATTAGAAGAGTTCGGCAAATGGATAGTTATCTTGTGTTTTGCGCTGGTGGCATTGATCTTTGTGATGGGTATCTTACGGGGCGGCAAAGTCCTCGATATGTTTTTGACATCAGTAAGTTTAGCGGTTGCCGCTATCCCCGAAGGCCTGCCGGCAGTTGTAACAATATCCCTGGCGTTGGGTGTCCAGAGGATGGTAAAGCGCCATGCGCTGATAAGAAAGCTTCCCTCGGTCGAGACCTTAGGATGCGCTACAGTTATCTGCTCGGATAAAACGGGCACACTTACAAAGAATGAGATGACGGCGCAGGCTGTCTACGCCGGCGGCCGTCTCTTTAAGATTACCGGTGTTGGATATGAGCCAAAAGGCGAATTCTTGTTCGAAGACAAGCCGGTAAATTCGAAGGATTTTCCGGATCTGAATAAAGCGCTTGTTATAGGCGCGCTCTGTAACGCCGCCGAGCTCGCGGGAGATAATAACGGATACAGGATAGTCGGAGATCCCACAGAAGGCGCGATACTTACAGCCGCCGCGAAGACAGGCATATCGAAAGAGTCGCTGGAAAAGGACTTCAGCTTCGTCGAAGAAATACCATTCGACCCTGAGCGCAAAAAGATGACTATAGTGCGCCGAAACGATAAAGAAACGCTTACGGCATTTGTCAAAGGCGCGCCGGACATACTTTTGAGCGATTGCGCGTATATAGAGGAAAACGGTTCAAAAAGAGCCATGACCGAAGAAGATAGAGACAGGGTGCTGAAAGCCAATATGGATTTGGCGAATCAGGCGATGAGAGTATTGGCTGTCGCATACAAAGTGTTGGATAAGAAGTATGAAAGATACGAGGCTAAATTAATAGAAAATAATCTCACCTTTGCCGGATTAGTCGCCATGATCGATCCTCCGAGAGAAGAGGTAAAAAAGGCGATAAAAGAATGTAAAGAGGCCGGTATAAAAACGGTTATGATCACAGGCGACCATAAGAATACGGCCGTTGCGATAGCGCGCGAACTCGGATTTTTCAAAGAAGATTCCCTTGCCCTTACAGGCGAGGAACTGGATGCCGTAAACGATGAAGAGTTTTATAAAGAGGTTGAAAAAATACCTGTCTACGCGCGGGTCTCGCCGGCGCATAAGTTAAGGATAGTGCGCGCATGGCGGAAAATTGGCGGGGTTGTTGCCATGACGGGCGACGGCGTTAATGACGCGCCTGCAGTGAAAGAGTCCGATATAGGCGTTGCCATGGGCATCACGGGCACCGATGTGACGAAAGAGGTCTCGGACATGGTGATTACTGACGATAATTTTGCCTCGATTGTCGCCGCGGTCGAAGAGGGCAGGGGGATATATGATAATATAAAGAAGTTTATCCACTACCTTCTCTCGTGCAATGCCGGAGAGATACTGGTAATGTTCGTCGCGTCATTGGTTGGATTACCCGTTCCGCTGCTGCCGATCCATATACTTTGGGTAAATCTTGTTACCGACGGCTTGCCCGCCCTCGCCCTGGGTGTCGATCCCGTCGATCCAGGTATCATGCAAAGACCGCCGCGGCCCAAGAACGAGCCTGTGATAACAAAAGAACGGGCGATACTCATGTTGACACAAGGCGCGTTTATCGCGTTCTGCAGCCTGTTCGCTTTTGTCTTTGTGCTCTTCATAGAAAAGGAAGGCATCGGCCGCGCTCGAACTGCGGCTTTTATAGTCCTTGCCTGCAGCCAACTGTTCCATTCTTTCAACTGCCGCAGTATGACAGAATCCTTGTTTAAGATAGGTATATTCACGAATAAAAAGCTCATCGCCGCCAACCTCATATCGTTTTTCCTGCAGATGGCCGTTGTCTACATGCCGTTTTCACAAAGGATCTTTAAGACAGAGCCTCTTGGTTTGTTCGACTGGATCCTTGTGGTTACGATTTCGTCATTTCCATTATGGGCAATGGAAGCCGTCAAGATGATAAATAAGAAAAGAAAGGAGGCCTTATAAAATGGCAAGAAATCATATGCGCTGGTTGATTCGACCGGTAGCTCGATGCAAAGAAGGTTGTGATACAGTGTCCTGGGCAAGACGCTAAACTGCCTCTTATTTTATAGAACGTCTTAAAAAAAGAAAGGTAGAAAAATGAAGAAGGTATTTTTAGTTTTAGTTATTATCGGTTTTTCTCTTTTGATCGGAATTCGGCCGGGCATGGCGGAAAATGTGGGCAATGAAGTCTGCCCTGTAACCGGTGAAAAGATCGTTGAGAATGCAAAAGCAACCTATGAGCATGAAGGTAAAATCTATAATTTCTGTTGTCCGATGTGTATCGATGACTTCAAAAATAACCCAGAAAAATACGTTGAGAAAGTAGAAAAAGAACAGGTTTCTTATTAAACCCTATGATCTTTAGGGCTTGCCATGGTATTTATGAAAACGAAGATTATATGCACGATAGGGCCGGCGAGCGGAAGCCGGACC
>MHFG01000017.1:18084-22824 GCA_001804065.1 Omnitrophica bacterium RIFCSPHIGHO2_02_FULL_46_20
GAAACTATCCGCGGCCTTAATAAGAGATACCATCGTCATATCCGCATCCTCCAGGACCTTGAGGGTTTCAGGATTCGCGTAGGGAGTTTCGTGGATCCTGTAGGAGCCACTCTCATAAAGCATGCTATTGTCTGGCTCACACAGGAAAATCTCATCGGTGACGCCAGTATCATACCGTTTGATTATAAAGGCCCGCTCTCCGATATCCGGCCTGGACAGCATATATATATCGACGATGGAAATATAGATCTCCTCGTTGTGAAATGTGAAAAAAAGCGTCTCAAGGCCAAGGTTGTTGTGGAAGGATCGCTGAAAGCGCATAAGGGCATCAATATTCCAGGGGTACGCCTTCGCTTCAGCGGCCTTACCGAGAAGGATATCCGCGATATACGTTTTGGCGTTGAACAAAGGGTAGATTTTATTGCGCAGTCTTTTATCAGAGATGCCGGCGATGTGCGCGCCGTGCGCAGGCATATCCCGAAGCTCGGCGCGGCCTGCGCAGTCATTGCCAAGATTGAGAATAGAGACGGGATTCGTCATATCGATGAGATCATTGACGCCGCCGACGGCATTATGATCGCGCGCGGCGATATGGGCGTATCGATCCCTATATGCGAAGTGCCGATCGTGCAGAAGATGATCATCAGAAAATGTAATATGAAGAAGAAGTTTGTCATCACCGCTACCCAGATGCTCGAAAGCATGACAGAAAATGTCAGGCCTACGCGCGCGGAAGCGACCGATGTAGCGAATGCGATCCTTGACGGGACCGATTATGTGATGCTTTCAGCCGAGACGGCGGCCGGCAAATACCCTGCGGAATCAACGGCGATGATGAACGGGATCATTAAATTCACCGAAGGGTCTGAATATTTCCCTCCCCGCATCTGGTAATAATCCGCCCGCTCATTCCATCCAAAATTTCTATGCTTTTTATATGAACTGATGTATAATATCGCTACATGAAGAATGCTGTATTTTTATGCGTAGCAATTATTAGCGTTACCCTAATAAGCAATAAGCCCTCCGCCATGCTCTCCAGCAGGGAGCGTGTATTTATTATAGAAGAAAGATTGTTATTGGAATCCCCGCATCCTAAAATAAATGATTTGCGAATATGGATTCCAATCCCTTCCGATGACGAATGGCAAACCGTGGGCGACTTTAACCTAAAAAGCCCTTTTGCCATAAATTTTCTGACCGAAAATAAATATAGAAATAAAATTCTGTATCTTAAGTCAAAACAAAACGCTCCGCCCGAAGAACCGCAGGAAATAGTTTTATCATATAAAATCCAAAGAAAAGAGCGCGGCGCGGCAGAGGAGACGTCAAATTACAAAAGAGGCCCATCTCGCTATCTCAAGGCAGACAGAACCGTTCCGATTGACGGCGTAATAAAAGAGCTGGCGGTAGAAATAACCAGAGGGAAGACAGGCGATTTAGAGAAAGCGAAAGCCGTCTATGAATATCTTCTCGATAATTACGCATACGCGAAAGACGATCCAAATGTTTGCGGTATCGGAAACAGCCTTCTAACCTTGAAATACAAGAAAGGGATGTGCGCGGATTGGCACTCTCTATTCATCTCTTTAGTGCGCTCCTTGGGCATCCCCGCCAAGTTTGAAATAGGGTTCCCCGTCCCCGAGAATAAAAAAGAAGGCAGGATCGAAGGGCATCACTGCTGGGCAGCTTTTTATATAAAAGGCAAAGGATGGATTCCGGTCGACGTTTCCGAAGCGTATAAACATCCTGAGAAGAGAGATTATTTTTTCGGGCACATCGATGAAAACAGATTCAGTGTTGCTACGGGAAGAGACATACTGCTCGAAAACTCCAAAAACCAAGAGCCGATCAATTTTTTTGTATATCCCTACGTAGAAATTAATGGGTCAAAATTTAAGAATGTGGATTTCAAGGTATCTTTTAAAGAATCTGTATGGAAAGGAGGAGCGTATGAAGGTTAAAATGTTTTTTATGGTCTTTATGGTATTGGCGATCGCGCTTGTGCCGGCAGCTTTCGCCGCCGAACATGGCGGCAAGGAGCATGGCGGCAAGGAGCATGGCGGCGAGGAACATGGCGGGGCCAAGGTTTCAGAACCATCGGCGGACCAGATCCGCGGCGTTATGAACGATTATGTTATAGAGCAATCAAAGAAGACGGGCACGTTCGACGTTTACGATGACGAGGCGGGGAAGATGAGGAAGTTATCGCTTGTAAGAGTTCACGAACGAGTCGGTAAGACAGGAGACTATTATTATTCCTGCGCCGATTTCAGAGACACGGTATCCAATGAGACGCTCGACCTGGACATCGATGTAGAGCATAAGGATGGAAAGCTCGCCGTTAAAGACGTCAGGATTCACAAGGTTAACGGGAAAGAGCGCTATACTTATGATGCGAACGATAATCGCATTCCTGCGGCTGGCAGTTCCAAGTAAATTTAAAGACCGTCTCAAAGAGCTATAAACCGCCATCATATTACATAAAAACCTTCGTTGGCAGGCGGCCGATGAAGGCCTTTATCTTTATTGCGCATGACATGGTATGCGATAGGTTAAGCATGCGATATCTCGTTGTGTCTTTGATTATTTTTGCGATAGGAATCAATATGGTTAATGCGGAAGATTATGCCAATCGCCTTATCAAAGAAAAAAGCCCGTATCTGTTACAGCATGCCCACAACCCGGTTGACTGGTATCCCTGGGGAGCCGAGGCATTTCTAAAAGCAAAGAAGGAGGACAAGCCCGTCTTTCTTTCTATAGGATACTCTACCTGCCATTGGTGTCACGTAATGGAGGAAGAATCTTTTTCAAGCCCGGAGATAGCGAAGATCCTTAATAAGTATTTTGTATCCATTAAAGTTGACAGGGAGGAGCGTCCGGATATAGATAATATTTATATGAGCGCAGTTATTGCAATAGCCGGAAGCGGCGGTTGGCCGTTAACAGTTTTTCTTACCCCTGACAAAAATCCATTTTATGGCGGGACATATTTTCCAGCGGAGGATAGATGGGGCAGGCCTGGACTTAAGAATATACTTAATTCTATCGCCGATGCTTGGGAAAACCGCCGGGACGAAATTCTTCGCTCTGGCGAATCCTTAACCCAAGCGATTCAACAGCAGTCTGCAGCCAGCGGTAAGAAGGGCTTCCCTTTGGATAAAGAGACCCTTAAGAAATCTTATGATCAGTTTCTTCAGCGATTTGATTCTGCCTATGGCGGTTTTGGCAGCGCGCCTAAGTTCCCTATGGGGCATTCGATCTCTTTCCTGCTAAGGTATTGGAAGCGCTCAAATGAATCTAAATCACTTGAGATGGCTGAGAAGACCTTGACTTCCATGTCAAAAGGCGGAGTTTACGACCATATCGGCGGCGGTTTTCACCGTTATTCTACCGATGGACAATGGCGTATTCCGCACTTTGAAAAGATGCTCTATGACCAAGCAATACTGGCCAAGACATATCTTGAGGCTTATCAGGCAACCAGAAAGGAAGAATACGCCCGGATCGCGAGGGAGATTTTTGAATACGTGCTTCATGATATGAGAGATCCCGAAGGCGGATTTTATTCAGCCGAGGACGCGGATTCGCCTTCTTTAGAAGACCCCAAGACAAAAAAAGAGGGAGCGTTTTATTTATGGGGCAAAGATGAGATTATAAACGTTTTAGAAAAAGAGCAAGGAGAAATATTCTGCTACTATTTTGGCGTTGAGCCTAACGGAAATGCGCTTAGTGATCCGCAGGGAGAATTTTCCCGCCATAGCGGGATCCCGCCTTTGGCGGGAAAGGAAAAGAATATCCTTTATAAAGCGCATACTAAAGAAGAGGCCGCTCAGAAATTTAGAAAATCAGTCGAAGAGATAGAAAAAATTATTAGGGAGGCAAAAGAAAAACTATTTGTTGTCCGTTCTAAAAGGCCAAGGCCGCATTTGGATGATAAGATTCTTACTGACTGGAACGGATTAATGATTTCAAGTCTTGCCTTTGGTTCGCGCGTCCTTGACGAACCCCGCTATCGTGAAGCCGCGGAAAAATCGTCCCAGTTCATTCTTAAGCATCTCATCGGAAAAGATGGCAGACTCCTGCATCGTTATCGGAACGGCGAGTCAGCGATTGCCGGGACGATTGAGGATTACGCGTTTTTTATCCACGGGCTTTTTGACCTTTACGAAGCGACCTTCAATCCTGAATATCTCAAGAGAAGCAAGCGTCTGGCAAATGAGATGGTCGGGTTTTTCTGGGATGACTCAGGGGGAGGCTTCTTTTTTACTTCGGTTGACGCTGAAAAATTAATTATTCGTCAAAAAGAAACCTATGATGGAGCCATTCCTTCGGGGAATTCTGTCGCTGCCCTGGATTTAATTCGTCTGGGAAGGCTGACTATGGAGAAGGGATTTGAAGAAAAGGCAGAATTTCTTTTTAAGACTTTCTCCGGTGAAATTTCACAAATGCCCAATGTCTATCCCCAAATGCTCATTGCCCTTGATTTTGCTTTAGGCCCGTCAAAGGAGATTGTTATCGCGGAAGGAAAAGATAAAGAAAAATCTTTGGCTATGTTAAAGACTATTTATGAAAGATTCATCCCTAACAAAGTAGTAGTTTTGAGTTCTATCGGAGAGAAAGGGCAAGAAGGGATAACAGAGCTTATACCATTCATAAAAAATCAGGCCGCTTTAGAGGACAAAACCACAGTTTATGTCTGCGCCAGTTATATATGTAAATTGCCTACTACTAGCATAA
>MHFG01000017.1:22910-23632 GCA_001804065.1 Omnitrophica bacterium RIFCSPHIGHO2_02_FULL_46_20
CTATTCCAACTCGGCTTTTAGGCAAAACAGGGGTTAAGGTTACCTCTTTTGGATTGGGCGGCGAAGGTATTTTGCGGACATACGGCAGGGCGAGGGAAGCTATCGCGGTAATTCAAAAAGCATTGGATTTGGGGGTAACCTATTTTGACACAGCCCCTGCCTATGCCCAGAGTCAGGATTATTACGGTGAGGCGCTGCGTGGAAGAAGAAATGGTATCTTTTTAGCTTCAAAGACGCACGATCGCGCAAGAAGCGGTTCATTGAGGCTTTTAGAAGACAGCCTGAAGAGATTGCGCACAGATCATCTTGATCTTTGGCAGCTCCATGATTTAAGGACTAAAGATGATTTGGATGAAATATTTTCTAAAAACGGCGCGTTAAAAGCGGCGCAGGAGGCCAGGGGGCAGGGACTGATAAAATTTATCGGCATAACAGGTCACCATGATCCAGGTATCCTGCTTGAAGCCATGAGAAGATTTCCGTTTGATACAGTAATGTGCTCCGTTAACGCCGCTGATAGATGGCACCTGCCTTTCAAAGATACAGTTATCCCCGCGGCGGTCAAAGAAGATATGGGCATAATAGCAATGAAGATTTTAGCCCATGGCCTCATCCTGAAAGAAGGCGGCATCAAAACAGTCAGGGAAGCAGTATCCTATGTTTTAACTCTGCCGGTCTCAGTAGTTATTATTGGCTGCAGTAATCCAAAAGAGGTAGAGGAG
>MHFG01000017.1:23736-31398 GCA_001804065.1 Omnitrophica bacterium RIFCSPHIGHO2_02_FULL_46_20
GCAATAATGGCATAAAGAGGGAAAGAACGGATCGACATGATATCGGTTATAATATCCGTATACAATGAAGAGAAGGCCGTCCTAAAATAAATAGGCCGTCACAAAATTCCCTCTCCCCTAAAGGGGAGAGGAGATGATAAGGGTTAAAGTTTGACATCCTCCCCCTCAAAAAGCGGTAAAAAATAACGCTTTTTGAGAAAATCGGAAGAACTCTCCGATGGAAAAATGGCAGGAGGTAGAAAAGAAAAGCTATGTTAAGATTCTTCGACGGGAAAATAGTTTCGTGACAGCACTAAAATAAACAATGAGGAGGAGGGTATGTTCAAAAAGTGGTTAGTGGTTCTGATAGCAGTAACATTTGCGGCTTCCGCATTTGCGGCAAAAGATAAAAATTCAATACAGGTCAAAGGTTCAGATACGATGGTCAATTTATCGCAGGCTTGGACGGAAAAGTATATGGAGGAAAATCCGGGTGATTTTGTGGCAGTCACGGGAGGCGGTTCCGGCACAGGGTTTTCAAGCCTCATAAGCGGCGCCTGCGATATAGCAAATTCCTCAAGGAATATCAAGGATAAGGAAATTGCGCTTGCCAGGGGAAAAGGTATAAACCCCTATGAAATAAAAGTGGGCCTGGACGGCCTGGGGGTAGTTGTAAATACGAAAAATTCCGTGGGCAAGCTTACCATGCAGCAGCTTGCTGATATCTTCACGGGTAAGATCTCTAATTGGAAAGAATTGGGCGGCAAGGATGAAAGAATAGTGCTTCTGTCGCGTGAAGTAAATTCAGGCACCCACGTTTATTTCAAGGAACACGTCCTGAGAAAAGGGAGCCCTGACGGCAAAGAGGAGTTCGCGCAAAATGCGCTTCTCCTTCCTTCTTCCCAGGCCATAGCGGATGAAGCGGCAGGTAATCCCGCGGCGATAGGCTATTACGGAATGGGCTATATTTCGCCGAAGCAAAAACCGGTGGCTATTGCCAGGGACGAAAAATCAGAATATGTCGAACCGACAATAGATAACGTCTTAAGCGGCAAATACCCCATATCGCGGCCGCTCTTCATATATACTAACGGAGAGCCAAAAGGGCTAGTCAAAAAATTTGTTGATTTCATTCTTTCGAAAGAAGGCCAGGAAATCGTGCTAAAGACCGATTTTGTGCCGATTAAAAGATAGGTCTATGCGTAAGCTTAAAGAATTGGTTATCGAGAAACTTATACTCATTTGCGGCTTAGCTTCCATATTCTTTGTGGCGCTGATATTTCTTTTTCTGCTAAAAGAGGGGTTTGCGGTTTTTAAAGCCGTAAACCCTTTTAATTTTCTGTTCGGCAAAAGCTGGTATCCAATATCGGACCCGCCTCAACTCGGGATACTGCCTCTTATCCTCGGATCGTTATTAGTCACGCTGGGCGCGGCCGTTATCTCTATTCCTATAGGAGTCGCCTGCGCGGTCTACATCGCCGAAGTGGCGCCTGCAAAAACTAAGGAGGCCCTTAAGGCTGGGATAGAGCTCCTAGCGGCAATACCAAGCGTCGTCTTAGGATTCATCGGCATGGTGACGCTCGTGCCTCTTGTAAAGAGTGTCTTTCACATCCCCACCGGACTGACGGCATTATCAGGTTCGATAATGCTCGCGTTCATGGCCATGCCTACGATAGTTTCGATCGCCGAAGACGCGCTTTATTCGGTTCCGAAAAGTTATAAGGAAGGCGCGTTCGCCCTCGGAGCGACCCATTGGCAGACAATACGCCGCGTTATGCTGCCCGCCGCGTCAAGCGGTATCCTCGCCGCTGTCATGCTCGGCCTCGGCAGGGTCATCGGCGAAACGATGGCGGTCATGATGATCACAGGAAACGCCGCGGTCATCCCCCGCAGCATCTTGCAGCCGGTGCGCACCCTCACCGCAACTATTGCGGCGGAAATGGGCGAGGCCGTCGTAGGGAGCGAACATTATTTCGCGCTTTTTGCCGTTGGTATAGTTTTGTTCATCATAAGTTTCGCGGTAAACGTTACCGCGGACCTGTTTTTGCATAAAAAGGAACGATGAGAAACCCTTAC
Source organism: Omnitrophica bacterium RIFCSPHIGHO2_02_FULL_46_20 (assembly GCA_001804065.1). GTDB lineage: Bacteria > Omnitrophota > Gorgyraeia > 2-01-FULL-45-10 > 2-01-FULL-45-10 > MHFG01. Next base: position 25,792 of record MHFG01000017.1, read on the forward strand.
AGGGCTCAAAGAATAGCATTTTTCTTTCTATTCCTGGCGACGCTTTTAATTGTAGTGCCCGTAGGCTTAATCGTTGTCATCATCGTGCAGAAAGGCCTCCCGGCTATAAGCTGGCAGTTTCTCTCGGATATTCCGCGCCACGGGATGCGCGTCGGAGGAATATTTCCGGCGATCGTCGGAACGATATATTTAGTGACGGGAGCGATAATCTTTGCCCTCCCGATAGGTTTACTTGCCGCGATATATCTAAGCGAATATTCAAAGGATAATTTTCTCACCCGTATCATCAGGCTTGCTATCGTAAATCTTGCCGGCGTGCCGTCGGTAGTTTACGGGCTTTTTGGCCTGGCGCTTTTTGTCGTATTTTTGAAGTTTGGAGCATCGATCCTTTCCGGATCGCTCACCCTCGGCATCATGATACTCCCCATAATAATAACCACTTCGCGTGAAGCGCTGGAAAGCGTTCCACAATCGTTTCGAGAAGTAAGCCTGTCTTTGGGAGCGAGCAAGTGGCAGACTATCAGGCATATTGTTTTGCCCAACGCCATACCGGGAATATTGACCGGGACTATTCTGGGGATAGGAAGGGCGGCGGGAGAAACGGCGCCGATCCTTTTTACCGTAGCGGCATTTTATCTGCCGCAATTACCGGATTCTATATTTGATCAGGCTATGGCCTTGCCCTATCACCTTTACGTTATATCGACCCAAGTGCCCAATGTTGATGAAAAGATAAGATACGGGACGGCGCTCGTTCTATTGGCCTTGGTTTTATTTATGAATTTAGTGGCGATAATTATACGATATAAATTTAGAAAGAGAAAGAAATGGTGACAATTGGTGTGGGGGTGAAATTCGAGATACACGATTTAAATATATGGTTTGGCTCCGCGCACGCCATAAGGCATGTTAATATAGAGATCCAAACTAATGAAATCTTAAGCGTAATAGGCCCAGCGAATAGCGGGAAGACAACATTTTTAAGAACGCTTAATCGCCTTAATGAGCTCTACGCTAATTATAATATAACCGGAGAGGTAGAGCTTGAAAGAGAAGATATCCGCTCGATTGAAATAGGAGAATTGCGTCGTAAGGTAGGCATGGTTTTTGCGCTGCCTTTGCCTCTTCCATTATCCATATTTGATAATGTAGCTTATGGAATAAAAATGCATGACCGAAGAGGAAAGAAAGAATTAGAGGAAAAAGTAGAAGAAACCTTGAGGCAGGCATATCTTTGGGAGGAGGTTAAAGATAGGCTTAGCGAATCGGCTTTTAAATTATCCGGAGGGCAGCAACAGCGCCTTTGTATCGCAAGGACGTTAGCGGTTGGCCCAGAAGTGATCTTATTTGATGAACCTTGTTCAGGCCTTGATCCTATCTCCACCGCTAAAGTAGAAGACGCGATGGTTAAGCTTAAGGAGAAATTCACCATAGTCTTAGTAACCAACAATGTAAAGCAAGCCGCAAGGGTTGGAGATAAAACAGCATTCTTCTTAAACGGCGAACTCGTTGAATTGGATAAGACAGATAGGATATTTACCGCGCCGCAAGATAAACGCACGGACGGTTATATTAGAGGAAAATTCGGATAATGGCGAAAATTACAACTAAAAATCTAAACCTTTGGTATGGCGCTTTTCATGCCGTAAAGAACATAAATTCGGCCTTTGAGGCAAATAGGATTACTGCCATAATCGGGCCTTCAGGGTGCGGTAAATCAACCTTGCTTAGAGTCTTCAACCGCATGAACGATTTGATCGAGGGGGTAAGAACGGATGGAGGAGCTTTAATTGACGATAATGATATCCTAAATTCGAATACGGATTTAGTCGTGCTGCGTAAGAAGATTGGAATGGTATTTCAACGGCCGAATCCATTTCCGCTGTCTATTTATGAAAATATCGTTTTCGGAGAAAGAATTCACGCGGATGGCATAACGCGGGATGGACTGGATGAGATCGTTCAAGAAAGCCTTAAGAGCGTTCTTTTATGGGACGAATTAAAGGATAGGCTCAATGAACCTGCGTTGAGGTTATCGTTAGAACAAAGACAGAGGTTGTGTATCGCAAGGTGCATAGCCGTTAAGCCGGATGTATTATTGATGGATGAACCATGTTCCGCTCTGGATCCGCAAGCAACCGCCCGGATTGAAGAATTAATGCGTGAATTAAAGAATAACTATACTATAATAATAGTAACTCATAATATGCAGCAGGCAGCGCGAGTTTCTGACGATACGGGTTTTATGCTTTTAGGCGAATTAATAGAATTTGGCAGAACCGAACAGATATTTACAGCGCCGCATGACAGGCGCACAGAAGATTATATAACGGGAAGATACGGGTAGAAAATCCCGCCGAAGTCCCGCCGCCGAAGGCGGCGGATGAAAGCGGATTACCGGAAGATACGGATGGAATTCGGAGGCATAAAATGGAAAGACATTTAGATCAGGAATTAAAAGAGCTGAACAAGGATATCTTAAAGATGGGAGCCTACGCGGAAGAGGCTATTTTCAAATCCGTTGAGGCTCTAAAGAACCGCGACAACGAACTGGCTAAGAGCGTAATAGATAACGACAACGATATCGATAAGTTAGAGTTAGCCATCGATGAAAGATGCGTAGATTTGATAGCTCGTTATCAACCGATGGCTAAAGATTTGCGTTTTATCACAACCGGCATGAAGATAAACGCCGAGCTGGAGAGGATAGCTGATATAGCGGTGGACATAGCTCAACGCACGCTTGAAATAGTAGCTAGTCCTCTCTTAAAGCCCTTAGTAGATATTCCGAAATTAACGGCGGTTGCTCAGAACATGGTGAAGATGGCGATAGATTCATTCGTGAAGGGCGATATTAAGTTGGCAAAAAAGGTTTTATTATCCGACCCGGAGGCTGATAATTTGCGTAATTTGATACAGAAAGAGCTTATAGAAGATTATATATTGAAGGATGCTTCAACGGCCCCAAGAGCGGTTCAGCTTTTATTGATAGCCCGTTTCTTAGAGCGCATATGCGATCACACTACAAATATCGCGGAAGACGTGATCTATATGGTTCAAGCGGAAGTCGTAAGGCATCATCCCGAGAAATTAAAGAATGAAAAATAAAATGTCCACCCAAAAGAATGCAGCAACCTGCCGCTGTTCTTTGATTTGAAATGGGCTGTGGTAATCGGTTTTTGTTTGGAGTAGAATAACAATTATGAAGATAGTGGATAAAATCCTTGCAGTAGATGAGCTTAAAAAGATGGCCGCCGCTGCCTTTGGGAACATGGTAAAGGCGGCAGTTGATGTTGATAGAGAGCTTATCGCGGTTGACGCCGAGCTTCATTCTGATTTAGAAGCATTGCTCTTAGAGGACGGCTCAAAGCAGAAAAATATATGGGGTATCAATCTTTATCCGGATATGCATGGCGAGGAATTTATCGAGCTCGACTCATTGATCAATATTCGGCCATCACATGGCAATAGAAGCCGCGGCGTGGAAAATGAAGAAATGCGGAAAAAGATCATATCGATAGTCTCCAAAAGGATAGGTTAGATGAAATATCAGCATAAAGATCTCGCTTCAGGCCGTTGGGGGCGGTTATCGTTCTTAGAACAAATGGCAAATATCGGAAGCGAAGTCGAACGCGCCTTGGCCTGGCAAGCAAAAGATAATGCCGCTTATAGCCAGAAAGCCTTTGAACGCGCTCTTGAGCTTGTGGATTTAACCTTGGACAGCGTCACAGGTTCGGCTCGCTTCAAAGAGCTTGCCCGTGTGCGCGAGGCCATCGCGGATTATTTTGTTGGCGCAAATCAGTTTAAGTCTACGCCGGCATCTTGGAAAAAATATTTTTTGTTCTTTGCTTATGCTGTACGTTCCCATCATTGATCCAATTTTCGGTATGACAGTGTAAAGTAAAATTATCATTGACAGAGTTGTTTCGCCAAAGTATATTAATATTCAACAGGAGGCGCGGTATGAGAAGATTATTTTTGTTGGTATTATTGGCAGGCCTTGTTTTCGGGGCGCTGACTATTTCTGTGTATGCCCAGCAGCCGGATAACGCGGCGAGAAAAATAGTCGTATTCCAAGAGGATTTTGTGAATGAGGCGGACCAGTCCGCGTTAGTAAAGGAACACGGCGCCGAGAAAATCAAACATCTGCGCTTGATAAATGGTATGGCAGTGCGCCTGCCGCCGCAGGCGGAAAGCGCGCTTTTGCGCAAAGCCGAAGTTTTAAGAATAGACGATGATTTAATCATTCAGGCCAGTGACAGGCCGGATGACAGCGGTAAACCGGATAATAACCAAGGTAGCAAGTCCCTGCCCGCGCCGCAGCCGGCTGAAGTATTACCTTGGGGCGCGGACAGGATTAATGCGGATGCAGTCTGGCCGCTGGCTTCATCAACCTTCAACGCGACTGCATCAGGCATTAAGGTAGCGATTATGGATACTGGTATATACTTGAAGCATCCTGACCTACAAAGTAATATCAAGGGCCAGGTCAATACAATCAATCCCACCAAAAGCGCCAATGATGATAACGGCCACGGCACGCATGTTGCGGGAACCGTAGCCGCGATAGATAATGATATCGGAGTGATTGGCGTAGGGCCGGATATTTCTCTTTATGCGGTCAAGGTATTAAATAGAAATGGCAGCGGATGGCTTTCTGATCTTATAGAGGGACTGGACTGGTGCATAAATAACAAGATACAGGTTATTAATATGAGTCTTGGCGCGTCCAGCGATAATCAGTCCTTTCACGACGCGATTATTAGGGCTTATGAGGCAGGGATAGTAGAGGTGGCCGCGGCTGGGAATAACGGCGCGACCAACGGCCTGGTTGATTATCCGGCTAGATACCCAGAAACAATCGCTGTTTCCGCGGTAGGCAAGAATACGAACGGTTCTTTGTATTTTGCCAGTTTCAGCAGTTCGGGGCCGCAGGTGGATTTGGCCGCTCCGGGCGTGAATATTAACTCGACGTATAACAACGGATATTATAAATCTTTAAGCGGAACCAGTATGGCTGCCCCGCATGTAAGCGGCGTCGTAGCTTTGGTCATCGCGATTAAAGGCGCTATTATGATGCCTGATGATATGAAGGCGTATCTTAAATCAAGCGGTAGGACGGAATATTTACCCGGTTTGACTTCTTATCAACAGGGAGCGGGCCTTGTACGCGCGGATTTAGCGGCGCAGTAAAAAGATAATTTAGTCCACAGAAGACCCTCCGACGTAGCGCACCTTTAAAGGTGCGCTACGTCTATTTTATGAGTAAAAATGTTGAGTGATAAAAAAGTTATATACATATATCATTATTATGTGGTATACTTACTAATATATGACAAACTACAAGATTAAATATATTGTTTTATTCAAAGCCGCGACAATATGCTTAGCATTACTGTTTTTTACCAACACGGTCATTCTGGCTGTTTCTGACACCCTCTCCCCTCGTGTAGGCAATCCAAAAGCCTACCAAGAAATGCGCGAGATGATGAATGCAGGGTATGCCGCGCATCAGAAACCTCTGCCGCTGCAGCCGAATTTAATACTTGCCGTAAACCTCTCTGATATCGGAGCCGAGATCGAAGGAGGGCGCGTCGTTTGTAACGG
>MHFG01000018.1 GCA_001804065.1 Omnitrophica bacterium RIFCSPHIGHO2_02_FULL_46_20
CGCGGGAGTAGTTCAATGGTAGAACACGAGCCTTCCAAGCTCGTTGCGTGGGTTCGATTCCCATCTCCCGCTCCATCCGCCTTCGCTCAATCGTTTTCACGATTGAGCTTCGCAGAGATTATAACGAGAGACGATGGAAGTTCCTACGAAGCCCAACCGGAGTTTTTCGGTTTGAAGGGCGAAGTAGAACATTCTGCTCCGCCCGTCAACTGTCAGATTGAGGTAGGGCTTCGCAGGAATAAACTACTTATGTCAGAAAACAAACCAAGTCCCATCTGCAAGATACTGACGGTCGATGACCAGATGGGGATAGACTCATTCTTTTATGAGTTCTTCACTGCCCGCAACTATGAGGTATTTAACGCGATGAGCGGGAAGGCGGCTCTTGAGATCGTAAAAAAGGAGAAGCCCAGGATCATCCTGCTCGACATAAATATGAGAGGCATGGACGGTATTGAAACGCTCCAAAAGATAAGAGAGATCGATAAGGATGCCGTTGTTATAATGGTTACGGGCGTGAAGGACGATGATGTAATAAGGAAGGCTATGGAATTAGGCGCGGATGATTACATCACGAAGCCTCTAAGCCTCGAATACCTGGACAAGGTGGTGTTGTTGAAGTTCATGAACCTGCGATTAAAGGATCTGAATAAGTGAGGCAGCTTAAAATTGGAGGATTTTATGCCAGAAACAACAATAGAAGCGATCAATGAAAAGGTAAAGAAGGAAAGCGCCTTTACCCAAAGATTAATGCAGGAGATGGAGAAGGTCATCGTGGGACAGAGGTATCTGATCGAAAGGCTTTTGGTCGGACTTTTAGCGAACGGCCACATTTTAATAGAAGGCGTGCCCGGGCTGGCGAAGACCTTATCTGTGCGGGTATTGGCGCAGGCGATAAAGACGAAATTCCAGAGGATCCAGTTTACGCCCGATCTTTTGCCGGCAGATATCGTAGGAACGCTTATTTACAGTCCGAAGGACGGGGCATTTACTACAAGGAAGGGGCCTATATTCGCGAATATAATTCTGGCTGACGAGATAAACAGGGCGCCCGCAAAAGTTCAAAGCGCCTTACTCGAAGCGATGCAGGAGAGGCAGGTTACCATAGGCGAGACTACTTTTAAACTTGACGAGCCGTTTCTCGTTCTCGCTACACAAAACCCCATAGAACACGAAGGGACATACCCCCTGCCTGAGGCGCAGGTAGACCGCTTCATGTTGAAGTTAAAGATCGATTATCCTAACAGGGAAGAGGAATATAAGATAATGAAACGCATGGCCGTGACAGACAAGAGAATATCGGCCTTGCCTGTGGCAGGTCCCGACGATATCATGAAAGCGAGAAAGGTCGTTGACGAGATTTATATAGACGAGCGAATAGAAAAATATATCATCGATATAGTATTCGCGACGAGAGACCCTGTCGCGTATAGGCTTAAAGAGTTAGTAGGTTTGATACAATACGGCGCGTCGCCGCGCGCGAGCATATATCTTTCGGTCGCGTCCAAGGCATACGCTTTTCTACAGGGCAGAGGTTACGTAGTGCCGCAGGATATAAAAACGATAGGTATGGATATTCTAAGGCATCGTATCATAGTGAGTTATGAAGCAGAGGCCGAGGACAAGACATCGGAAGATGTGATTAAACGCATATTCGAAGAAGTCCGAGTGCCGTAATATGCTGCCCAAGGAAGTACTCCGCAAGATCCGCCGCATAGAAATAACGACCTCAAGGCTCGTCACGGACTTTTTGTCCGGCCAATACGGAAGCGTCTTCAAAGGACGGGGTATAGAGTTCGACGAGGTCAGGGAATACCAGCCGGGAGATGAGATACGCACTATAGACTGGAACGTCACGGCGCGGATGGGCCATCCATATGTGAAGAAGTACGTAGAAGAGAGGCAGCTCACCGTAATGCTCTTGCTCGATGCCTCGGGCTCTTCGCATTTCGGGACTACGAAACGCTTCAAGAAAGAACTTGCCGCGGAAGTCTCGGCAGTTCTCGCGTTTGCCGCTATCAAAAATAACGACCGTGTCGGCCTTATAATATTTACCGACAGGATCGAGAAATTTGTCCCGCCCAGAAAAGGGCTTCATCATGTTTTGAGAGTTGTGAGAGAGGCGTTATATTTCAATCCGAAAGGCAGGGGAACAGATATAGCGGAGGCATTAAGATACCTCGATAACGTCATTAGTAGAAGGGCGATCGCGTTCGTGATATCGGATTTTTTCGCGGAAGATTTCAAAAAATCGCTCTCAATCGCGAATAAGAAGCATGATGTTGTCGCGATTACCATCACGGACCCGAGGGAAAGCGAATTGCCGAATGCCGGCATCATCGAATTGGTAGATGCTGAAACCGGAAAGCGGCATATGATAGACACATCAAGCGCAAAGATAAGAGAGACCTATGCGCAAACCGCGCGCGAAATACGGGAAGAGCGCGCTAAAGTTTTCGGCTCGGTTGGCGTAGACCATATAGATATAAGCACGGACCGGGCGTACATAGACGAGTTCATAAAATTTTTCAGGATGAGAAAGAGGCGGATGTGAGGAATACCGCCAAATTAATATTCTTGATAAGTTTTCTGCTGACAGCGGCCTTTAGCATGGCTGAGGAAGGCCGCTCGCCATCGATAAAAGCGAGTATAAATAGGAAGAGGATCTTTATAGGCGACAGGATCCGTTATAAGGTTGAAGCGATACCCGGCCTTGCGGCATTTGAAGTTAAGTTTCCCCAGTTCAAGGATGGCTCGATAGGCGGCTGCGAGATCAAGGATTCAGGAGACCGTTGGCTTGACATGACCTCCTACTATGTCGGCAAGCGTAAAATCCCTTCAATAGAAATAAAATATCGTAAAAAAGGCGAAAGTTTTTGGAAGGCAGGTTTGACGAATGAGCTTGCCTTCACGGTAGAAAGCGTTCTCCCGAAGGGAATGAGGCTCTATGATATAAAAGATATCAAAGGGCCTCTCTATCCTTTCAGCCTATCAAAGTTGATCACGTGGATAATAGTTTCTTTTATCATCCTCTGGATGTCAATTAAAATATTGAAAATGTTCAGAAAAAAAACTCCTCCGAAACTGCCGTATGAGACAGCTCTCGACGAGCTCGAAGCCGCCGGAGGCCAGTTCTCTTCAGGCGGCGGGAAAAAAGAATATTATGTTAGGATTTCGGATGCCATCAGACGGTATATCGAGATGGTTTTCTCTTTAAGGGCGCCTGAGATGACCACGCAGGAATTTTTAATGTCTTTGAACAATGCCCCTGAATTATCTTCGGGATATAAGGATTCTCTTAAGTTATTCATGGAAGCGTGCGACCTTGTGAAATTCGCTAAGCACACGCCTTCCGCGGCCGAAATGGATTCAGTCCTGGCAGCGGCGAGAAGGTTTATAGAAGAGACGAAAGAGGCATATGTTCATATTTAAAGATCCGGTAGTATTCTGGTTAATCTTATTGGTGCCGTTGATCGTATTTGTCGAAATGCGTAGACGGGCAGGCTCGAATTTTATATTTTCGTCAGAGGAGCTTGTCAAAGAGTTAAAACCGACCGCGCGGGTACGTCTCAGGATATCCATCATCATCTTAAGAGCGGCCGCTATACTATTGATGATAATAGCCCTTGCGAGGCCTCAAGCCGTACTCGAAGGCTCGAAGACTGTTTCAGAAGGAGTAGATATAGTTCTTGCGCTTGATACGTCTACGAGCATGCTTGCGGAAGATTTCAAAATCGGCAAAAGCCGGGTAAACAGATTTGATCTTGTCAGAGAAGTCGTCAAGGACTTTATAAAAAAGAGGAAAGACGACCGGATAGGTATGATAGCGTTCGCGGCGCGCGCCTATACGGTATGCCCCCTCACAACTGACTACGCCTGGTTAAATGAAAATCTGGATAGAGCCAGGATCGGGATGATAGAAGACGCTACCGCGATAGGGTCAGCGATCGCAAGTTCAATAAATAGGCTCCGGACAAGCAAGACCAAAAGCAAGATCGTTATATTGTTGACGGACGGCGTCAATAACGCGGGTAATATATCGCCGCTCGTTGCCGCTGAGGCGGCAAAGGCATTAAAGATAAAGATACATACCATAGGCGTCGGGACAAAAGGCCTTTCGCCTTATCCGATGAAAGACTTTTATGGCAGGACTGTATACCGGAATATCCCGATAGAGATAGACGAGGAGTCTTTAAATAAGATAGCGGAGCTTACAGGCGGAAAATATTATTTGGCCTCGGATGCCGAGAAGATGAGAAGAATTTATGATGAGATAAACAAGCTCGAGAAATCGAACATAGAGCATCTTGGTTATAGGGAATACAGCGAGCTGTTTGGCTATTTTCTCATCCCTGGGCTTATATTGCTAGCCATCGAAATATTTTTATCAAATACTGTATTCTTAAAGGTGCCTTAGGTGCATTACCAAGACGCGCGTTATATATCGATATTTATTTTTTCCGGCTTAATGATATTTTTATTCTACGTGTGGGCCTTAAGAAGGCGCGGGTTCCTCATGGAAAGGTTCGCCCAAAAGAACATGTTAGGCGGGATAGCCCCCACGTTCAGCATAGCCCGCAAGGTGTGGAAGATAGCCCTGATAGGAGGAGCGTTTCTACTATGTATATTTGCGCTCGCAAGGCCGCAGTGGGGGTTTGAGTGGCAGGAAATCAAAAGAACAGGGCTTGACATGTTAATAGCTATTGATGTCTCAAAGAGTATGTTGGCGCGGGACGTCAAGCCAAATAGGCTCGAAAGGTCGAAATTCGCGGTTAAAGATTTAGTAAAGAAGCTAAGCGGCGATAGGGTCGGTTTAATAGCGTTCGCGGGGACAGCTTTTTTACAATGCCCCTTGACGATCGACTACAATGGTTTTTTTTTAGCGCTGGACGATCTTAACACGGATACAATACCAAGGCCCGGCACGTCAATATCCGGCGCGATTAGAGAAGCGATAGAGACTCTAAAGGGGCCTAAAGACAAACTTAAAGCGCTCATCCTGATTACTGACGGAGAGGAGCTTGAAGGGAACGCGATAACGGCCGCAAATGAGGCCGCGCAGGCCGGCATACGCATATATTGCGTGGGAGTCGGGACGGCCGAGGGGGAACTCATACCTGTTATAGATGAGCGTCAAGAGCGCGCGTATCTCGCTGATAAGCAAGGCCAGGCGGTAAAGACGAGATTGAACGAAGATACATTGAAAAGAATCGCTGTTGCTACCGGCGGAAGTTATGTCCACGCCGCGCAGAGCGATTTCGGCTTAACGTTATTGTATGATAAAAGCATTTCAAAATTGGAAAAACGCGACATTGAAACAAAAAAGAAGAAGCATTATCAGGAGCGTTATCAGATATTTTTAGGCATAGCAGTCCTATTTTTACTGATCGAGCCGTTATTTTCGGAGAGAAAAAAGGCAGCATGAAGGAAAAAATTCTGAGAGCTTCATTTGTCATGATCCTGGCATTGATTTTAGCCTCTAACCCATTATTTGCATCCACAGCAGCTGATGTAAAAAAGGGAAATCTATTGTATAATAGTAAAAAATATGATGAGGCGATCAAGGTATATGACTCCGCCATGGAGAAAAGGGGCGATAACGGTATGCTGCGATTCAATAAGGGCAACGCTCTTTATAGGAAAGAATCGTTCAATGCGGCGGTAGAATCTTTTAACAAGGCCATTGCTTCGGGCAGCCAAAGGATATTGCCCGATGCCGATTATAATATAGGTAATTCTTACTACAGGATAGGAACAGCCCAAGCCAAAACTGATTATAATAAGACGAAAGACGCCTATGAAACCGCCTTGCAGTTCTATAAGCGCGCCATAGATCTTAACCCTAATGATAAAAACGCTAAATATAATTACGAGTTTGTAGAGCAGAAGCTCTTAAGCCTCAAAGAGAGAAGCGAAAAAGAGAAGAAGAAACAAGAAAATCAAGAGCAAGATAAGCGGCAGGATAAAAAAGATCAGCCATCACAAAATAAAGGCGGCCAGGGCGGCGAGGGCAGCAAGGATCAAGATAAACAAGAGCGGAATCAACAGCAGCAACAAGCCGGACAGAATAAGGAAGAACAGCCAAAGGGCCAGGAGCAAAGTCGAGAGAAGGGTCAAGAAGAAAAGAATAAGAGCGAGGAAAAGAAACAAGAGGTTCAGCCCAAATCAGAGACAGGAGAGACGAAGGAAGAGGAAAAACAAAAAGACGAAGAGCGGCAAAAGGCCGAGCGGGAAAGCAAAGAGCGCAAAGAAAAGGAGAAGCCGCGGCCCCAGGGAGAGAAAGATCAGCAGGGCATACAATTTTATCAACAGGCTGAAGGCGAGCCAAGACAGATGAGCGAAGAAGAAGCGAAGATGCTCCTTGAAGGGTATAAGGGAGAAGAGGCGACAGGGCAGACTATCAGGATGAGGAGAAAGCAGTCCCCGCTTCCGGAACCGGAAAAAGATTGGTAGCCATGTTCAAATTTTTTAGAGTTACGATTATTTTTTATTTTTTTGCTTTAACCATTGCCGGGCCTATATCCGCCGATGAAATTAAATTCGAGGCAAGCTTAGATAAGAAGACCGCCGCAATCGGCGAAACCGCTCAACTCGGCCTCACTTTTTACGGAACACAGAGCGTGCCGGCGCCCGATATAGGGAATATCGACGGTTGTGATGTGCGATATCTAGGCCCATCAACGATGACGACCATTATAAACGGATCTGTTTCATCTTCCATCACGCACATGTATAGAGTCCAGCCTCTTAGGCTTGGAAAATTCCAGTTTGGCCCGTTCACTTTTAAATATGAAGGAAGCGCATATAAGTCGAACGCGGCTTTTCTGACAGTGGACGAGGAGAGGCAGAAAGAAGGGCTTTCCGCTAAAGCAGCGGCAGTAGGTCCAGCAGCCGGAGGAAAGGAGGAGGAGGAGTCTATACTTGATTCTCTTGATATTAGAGATAAATTGTTCCTTACGTTAAAAATAGACAAGCCGCGCGCTTATGTCAACGAGCTTATTCCTGTGACAATAAAACTTTATGTAAATAGACTTAATGTAAGCGACATACAGCTGCCGGACCTCGGACAGGAAGGCTTTTCAAAGGCGCAGTTCGAAGAGCCGAAACAATACAGAGAACGCATGGGAGGGGAATTACATGATGTATTGGAATTCAGGACGACTATTTTCGGGACGAGGCCTGGCGATTACAAGCTTGGGCCGGCTAAATTAAAATGCAATATCGCGGTAAGAAAAAGGGTGAGAAATATATCGGCCTTGAGCGACGACTTCATGAACGAACAGGGCGGCGGGAGTCCTTATTTCGATGACTTCTTCACGCGTTACGAACGGTATCCCGTTGAGCTAAAATCAGAAGAGACGCGGCTCATATTGTCGCCGTTACCGGCTGAAGGAAAGCCTATTGATTTTTCCGGCGCCATAGGCGATTACCAGTTCATATTTCAGGCGGGCCCAAAGAAGGTCAAGGTCGGCGACCCTGTTACCTTGACCATGGAAATAAACGGAACGGGTAATTTTAATACTGTAATTATTCCGAAACTTGAAAATGTAGAAGGTTTCAGGATATACGAACCGCAAGCTAAGACCGAGCCGAATAGAAAAGTGTTCAGACAGGTTTTAATACCGGAGACCGACCTCGTCTTTCAGACTCCCAAGGCGATATTTACATACTTTGATCCAGATAAAAAAGAATATAAGACTATAACTCAAGGCCCGATTTCCATACAGGTTGAAAAGGTTGCTGAGGCGCCGCCTCAAGTTATAGGCGCCGCGCCTGCCGCTGTTCCATCCGCGCCGATGGGAATTGCCTCCGTAGAGGAGGAGAAGGAAGCCCAAGGAGATATCCTGTATATAAAGGAATCGCTGGGCAGGATCCAAAGCGCGGATTATGAGATATACAAGAGCCCTTTTGTTTTGGTTATCGTTATCATCCCTTTATTAGCGCTGCTTGCGGTTTACGCGGTCTATGCTCGACGCGAGCGTTTTATACGTGATACGAAATACGCGCATCGCTCGGCTGCGTTCAAAAACATGAGGCGTGAATTCTTTCAACTTAAACATTGCTTGAAGGCAAATGACGCGAAGAGTTTTTACGAGGCGCTATTCCACACGCTGCAGAATTATCTCGGCGGGATGTTCTACATACCGGTTTCTGGGTTGACATTCGATACAATAGAGCCGGTTCTAAGATATAAGAATATAGATATTGCGGTAATCAACAAGATCAAGAATATATTCGATCTCTGCGACCGCGCAAAGTTCGCGCTGTCCAATGTCGATGCATTAAGGATGAAAGACGATATGAGGGAACTCGAAGAGATAATCCGCGATCTTGAGCGAAAGAAGGCGCTTAGGTGAAAAGATATACTCTGGTTTTAATGTTTTTGGTTGTATGTCCTGGTATTTTGTCCGCCAAAGAGGCGTCGGATGATCCGCATAATCTCTTCTCTAAAGGAAACGCGTTTTACGAAAGAAAGGAATACGAGAAGGCATTAGAAGAATACACTAAGATACTCAATAGCGATATCGAAAGCGGGCCGCTCTATTACGATATCGGAAATGCGTTTTTCAAGATGGGTAAGATCGGCTACGCGATCCTCGCGTATAAAAAGGCTCAGAAGTTGATAACGGGCGACAGAGATCTTAAATCGAATCTTGCATACGCGCAATCGCTTACCGAAGATTCCGCGCTTCGGCTCCCCCCGCAAAATTCGCTCATATGGTTAATAAGGCTTCCGTTTGGTGACTTTAATCTGAATACAGTCGCGTCAATATTGCTGGCGTCCTACCTGACGCTGATTATCTTGATGGTATTCGGAATAATGAATCCGGTATTTAAGACGAGGGCCTCATTCCCATTTTACCTGGCGCTGCTGCTGTTTTTAATGACGTTAGCTAATTTTTCAACGCGATATTACACCGAAGAAGCGCTGACGCACGGCATAACGGTCGTGAAAGAATCCGAATGCAAATATGAACCCATAGACAAATCGACAACATATTATACTCTCAAAGAAGGCCAGGAAGTTCTGGTATTAGCTACCAGAAACGGCTGGCGCCGCGTCAAGAGGCTTGATGGGAAGCTCGCATGGGTCAAGAAAGAGGCTATTGAAGAGATTTGACACTTCGGCACCTCGACCTTTCTTGATGGCGAAGGACAAAGAAATTTGGGTGACGCGAACTCGCGGCAGGACCCAAATTTTAGCTTAAATTTACAGGATTTTGTTAACGTAACCAGCAGAGCGCGTCG
>MHFG01000019.1 GCA_001804065.1 Omnitrophica bacterium RIFCSPHIGHO2_02_FULL_46_20
TAACCTTCATAACAGCCGTTATCTCGTCGTTAGCTTTATTGCGCCGGGATCTTAGTTCCTCTACCTCTGTAAGAATCTTCCTATGCTCTTCGTCAAGCTTGAGAAGCTCATCGATATCAAGTTTATACCCGCGATTTTTGATTGCCTCTTGGACGATTGTCTTATTGTCCCTGATGAATTTCAAGTCTAACATCTCATCTCCCTTATCCTTTAATCACTCCCAAAGGCCGCATCCTGCAGACTTTTTTCGATATTCCGGCGCCCGTAACGACGCTTACGACTTCATTGACGTCTTTATACGCTTCGGGCGCCTCTTCCGCAAGCGTCTCTCGCCCGCTCGACATGACCAAAATGCCTTTCTTTTCGAGCTCCCCGGATATGGACCTGCCGCGGCAGGCCCTTATGGCGGCTGAGCGGGAAAGTCTTCTGCCGGCGCCATGGAATGTCGAATAGAATGTCTCTTCCGCTTTCTTCGTTCCGACCAACAGATAGGAATTTCTTCCCATGTCGCCCGGTATTATGACGGGTTGGCCCGTCTTCTTATATTTCGCCGGAAGCTCCGGATGGCCTGGCGGGAAAGCCCGCGTCGCTCCCTTTCTGTGAACGCATAAAACCTTCTCATTCGCGTCAATATCGTATTTTTCCATCTTCGCTATATTATGAGCGACATCGTAGATGAGATCCATGCCGAGATCTTTGGGGCTGATTCTAAAAATCTTCTCAAATACGAGCCTCGCCAAATGCATCAGGCATTGCCTGTTAGCCCAGGCGTAATTTGCCGCGCACTTCATCGCGCCCAGATACGCCTTTCCTTCTTCGCTCTTTACGGGGGCGCAGGCGAGCTGCCTATCCGGCACATTTATATTATACTTGGAAAGGCAGCGTATAAAATCTTTCGAATATTCGTCGCATACCTGATATCCGAGGCCGCGCGAGCCTGAATGTATCATTAATGTAATTTGGCCTTTTTCCAGGCCGAAGACCGCGGCCGCTGTTTCATCGTAAACTTCGTCTATGACCTGCGTCTCGAGGAAATGGTTTCCTGAGCCCAATGTTCCGGCCTGATTCTTCCCTCTTTCGCAGGCCCTTTGGGATACTTTATCAGGATCAGCGCCTTTTATCGCTCCGCGCTCTTCTGTGTATTCAAGGTCCTCTTGCCTGCCGTAACCATGCTCGACGACCCACTTCGAGCCCTCGACGAGAAGCTCCCGCTCTTCCTTCGCGCTTACCTTGATATCGCCCTTGGACCCGACACCGGCCGGAATGTCATTGTAAAGAGCGTAGACTAAATCTTTTAATTTTGGCTGGACCTCGGCTTCTTTTAGGTTTGTCTTAACTAATCTGACGCCGCAGTTTATGTCAAAACCGATCGCGCCGGGAGATACAACGCCGGTATCAATATCCGTCGCGACTACGCCGCCGATGCATAGGCCATAGCCCCAATGGCAATCCGGCATGGCGAGCGAATATTTTACTATGCCCGGTAAAAATGCCGCGTTCGCGACCTGCTCAGCCGCCTTATCGGAGCGTATATCCTCGATCATCTTATCGTCGGCGTAAATAACACCGTCGACGCGCATCCCGTTCATGTAACTCTTAGGTATACGCCATCTGAACTCATCTATTTTTTCTAACGGCCCGTTCCAGGGTGCCATCTTTAAACCGTTCTCGTTTCACCGCAAGCGGCGCAAGGTATTACACATCAAATATTATATCGACTTCGTAATAATCGTCTTTCTTGATTATCTTCAAATTATAATACGTGGCGGCCTTTATTTCGGTCTTGAGCCTGTTTCTATTATCGCTGACCGCGCGGCCAAAGGCCTTCGCGTTGATAAGATCCGCGGAAACTAGCGTAACCTCGAACTTATAAAATATTATGCCTTTTGTATAAAAATTGTACAAAAGCTCATCGAGCCATGAGATGAGGAGCTCTTCATAATTTGGGGCAGTGAGTTCAAAATCCCGGGTGATATCGCCCTTAAGGCCGTCAAGATCGGCAATGATATCGAACATCGCAAAGGCCGCGTTCTCGAATAACTCTTCAAGCGTGCGCCCGAAAACCCTTACGCCGATATCCGCGGTATGGGAGAACTGCTCGTAACGCTTCATAAAAACGGATTTTATCACAAAAATACTATTTAAGCAATAGGGCTGTCCATGAGGAGGAATATGTTTTAATATTTTAGATTAGGGGACGGGCAGCTTATCCCCGTTTATGCGTATCGGCATTATGATGAACGGGATGCCCTGCTGGTGAAGCCTTCTCTGAACCGCGAAGCTCGTGTGATTATAGAGAAGTTTCGTGAATATAGTATCTTCGGGGAAGACGATCTGCCCGCCGAAGAAGACGCTTTGAGGATATTGGTTGAATATATCATAAGCGACCTTGGATATCTCTTCGGCTATGTCTATTCCGGTTGCATGGAATGCTCTGGCGTAGAACCCCTGCCTCTCCATAAAATTTACATAATGCCCAAGCTCTTCCTGAACATATATTTTGAGACTTTCTATCTCCTCAACACCCTTGAAATTACCCGCGTCTACCATACCGGCCTGCATGAAGAAGAAATTTTTAAAATCAGCGCCGAATATCCTGACGACATTGAATAATGTATGAAGGCCCATTCCGTTAAAACCATTTACAAGTATAACGGCTATTTTAGAATCCGGATCGAATTGCGGCTTGATGTCTATCTTTGTCAAGCGTTTTTCCGCCGATTCCTGTTTAGTAATCTGGGTTACATGCGCTAATCTATCGAGATGTTTAAGAAGTTTCTGCGTCCTGAAATAGTAGCGTTTTATACTAACGGCGATTCCGATAAGCGTTGCGGTGATAAGAAGCGTTATCCATCCGCCTTCATGAAACTTTATTATGACAACGCTGACAAGTATAAAAGCCGTAAGAACCAGGCCGAGGCCGTTCACGGAGATCTTCTTCAGCCAATCTTTAGATTGCCCGCGCGCCTTCCACCAATGGCGCACCATGCCTAACTGTGACAGAAAAAATGTTATGAATACGTTTATACTATAGAGAACAACCAGAAGCCTTACGGAGCCCTTGCTCAGCAGCATCAAAGCGATAGCGGAACCGCCCATTATTAAAAGCCCGTTCTTTATGACAAAACGTTCGCTGATAAGGGCGAACTGAAACGGAAACCATCTATCTTTAGCCATATTGGCCAATACCCTCGGACCACCGAGAAATCCGGTCTGAGCCGCGACGAAAAGTAAAGCGGCTTCGGAAATCAGCGTGACCAGAACAAAAATGTACCCTAACTTATTATTCGCCCACCCCGCCGTAATATTCTCTAAAAGTATGGCGTTCAGTGTTTTCCCTGTCTGGTGTTGAACTCCAAAAATAAGATACGCGATAATCAGGCCTGCCGCCATAAATGCCAATGAAATAGCCATATATCTCATGGTCTTTTTTCCGGTTTCCACCTTAGGCTCTCTTAAGATAGGCAAGCCGTTGCTTACGGCTTCGATGCCGGTGTACGTTCCGGCGCCCATGCTATAAGCGCGCATTATAAGAACCAGCATGCCGAAGATGCCGACTTCCATCCGGGTATTCTGAACATCAGCAATGACGTTATTTGTCAAAGCGCCTAATTCCGAAGAGTGCGTTATGACAGAGTAGATGATAATAAATACATGGGTTAATAAAAATATCAGGAAGACAGGGATCAGCGGCATAATAGACTCTTTAACGCCCCTCATATTCAATGTGATGAGAACAAAGATGCCCAGCACGGCAAACGCTAATTTGAAATGGTAAAAGGAAGGGGGCAGAAAGCTGAAGATAGCGTCGGCGCCGGCCGCGACAGAAATCGTGATCGTAAGGACATAGTCTATGAGGAGGGCGCAGCCTGAGATCATGCCCAGAGACGGTGAAAGTAATTTGCTCGCCACTAAATATCCGCCGCCGCCCATCGGAAACAACTCGATTATTTGCGAGTAACTTGAGGAGATAACAAAAATGGTTATGGCGCTGATGATCGCGACAAAGACGCCAAGAAATATATGGCTCCCTAACGCGAGAAAAGCCTCTTCCGGGCCGTAACAAGACGACGATAAGCCGTCCGCGCCTAAGCCTACCCACGCGAAGAACGCTATTAAAGAAAGTTGATGGAAAATTCTGGGATCACGGATATCGTGGGCATTTCCTATAAAAAAGGTCTTTATCCGTTTAAATAAAGTAATCTTCTCCATGCCAATCCTTAGCCTTTTACATATTTCATTAATAAAAATGTCTTCTAACATATACTGTCAGAAGACATCTTAGCGTTAGAATCTATCAGCTATTATATCAATTATTCGTTATTTGTCAACTTTTTTACACTTATCATCATTTATTGAATCTCGTCAATCCTTATTAGCGGAGGTTTGTATTTTTTTCGTTCGATCCTTGAGAAGAGGCTGTAGGCGCACGGAACGACAAAAAGCGTCAGCAGTGTTGACACTATGACTCCTCCGATAACGGTTATTGCCATGGGAATACGCGTCTCCGCGCCAGGACCCATCGCAAGAGCCGGCGGAACGGCAGCCGCGATAGTCGCTAGTGACGTCATAAGGATCGGCCTCAACCTTACAGGACAGGCTGTCAGCAGAGCGCCGTTGGTATCGAGGCCCTGCTCGCGCTGTTGATTGGTGAAATCTACCAGGAGGATGGAATTTTTCTTTACTATACCCATCAAGAGGATAAGGCCTATGATACTGTAAATATTCAATGATTGGCCGAATAGCCACAGGGTGATGAGCGCTCCGGATATGCTGAACGGCAGCGCCATAAGAACGGAAAATGGCTCAAGATAGCTGTTGAATTGCGATGCCAGGACCATATACGCTACGAGGATACCCAGCCAGAAGGCAAGTATCAGGCTTGAGAAGGATTCTTTAAATGTCTGAGTGCTGCCGCTGAAGACTATGCGATATCCTTCCGGCAGAATTCTCTTAGCTATTTTTTCAACTTCTTTAAGAGCGTCTGTCTGCGACTTCTGGAGAGCGACGTTAGCGAAAATAGATATTGCGCGTTCTCTATTGCGCCTTGTTATAGTCAGCGCCGTCGGATGCTCGATAATGTTTATGACGTCTTTTAATTGGACGAGCTCTCCTCTATTATTCCACACCCATAGTTTATCAATATCCCCGGCCGCCGTTCTTTGCGAAGGGATAAGACGTATCCTTACATCGTAACGCCTTCCTTCTCTCGTATACTTTCCTACGCGTTCGCCTCCGATGAGCGCGTTTATCGTAGCTCCGATCGCCGAAACACTCACGCCTCTTTCATCAGCCTTCGCCCGGTCAGGCTGGACGCGCACCTCGGGTATCTTGGCAAGATAATCGGTATCGACATCAAGCAAGAGATTACTCTTCGACATTCGTTCGCGGATCGCTTCGGAATACGCCGCTAATTTTTCCCACTCGGGGCCTCTGACGGAAAATTCTATCGGGAAACCGCGCTGGGCCGAGAACCCGCTTAGCGAAAGGTCCTGTATAGTTGCCTTGATATCCGGAATCTTATTAAGCTCCTGCCGAAAAAGCGCCATCAGTTTTTTCTGCGAAAGCGGGCGCGAATTTGGCGGGACGACAGGCCTTTTCTTAGGCTCTTTTAAGGTTACAAATATCATGCCTTGGTTCACTTCGCCCCCGCCGAACCCGCCGATAATGCAGAAATACCCGTCTGTCTCGGGACGGCTTGAGACAAACTTCTCCGCTTGTTTAAAATGCTCGTCGGTAAAAACTATCGATGAGCCGACCGGCGTCCGGAGCCGGCACATGAACATACTCTGGTCCTGTGAGGGCAAAAATTCTTTGCGTAATGTTTTTAGAAAGAAGAGCGACCCGATAAAAAACAGAATCGCGGCTATTAACGCGAGAAACCGCTTGCGCAGGACTTTTTCCAGTATGGCGCGATAGGCCGCGGCGAGCCATTTAAAACCGGCGTCGACCGACTTACCTATAATCGTGACGCGCTCCCCGACCTGCAGGAATTGCGCGCACCGCATGGGCGCGAGCGTCAGCGCCTCTATCAGCGATAAAGCGACCGCCACGGAAATAGTAACGCCGAACTGATAGAAGAATTTACCTATGATTCCGTACATGAACGCGACCGGCAGGAATATGGCAATGAGCGCGATAGTCGCGGCGAGCGCGGCAAATGTTATTTGGTTAGCGCCCTTTCGCGCCGCTTCTATTCTCTCTACGCCCTTTTCCCTGTATCTCACTATATTCTCAAGCACCATTATGGCGTCGTCTACAACTATACCTATGGCAAGCGACAGCCCCAGCACAGTAAATGTATTAAGGGTAAACTTCATAAAATAAATAACGATGAAGGCGCCCAACACCGAAGTCGGTATGGCGAGCAATATATTAAGCGTGGCGCTCCATGAACCTAAAAATAGCCAGCAGACCAAAGAAGTTACAATGGCCGAAAGAATAAGCATAAATATAAGTTCTCGGATGGCGTCTTCGCTGAATTTTGTCCTGTTGAAACGGACGGCGATATTTAGATCCTTCGGCAGAAGGTTTTTTATCTCTTCGAGGCGCTTCAGGACCTTGCGGCCGACATCTACTTCATTGGCGCCGCGCTGTTTACGTATACCGAGCCCTACGGTCGGTTTACCTGACGAGCGGGCAATGCGCCGGACATCAGCCAACCCGTCTTCGATAGCCGCGACATCTTTTAGATAAAAAGGTTTAAATATCGGCAGGCCGTTCCTTCTCGGTATCAATAAATTCTCGAATTCCTTAGGGGTGGCCGCTTCACCCATGACCCTCACGTTGAATTCCTTAGTCTCGGTTTCGATGCGGCCCGCAGGCACTTCTTCATGCTCCTCTTGCACCGCGTCGATAACATCCTTCACTGTAAGTTGATACTGGTCTAATCTTTCCTTATTGACCCATATCCTTAAATTTCTTTCTACAAACCCTCCAAGGAATATGTCGCCTACACCGTCGATTGTGGCGAACTGGTCTTTAAGATGATCCTGAATATAGGTCATTATGTCGCGGACAGGCATCGTCGATGATGAAACAGCGAGCCAGACGATAGGCTGATCTTCGGGGTTGACTTTTGTAATAATAGGAGGATCTAAATCCTTAGGCAGCAGCCTCTGGGCCTGATCGATCTTTGTCTTCACGTCCTGGATGGCGTCATCGATGTTCCTCGATAATTGGAATTCCACGCTGATGGTTGCGGAGCCCTGCCGTATGGAAGAGGATACCTCGCGCACCCCTTCTATTCCCATCAGAGAATCTTCTATCACATCTACGACATCCGTCTCCATTATCTCCGGCGCCGCGCCTTCCCATGTCAAGTTTGCCGACACAACCGGAAAGTCAACATCAGGCAATTGCCCCACGCCTAAACGGCCATAGCTGATAATGCCGAATATTATCAACGCCGCCATTAACATCCATGCGAAGACCGGATTCTTGATTGAAAGGTCAGACAGTGTCATCCAGGGCCTCCCCGAAGTCTTCGCCTACGGAAACACGCAGCTGCCAGTATAGGCGCTTGGCTTCGTATAACGCGTGTATATGATTTCGCTGGGCATCCTGTAATGTCTGTATAGCCGCCAGAACGTCGAGATTATTCACAAGGCTTCTGTTGTAATCTTTCTTCTGCAGATAATAGTTCAGTTTTGCGGTAGTATACGCTTTTCTCAGGTATTCATGCACCGTGAGCGCTGTTTTAAGTTTTACATACGCATCCTTAATGTCGTAAGGCGCTTTACGCTTAAGCCTCGCATATTCCAATTCGCTTTCATGAGCCTTAAGCTTATATTCCTTGGATCTTCCGAGTATCTCTGTCCCATCAAATATGGGAATGCTTACATTGAGCGTAACATCCCAGTCCGTTCCCTTGTCGAAGCCTGTCCGCTGAGTATACCAATTGCCTTCCCAGCTTACCGTAGGCAGAAAATCACTGTTTACCGCATCAAGTTCTTTCCGGCTCACTTGCCACGCGTATTCCGCGGCTTTTAAGTCGGGCCGATTTATGAATTTAGAAACATAATAGTCTTTAGGCAGTAAATAGGCCGGAATCTCGTATGAATCCGCGACTTCGCCTACAGCCCTTCCGACCAGGAATTCCAAAAGCTGCCTCGCGACGATCTCCTGGCTTTTAACTACCTGTATATTCGACTCAACGCTATATAGCTGCGCTCTTGCGTTAACAACCTCGCTTGGCCTTGACCTGCCGAGATTCTGCCTGAATCTAAGCTCTTTGATGCGATTCATAAGGGCTGTTTTTATTTTCTGAAGCGCCGCTAAGTCCTCTCTCTCCTCAATAAGAAGATAGAAGGAGTTCGCCGCGTCGATTAGAAGAAGTTGTTCGGCGCGCGTCTTTTCGTCGGTGCGTTGTTTCTTTTCCAGCGCGCTGCCGGACGCGGCCGCGATTGCTTTGAAACCGCTGAATAGCGTCTGTTTTATATTAAATTTTCGTTCTGAACTTTTCGCGGGTTTTATCGTCCCGGAAGCCGGGCGGGCCTTATTCGATATCGCTTTCTGCGTATCTGTAGATTGAAACGAAAGATGCGGCATCATAATAGACATCGCTTCGAGGAGCCGGGCTTCGGTTTCCAGGATAAGATCGGCGTTGATGGCTATGATCTCGCTCTGTCTTAGGGCAAGCTTATAGCAATCGGAAAGCGTCAGCGGCCCTGACGGATTAAATGTTTTACTTTTATCGGTTA
>MHFG01000020.1:0-147 GCA_001804065.1 Omnitrophica bacterium RIFCSPHIGHO2_02_FULL_46_20
GGGATATATGTAAATATAGTTTTGGCGTCGGGCGCGCTCGGGGTGCGAAGACCGTGAAGCAGTGACTTGTCTTCCTGCTTGATCAGGCCCGCCATATTTTTTATGCCGAACGTAGCTATGGCGTAGTTATGCGTTTTGGGCACCCCT
>MHFG01000020.1:260-10467 GCA_001804065.1 Omnitrophica bacterium RIFCSPHIGHO2_02_FULL_46_20
TATGCTTACGTTATCGTATTTTTTTATGAGGTCAAAATACCCGAATTTTTTGAACACTTCATTCGTGGATGTCTTTTCATAATGCGCGCTTCCGCTCCCTTCCAGGATAACGAACTGGCTGTGGCGCAGCTCAGTAAAATTATCTAACAAGAAATCTATTACGGCCTCTACCGCTTCCCGGTGCGTATTAGCGGCTTCATTGTTGGTAGCGGTCAAATTGGGCTTTATCAGTATATCTTTTTTACTGCGGATCGCTTCCAGGTCAGGCTTTATGAGATCCAGGGCTTTTTGTATATTGCCGTACCTGTCGGGGCCTTTGACTAGAGAAACTTTTTTGATATAGCTATCCATTGCCGGACCTATTTTTTCGCACTTGTTCGATGATAGAACACCAGCCGTAGGCTGAGATTATGGCTATGAAAGGCATCGCGGATACGCGCAGCCTATCCCCCATAGCCCACATTTGCCCAACAACAGAGGCTGTAATAAAGTATAACGTCACAAAGAGCATAAAATGAAGATAGGCGTTCCGCCTCATTGCGGCCACCCCACAGATAAATCCTGTTAACCAGAATGCCATGAACGGATAGGAGAAAATATAACCCCCGATGCGCAATTGTTCGGATTGGAAATATTTAAAGTGCCCCGGTTTTGTCAAAACCGAGAGCAGGCTTCTGAATGACACGTTGACATAATAAGGCAGCGGGGTCATGCCCTTTGTATGGGGATCATTATGGCGCGCATAACTCCTAATCAGTCCTTTGCCGCTATTTTCGCCTTGCATGCTGCTGAATACAAAGCTATGGCATCTTATATGATTCCTGATTTGCCAGATACCCAGAAGACTGTAAACTATCAATACGAAAATAAGCGCGTGGGCGAATAATTTTTTAAGGCCCTCTTTCCGATTCGCATAAATGATGAAAAACATGATCATAAATCCCAGATAATAACTTACGGGCCTGATATAAGTGGCCATTACCAGCATAAAGGCAGAGATGACCAGATAACCTATTTTTTTGCATTTTAGATACAGGACAAAATTGAACATAAAAATTGAAATGCCTAACAAGAACAAGGGCTCCGTCAATATCGTCATAGAAAAGATCATGGTGGGTGGGTCTAGAAGTATGATTGCCATACTTAATACGACTATATTGGGGTCTATCTCCACAGCCGTCTTATATACGACAAAAGCTACCGCCAAAGTCATCAATATCTGTAATAGGACTATCCCGTCGAGCGGTATCTTCGCCAACCCGTAGAGAGCAGCTAAAAATATGGGATAGCCCGGAGTCCTGAGCGTCTCGTATACTAACCCGCCGTTTTCACTCTGCGATGCAAAAACTCCTTTAGTCGCAAGGGTCTTGGCCAACTCGATATATCTATTTGAGTCTGGCAGCAATTTGCCTTGCGGGGCATGGATGGCGGCAAAAACGAAGAGCGAAAGCTTTATCGCTAAGGCGATCGCAACGATAATACAAATGCGGCGTCTACTTTGAGGATTCAATTATATGGTCTGTTATGAATTTCTGTTCTTTGGCGCCCAATTCCGGATATAGCGGGATCGCAACTGTTTGTGGTGAGGCGGATTCGGATTCGGGGAGACTGCCCTTCTTATAGCCGAGATTCTTATAGCACTCCTGTAGGTGCAGTGGCACAGGATAATATGTCCTTGCTTCGATGCCTGCATCGTTTAGATATTTAGATAACTTCTCAGGGGTAGGTTTGACTCGTAACACGTAAAGATGATAGGTATGGGTGTTATAAGGGGGCGAATAAGGGATTATAAGGGTATTAATGTTTTTTAGACGATCGTTATAGTACTCGGCGACTTTGCGGCGGCCATCCAGCCGCTTATTCAAACATTTAAGTTTGACTCTTAAGACGGCGGCTTGGAGAGCGTCGAGCCTGGAATTTGTGCCAACGGCTGAATGAATATATCTAATTGTACTGCCGTGAACCCGCAGCATCTTTATTTTATCGGCCGTCGCTTTATCATTTGTTATTACCATCCCTGCGTCGCCGAAAGCGCCTAAGTTTTTGCTCGGGAAAAAGCTCAAAGCTCCTGTATCACCCATTGAGCCGGCCTGCCTGCTCTTGTATTTAGCGCCCATCGCCTGAGCAGCATCCTCAATAACTTTAAGATTATTTATTTTGGCAATCTCTAAAATCTTATCCATGTCAGCGCACTGCCCGAATAGATGAACCGGTATAATGGCTTTGGTATTTTTTGTTATCTTGTCTTCTATAAGAGAGGGATCCATACAATATGTCTTTGAATCTACGTCGACAAAAACCGGTTTCGCTCCCACAATGGATACAGATTCTGCTGTAGCGAAAAATGTAAATGGAGCTGTTATTACTTCATCGCCTTTGCCTATCCCAAGCGCTTTTAAAGATAAGATTAATGCATCGGTGCCTGAGGCGACTCCCACCGCATATTTCGTGCCACAATATGAGGCAACTTCTTTTTCGAAGGCTTCGACCTCAGGACCGAGAATAAAATGCTGGCTGTCGACAACTCGAGTAATAGCGGCGTCGATCTCGCTTTTGATGCTTTTGTATTGCGCGGTCAGGTCTAGAATTGGGATGTTCATGCAGCTCCTTTTAAGAAAATGGGCTCAGTCTCATTCAACGCGACATAGACGCTTTTGGGTCCCTATTTTCCCCGCAATGACGCGCGAAATAATCGATAGTTCTTAGAAGCCCTGTTTCTAAAACAACCTTTGGCCGCCATTTTAATATCTTCTTCGCTTTGGCGATGTCGGGCCGGCGAACCTTTGGATCGTCGATTGGAA
This sequence comes from Omnitrophica bacterium RIFCSPHIGHO2_02_FULL_46_20, assembly GCA_001804065.1. GTDB lineage: Bacteria > Omnitrophota > Gorgyraeia > 2-01-FULL-45-10 > 2-01-FULL-45-10 > MHFG01. The sequence goes on from MHFG01000020.1 coordinate 3,062, forward strand.
GCGGATTGAATACGATTTTACTTTTGCTTCCGGTCAATCTTATGATAGTCTTGGCAAGTTCCAGCAAAGTCATCTCATTGGGGTTGCCGATATTTATCGGATCATTTGCCTTGGATAGAGCTAATTTATATATTCCGTCGATTAAATCCGAAACATAGCAGAAGCTTCTTGTCTGAGAGCCGTTACCATAGACTGTAATCGGATTATTATTTAATGCCTGGCTTATAAAATTGGGGATCGCCCTGCCGTCTTCTTCTCTCATCCTCTCGCCGTAGGTATTGAATATTCGGACTATCTTTGTATCAATCTTATGCACGCGATGATAAGCCATCGTTATGGCTTCGGCGAATCGCTTGCTCTCGTCGTAAACCCCGCGCGGGCCGATAGGATTTACGTTGCCCCAATAGCTTTCGGGTTGGGGATTAACCAAGGGATCGCCATAGACTTCGCTGGTTGAGGCAAGCAAAAATTTTGCTTTCTTTGCCTTGGCAAGACCTAAGGCGTTGTGAGTGCCGAGAGAACCAACTTTAAGGGTTTGTATAGGATATTTAAGATAATCTATGGGGCTTGCCGGAGAAGCGAAATGCAGGACATAATGAATCGGCCCTTTAATGTTGATATGCTCAGACACGTTATGTTTTATGAATATGAAGTTTTTATTTTTCAGTAAATGCCGGATATTTGACAGCTTGCCGGTTATGAGATTGTCTACGCAAATGACTTTATAACCTTTCTCAAGGAATAATTCGCATAGATGCGATCCTATGAATCCGGCGCCTCCGGTAATTAATGTTATTTTTTTCATAAGTTAACTCTTTTGAGATTGCTTCGTCGGCATAAAGGCCTCCTCGCAATGACGACGACTGCCGTGCTCCCGCAATGACGTAGCGAACCAATCTACTGTTAATTTAAGCCCCTCTTCAAAGCCTACAATACCTTTAAAACCCAATACATTTCGCATCTTTGTTATATCAGCGTATGTCTTTCTTACGTCACCGGCCCTTTTTGCGGCATATTCAGGTTTTAAATTTATTTTTAATATTTTATTCACATCTTTAACTATGTCCAGGATCGAAGTCGTCGTGCCGCAAGCGACATTAAAGACTTCGCCTGAAATACCCCTAACATGGCATGCCCTTAAATTAGCGTTAACGACATTGGAAACATAAGTAAAGTCCCTCGATTGCTTTCCATCCCACTCCACAATCGGTTTTTCATTCTTTAGCATCTTGGCAAGGATCGCGGGGATAGCGGCGGAGTACCTGCTTTCAGGATTCTGGCGGGGGCCGAACACATTAAAGTACCTTAAAGAAACCGTTTCCAGTCCGAACGTTTTGGCAAATGTAATACAATAATGCTCGGCCGCGAGTTTCGATACTCCGTATGGCGAAATAGGGACGGGCGTGTCGGTCTCTTTTTGAGGAAATCTTTTCGCGTCGCCGTACGCGGAACTCGATGAAGCGTATACTACCCTTTTAACCCCCGCCTCTTTGGCCGCCATAAGAAGGTTGAGCGTTCCAAAGACATTAACATCATTTGTGGCAAACGGATCCTCCACTGACTTGGCAACCGAGCGAAGAGCCGCCTGATGAATAACAAAGTCTATGCCCCTCAAGGCCTTCGATAGCATCTCTTTGTCACGGATATCCCCCTCTATTAACTCAATTTTTTTAATGAACGGCTCTATATTTTTTTTTGAGCCGGTGGAGAAGTTGTCGAGGACGTGGATTTCGTCGACTTCAGGGACACCCCCCTTCAATAAGTATGCGGCTCTTTGGGGACAGTCCCTGCCGCCGCCCTTTAGCCTTACAAGCTCTTCGACGATATTCGAGCCGATAAATCCTGCGCCGCCTGTAACTAAGTATTTAGCCATGTTTTATAGGGTTATAATATTTGACCTGTTTTTTATATTCTTTAGCGCATTTCTGGTATCGATAACGACTTTTGAATTCTTCGCGATAAACTGGTAATCGAGATTCGAATGATCGGTCACTATCACAACACAATCGGCCGAGGCCAATACTTCCTTAGTGAATTTTGCGCGTTTTAAGTCTATACCGTCCAGTTTCACATATGGAAAATATGGGTCATAATATGAAACTTTCGCCTCATTTCGCTTTAAGATTTCTATTATTTCAAATGCCGGCGATTCCCTCAAATCCTGCACATCCTTTTTGTATGCCACGCCGATAAGCAATACCTTGGAGCTTTTAAGCGCCTTCTTCTTTTTATTCAAGGCGCTTATCATTTTTTCTATTACATACTGCGGCATATGTTCATTGACTTCAGACGCAAGGTTTATAAATCGCGCCTCAAACCCGTGCGCCCTTGCCTTCCAAGAAAGATATATGGGATCCACGGGGATGCAATGTCCTCCAACCCCTGGCCCTGGATAGAATGGCATGAAACCGTATGGTTTGGTCTTTGCCGCATCTATGATTTCCCATATATTCATGCCGAGCTTATCGCACATTAGCGTAAGCTCGTTTATGAGGCCTAGGTTAACGATCCTGAAAGTATTCTCTAACAACTTTGTCATCTCCGCTGCCCTGCTTGAAGACACCGGTATGATTTTATCTATTATCTGCTTATATAAAAGCGCGGCGATTTCTGTCGAACATTGAGAGATGCCGCCAACCACCTTTGGAATATTGGTCACAAAGTATTTAGTGTTGCCAGGGTCGATTCTTTCAGGCGAAAATGCCAGATAAAAGTCCCTGCGCTCTTTAAGCCCTGTTGATTCCAGAATAGGAAGCATGACTTCCTCGGTCGTCCCCGGATAGGTTGTTGATTCCAGCACCACCACCTGGCCGCGTTTCATATGTTTCTTTATCATCTTGGCGGCGGAAATTATAAATGAGACATCCGGTTCTTTTGTCTTAAGAAGCGGCGTAGGAACGCATATAAAAAAAGCGTCTAATTTCTTTATATTGCTTATATCAGAGGTAAATATAATCGACCCGTCTTTTTGCATGTTGACTATATCCGAAGGCTTTAGATCCAGGATATAAGACTGCCCCTTCTTTAACCTTGTGACGCGGTCCTTATCTAGATCTATACCCCATACTTTAAAGCCTTTCTTCGCGAAGGCCATCGCAAGCGGCAAACCCACGTAACCCAAGCCGATGACGCCGATCTTCGCTTTCTTGCTTAAAATTTTATTTTTTAAACTATCGAACATACTCTTTCAACGCCTCCTGCCAACTACGCATTCTGTATCCTGTGAATTTAATGAACTTCGAATTATCAAGGACGGACATCGCGGGCCGCGACGCCGGCCTGTCCAATTCCTCCGACGATATTGGAACGATTTTTGCCGGCATCTTTGCTAATCTCAATATCTCTTTCGCGTAATCGAACCACGAAACTTTTCCTGAATTTGACACATGGTATATTCCATAGGGCGCGCTAAAGCGTGGCCTACTACATGTGACTTGGTGACTTGGTGACTTGGTGACCCTATCCAATAAAGCGCGGATTGCCTTTGCCAAATCCTTCGTATACGTTGGCGAACCTACCTGGTCATCGACAACTTTCAAAACTTTTTCACCCTTTGCCTTTGCCAAAATCGTATCTACAAAATTCTTGCCGTGTTTGCCATAGAGCCAGCTGGTACGTAATATAAAATGCTTTTTCACCGCTTTCTTTATCGCTTCTTCCCCTTTTAACTTTGAATCGCCATAAACACTTATAGGATTTGTTTTGTCAGTCTCTTTATACGGACTCTTCTTTTTACCGTCAAAAACAAAATCAGTGCTTATGTAAATTAAGGCGGCGCCTGCCGCTTTGCACGCCAAGGCCGCGTTCTTCGCGCCTTCGCTGTTTATTCTGCGCGCTTTCTCGGGATTAAGTTCGCACCCGTCAACATCCGTCATCGCCGCGGCGTGAACAACAACATTGGGCCGCGCCTTTTTAACAACTTGGAAGATTTCTTGCTTGTTCGTAATATCACATTTACGATAACTATACGTAGAGATTGCTTTGGCAATGTCTACTCCGATCAATTCGTAATCTACGCATAGTTCCTTACAAAGATCAACTCCAAGCATTCCGCTCGAGCCTGTAATTAGTATGCGCTTCATCTTTTAATATTGCTTCGTCTTTCGCAATGACGAAGTATGTTCGTCCACCAGGACTTATTGGCCCTGTACCAGTCTATTGTAGTCTCGAGCGCTTCTTTAAAATTATGCCTGGGATACCACCCGAGAGCCCTTAGCTTTGTTATATCGAGCGAATACCTTTTATCATGGCCGGGCCTGTCTTTAACATATTCTATGGACCTTTTATCTTTGCCGAGCATTTCAAGAATATTATAGGTTAACTCCAGATTCGTAATTTCGGCGGCGCCTCCGACGTTATAGATCTCGCCCGCCTTGCCCTTGTGCAAGAACGTATCGATGGCTTCGCAATTATCAATAACATATAACCAATCCCGCACATTCATGCCGTCCGCATATAGAGGAACTTTCTTATTTTGCAAAAGGAGAGTTATGAAGAGCGGGATGACCTTTTCCGGATACTGGTATGGCCCGAAATTATTCGAACTTCTTGTAATTATAACGGGTAATTTATACGTTATAAAATAAGACCGGGCGAGTAAATCACCTGCCGCCTTGCTTGCCGAGTAGGGGCTGTTCGGGTGGAGCGGATCTATTTCTTTAAAAGCGCCTTTTAGGATGCTTCCATAAACCTCGTCGGTAGATATCTGGATGAATAGCCCTGCCCCTATTTTTTTTGCCGCCTCTAATAATGTATATGTGCCGAATACATTGGTCCTTACAAAATTTGACGGATCTTTTATCGACCTATCGACATGCGTTTCCGCGGCAAAATTTATTACGCAATCGCAGCCCTTAACGGCTTTTTCAACCGTATCGGCGTTCGTAATATCGCCTTTTATAAATTTATAGCGCTTGTCCTTTGATGCCTCTTTCAGATTATCGAGGTTGCCGCAATAGGTGAGCTTGTCAAGGTTTACGATGCGGTAATCGTCGTATTTATTGAGTATGTGGCGGATGAAATTGGAGCCGATAAATCCCGCGCCGCCGGTAACTAATAATCGCTTCATTTGAGATTGCTTCGCTCCTGCTTCGGCTTCGCCTCGCACTCGCTCGCAATGACGGCCTGCTTGGCTACCAGCATATTAGCTCTTAAAAGCGAATCGAATGTTCCGGAATCTGTCCACCAGCCGTCGAGCATGCTATAGGTAAGTTCCCTCTTTTTCAAGTAAGCGTTATTAACATCTGTGATCTCAAGTTCTCCCCTTCTCGACGGTTTTAACGTCTTTATTATTTCAAATACTTTTGAATCATACATGTATATGCCTGTAACAGCGTAGTTCGATTTAGGCTTTTTGGGTTTTTCTTCAATAGAGATTATTCTGTTTCCTTTTAACTCAGCCACGCCAAACCGTTCGGGATCCTCCACCTTCTTTAGAATAATCTTCGCGCCTTTGGGTTGCTTGCGGAATTCCTCAATAGGTTTTTTTATGTCCTTTTCGATGATGTTATCCCCAAGGATAACGACTATCTTATCATTGTCCGCGAAGTGTTCGGCGAGTTTCAAGGCGTCAGCTATCCCTCCCTCTCCATCCTGATACGTATAATTGATATGCTTTAAGCCAAACTCTTTCCCGCTGCCCAAAAGCCTCAAAAACTCTCCTGCATGGTTTCCTCCAGTTACAATTAATATCTCTGCAAGACCAGCATCAACGAGGGTTTGAATAGGATAATAGACCATTGGCTTGTTGTAAACCGGCAATAAGTGTTTGTTGCTCACCCGTGTCAAAGGGTACAATCTTTTTCCCAAACCTCCAGCCAAAATGACTCCCTTCATAATTTCCTCACTGTGCCATAACTTATAAATTCTTCTACCTTATCCACACACTTGGAAACGTTTTCTTTTATTTTAGATTCCCAAAATCTTATTACATGCCATCCGTTTTTTCTCAATATTTCATCTTGGAACTTATCTCTCTTGACATTGTTTCGCTGTATTTCGCTTAGTGAATCAGAGCTATAAAATAATGGATTTGCATGCCACCAATCACCGTCACACTGTATTGCGATCTTATGATTGGGAATAACAATATCCGGCTGACATATATTTAAGACAGGGCAATTAACAGTAAAGCTCACTTTCCTTCTCTTCAGCTCATCTTGAATCATTTGTTCTATTTTTGTAAACTTTGAAGGGAATACCTGCTTCATCCGTAACTTCCTGAATTGGGATATGATTTGCTTTTTCTTGTCTTCGGAAGCAACTCTTGTCCAATGCCTAGTTCGGATTTCTTCTGATTTGTTAAACATTGGGTTTCTAGAACCTGTCCTCTGGCGTAGCTTTTCTATAAAATCCATGCCTTCCTTCGAGGAATACCACGCCTTTATCGCTATTGAAATCCTGTTTCCCCAATTGATGACTCTACCCTTCTGTGCCCTGCTCATGTTCTCCCTTGCTTGTATGGACATTTTCTTGCCCGTCTTCGCCCTGCTCAATTTAACCCTAACATCAAGACGCTTAGCGGGATTTTTGTCACCTATCTTTGATAACGATAATTTTCTGCGGCTTTCTTCTGTGTGTCTCCTGCCAGGCCTCCCCTTATATCTCCGGCTATTGGGCATAATAGGTATGTTATGTCGCAGTAAGTTATTATAGATACAGGTAGCGCTATACCCTAATTTTTTTGCAATTTTCATTATTGAGATATCTTCGCCAACATACAACTTTGTCAGCATATCTTTGTCGAGAATTATTGTAGAGGGCACATGCGCTCCCAATCATAATAAATGTTTTTGATTCTAAACTCATCGGGTCTATTTCTATCATATTCTCGGTTGATACAGTTTACGATGTACGCCTCTCCCTTAAGGCTCTTAAAAGCATGGATTACTTTATTCGGAATCTTTACGAGGCAGAAATTCTCTTCGCCAATTTCTAGCTCATTAATTTCTCCTTTAGTCTTGCTGTCATCTCTGACATCCACTAATACAAGCCTTATCATTCCTTTCAAACAGCAAAAAAAATCTACTTGCCTCTTATGCATGTGAAAACATTGCTTGTCCTTTACAACATTTTCATACGCTGTAGTTAGATAAACTTGCTTTGGTTGAATGTTAGTTTCCGACACCCGCAGTATCTCCATGAGCCTTCCGCGCTCATCAGGTATTAGCTTAAGTTTTTTGACTTTAACACCATCTATCATATTTTTCTCTGATAGGGCAGGTTGAAACCTGCCCTACAACTAAACTATCAGCTATGAACTATTAACTAATCTATCCCCTGCCTACCCCAGCATATTTAAACCCGAGCCTCTTCATCTCAGCCGGATCATAAATATTTCTTCCGTCTATAACTACCGGCTGCCTCATGATCTTCTTTATCTTCTCAAAATCAATCTCCTTAAATTC